>JAMCRS010000282.1 GCA_023380675.1 Chloroflexota bacterium
TGTTGCACGACCCCCTGGTCAAAGACGCTGAGCGCCTTGGCCGCAGCCTCGTATCGGCCCATCGCCGCCTGCACCTCCTGGCGGACCACGCGCTCCAGGTACTGCCGCCGCAACGATGCATTCTGATGTCTCGCGACCGACGCCTGGATGTTACCCTGGTTGCGATTCCGCAGCGGCAGGTTGATCGAGATCCCGCCCGTCAGGAGGTTGTCGGTATCGCGAATGGGGGCGGCCGAGCCTCCCGGCGCGGTGAGACCGAACTGGTCGAACTGGGCGGTGATACGCGAGTACCGCGTGAAACCAACCAGATTGGGGACGGCCTCCGATTTCGCAAGTCGTGTCTCCGCGTCGGTCAGTGATTCGTCCATCCGTGCGGCTTTGAGATCGGGTCTATCGGCGAGCGCCCGCGTCACCGCCTGGTCGAGGGTGACGCCCAACTTCGGGGCGGAGAGGGCCCCGGTGAGTTTCAGAGGTTCGCCGGGACTGATCCCGGCGAGAGTTTTCAGCTCCAGCAACGCGCGCTCGATCTGGTTTGTGAACAGGACTCTGTCTGATGCGATCCGGTTCACCTCGACCCGCAACAGCCCTTCGTCAAGCTGCGTGCCCTCCCCCTGGCGAGTTCGCGCCTGGGCGATCCGGTAGCTCTGTTGATTGAGATCGAGGAGTTGCTCTGTGGAAGTCAAGTTGCGCGCCGCTGCGAGGGCCTCGGCGAAGCGCGTCTTCACCTCGGCCTTCAGCAGACGCTCGCGGTTCGCGATCTCCAGCGTGGCGAGTTCCACGCCAAGGCCCGCCACTTCTACCCGGCGGTCGCGCTTGCCGCCAAGTTCAAACGTGTGGGAGTACCCGATTGTGAAGTCGCTTTCTCCGGGGCTGTTCAGAACCCTGCCGCTCGCGAAACTCGCATCGATTGCCGGATTGATTCGCAGCCTGGACTGCGTCAGCAAACCTTGCGCTTCGGCGATTCGCTGCCGGGCGGCCAGGAGATCACCGTTGCGTTTGAGAGCGGCCGCGACAAGACTGTCGAGGGACTCGCCGCCGGTGTCGGATACGAACTGTGCGGCGGATGCCGGGGTAACCGGCTGCCCGCAAGCGCGTGGCAGCCTCGCTGTCGTCCCGGCGCCGACCATGGCTAGAAACACCAAGGAATGACGCAAGAGCATACTTAGAGACCTCAGAGATAAAGATTTTGAATGCAGACGGCAACGCGGCCCGCACACGGCGCGTTCTGCCGGTCCGGATCAGATCAGCGGCGAAATATCAGCAGCGAAGGGATGTGGGCGGAGGCGGGGAGCCGGCGGGATCGAACAGGCGTTCAAGATTAAAGGCGGATCTGATGCCAGCAGCCTGGTCCTGCCGGAATGGGATCATCATAGGGAGCGCAGAAGTCTCGACGCTCACGACGCGCGACGCATCCGTCCATGCGCTCTTAATTTCGATTCTTGGGACGACGGGGAAGTCCGTGCAACCCTGACAAGGAGTCAGTCCTGAAAAGGAAGCACCGGGCGCGTCACCTCCCGGTCCACAACAGAGCGCCCATAAATCCTCGACGGCTTCGTGACCCGTTGGCGAGATGCAAACGACTTTGGACACACCCGGAGATGCTACCAGCAGCAGAGCTGCGGCTGCGAGGCGCGCCAAAAACATCCCGCGAAGCAAGGTCACGTAGCTTCCACTCGCGTTCATCTTAACATAAGAGCGCCAGGAGCTTTTCCAATAATCCAGTTCGCAGAGCCGCGCAACATTGCAGCCGCAATCCCCGCAATCCCCGGTTGCGTGCTCACCGCCTACCGCCTGAGGGAATAGCACCGGCGGGCCAACCGCATTTGCGAGGGGCCGGATTCGGCCCCTCGCGGGAAGCCTGCCCTCGCGGCAATTGTCGCCTCGAACCTGGCCCTTGAGAGAGTCTTTCAAGGCCCGCCGCGGCGAAGGGGCAGAGAACCATACCGCGCTGCCGTCGCGTCGTCGATCGCCACCAGAACGACATCGCACATTCCCGCGGTATTAGCCGGCAGGCGCATTCGGATGACGATGTCCGTTAGTTGCGCGCCGACCTGTTCAGCGAAACTATTCCACGCAATGAACGGAATCGCCACAGCGAGCACGTCGGCGCAAAGCGCACAAACCGTCTACTTACGAACGCGGTTTAGCGCCGCTCCCATACCTCGGGACCTCTCGCCGGCGAAAGACGAGCTCGGCGGGCTGCGTTGAGGCGAGGTTGCAACCTGCTCAAGGAGCCCTACGGTACCCTGAGGACTTCCCCGGTCATGCTGCCCGGTCGCGCCGCAAGTCGGCCAGGACGCGCTCGTACTCCTCGCGGCTGATCTCCCCGCGGGCGTAACGCGCCCGAACAATTTCCTCGGCCGGCTCGCGCGACGAGGGCGGCTGCGCGGGCTGCCCTATCGTCCTTACGAGGAGAACGACAAGGACCACAACAAGAAGGCCGAACAACCACATGCCGCCCATGCCCCAGCCCCATCCGAACCAATGCATAAAAATACTCTCGTTCTTCTTGCCGGTTATTGCGCCCGGGCGCTGCCGGGCGTGCTCTGCATCATCGGGCAATCCATCATCGCCCGCTGATTGCCGCCGCCCATCATACCCATCATGGGTGCCCCGTTCATCGACATCATGTTCTGCATCTGTCTGCGCTGGGACACCAGTTCGTTGATGACCGCAGCCATGGCATCCACCTTCGCAGGCCCAGCCGCACTGTTCATCGCTGCGACCTTCTGGTCCAACTTCGCGTCCATAGCCTTCATGTCGGCCATCATCTGATCGCGTTTGGCCATCATCGCCCTGCACGCATCCGGCATTTTGCCGGAAGCAGTTTGCTGCTGCGGACTCGGGCTGACCGGCGCCGTAGCGTGGTCACGGTGTGCCTGGGCGTATAAGCCAACGGTTGTGAGGACAGCAGTGAACGCAAAAATTGAAAATGCTTTCTTCATCGTCAGTGGTCTCTCCCACATACACTGACGGCCCACCCAGCTAAATTGTTTCGATAGAAAGGGTTGTGTGCCTGATTGCCCCAGATCAGCCATTTTCTCCCTGGCTTGCCTCATTTGCGGCACGAAAATCCCGCTTGACTCCGTACTTAGGTACAGGCTTTATGCTGGCAATTGAAGGGGCCTGATGATGGGCTTGCGAACAGGACAATTGGCCAAACGCGCCGGGGTAAATCTCGAGACCGTCCGCTTCTACGAGCGCAAAGGACTTCTGCCTGTGCCGCCGCGCTCAGAGTCGGGATATCGTTCGTTTTCGCTGGACGACGTGCGTCGTATTCAGTTCATCAAACGCGCTCAGGAGTTAGGCTTCACCCTGGACGAGATCCGGGAACTGCTCGCGCTGAGAGTGCAACCTGGTGCGAACTGCGGTGATGTGAGGCGGCGGGCCGAGGCAAAGATGGGCGACATCGATCAGAAGATTCGGGCGTTGCGGGCAATTCGTCGGGCGCTGATGCGGCTTGCGTCTTCTTGCAAGGGCCGTGGCCCCGTCGGCGAGTGTCTCATTCTGGATGCCCTCGAAGGGAAATCGAGCCAATGAGGGTGGAGTTGCTGTACGATCCCGACTGCCCCAATGTAGCAGATGCTCGGCGCAACCTGCTGCGGGCCTTCGCGGTCGTAGGCCAACAGCCCCTCTGGACCGAGTGGAGCGCACGCGATCCACTCGCGCCGCCGTACGTGGCCCGATTCGGATCGCCGGCTGTACTGGTCAACGGCGTCGATGTTGCAGGCGGCCAGCGCCATGCCGGCGCGTCCTGTCGCCTATATGCCGGAGAGTGCGGTCAGGGATCTCGTGCGCCTTCCGCGGAAGTGATTGCTTCGACGCTCCGGACTGCGGGCCGGCGTTCGTGGACCACGCGGCTCGCGACCGCCCCCGGAGTCGGCGTGGCACTGCTGCCGAAACTTGCGTGTCCGGCGTGCTGGCCGGCGTACGCGGCACTGCTATCCTCGGCCGGGCTCGGTTTCCTTCTGTCGAGCCGCTATCTGCTCGGCCTGACAGCCGCGTTCCTGCTGGTCGCCGTCGGGGCCATTGGGTATCGAGCGCGCCAGAGCCGGCGATTTGCTCCACTCATCACGGCCTTCGCGGTAGGGATTATCGCAGGCAAGTGCGCGCTTGAGGCGCCTGCGCTTCTGTATTCCGGAATCGCGGCGCTGGCGATCGCGTCGGTCTGGAACGCTTGCGCAAGCCCGCGTCGGGCCATCCCGTGCGCCTGTTCGAAAGAAATGAGCTCAGAAAACCAAAAGTCATAGGAGGAGAAACACAATGAATCGTAAACGGAAGATTGAACTGTTCAGCGCCGGCTGCCCGGCGTGCGAGGAAGCCATCACGCTCGTGAATCGGATGGCGTGTCCGTCTTGCGAAGTAGCAGTACGCGACATGCGCCAGCCCGAAGTCGCCGCAAGAGCAAAATCCTACGGCATCCGCAGCCTCCCAGCGGTTGTCGTGGACGGCAAGCTTGCCGAGTGTTGCGCAGGGCGGGGTATAGACGAGACGTCGCTGCGCCTGTCCGGCCTCGGCGTGCCCCTCTCGTAACCCGGCCGGTGCGGGGGCTACGGAGCGGCCACGATCAGCTTGACGATGTCGGAGAGCAGGTCCTCTTCGCGCAAGATCTGCCACCCTGCTGTGCGAACGTTCCCAACGGTGCGCCGGTTGATTTCCGGTCCGATGGCGACCCGGACTAGCGGATTGAGCAGGTCGAATATCTTGCCAACCAGTGGGTTTTCCGGCCTCACGTGCTCCAGTAGCAGCAGACGGCCACCTGGCTTGATTACCCGCCTGGCTTCGGCCAGCCCCCGCACAGGATCCGGAATCGAGCAGAACACGAAGGTCCCGATGACGAGATCGAACAAACCATCCGGGAACGCGAGAGATTGGGCGTCCATCTCCGCGAATGCGACGCGCCTGTTGTCACGCGGTGAGAGTCCAGCCCACCGCGTGCGGGCCCGCTCGAGCATGCCGCGGCTGATGTCGATGGCAGTGACATCCGCGCCTTGGGGATAGAACCGCAGGTTCTTCCCCGTTCCAACTCCGATCTCCAGAATTCTGCCCCGCGGGACGAGCGAAAACAGCAGCCGCCGGAAGCGCTCGAAGCCCAGGATCTCCATCGGCGCTTCGATGACGTCGTACACGGGCGCGATCCGTGAGTAGCGATCTCTCGTCCGTTCTGTGTCGCGGGTATCCGCCATGCTTCACTCGTTCATTTGCACCGTGGACATCATGCCCATGTCTTCGTGATCCAGGATGTGGCAGTGCTGAACTGCCTTCCCGGCGAAGTCCGTGAACCTCACCCGAAGCCGGGCACTGGACTTGGCCTTGACTATGACCACGTCGCGCCAGGCTCGTTCCGGCTGCCCTTGTGCATCGAGGATCTGAAAGGCGTTGGTGTGCAGGTGCATGGGATGATCCATCATGGTCGAATTTACGAATTCCCAATCCTCGACCGAATTGAGATGCACCGCTGTGTCGATTCGGTCGGCCGCGAACGTGCGCCCGTTGATGGTGAAATCCATGCCGCGGCCCATCATCATTCCCATCGCCAACTCGAACGTACGCGACGGCGCCGTGGGTGGGGCCAACGCAGGGACATCCACCAGCCGGGCCGGAACGTTCCAGTTTCGTTCGGACCTGCCCTGATACGTGATGGACGCGATCGGCTCAGGGCCGCTGGCTTGGCCCATGCCGCGCATCGTTCCTCCACGGGCCATCATGGGGCCACCCATCATCTCCATCGAGCCGCGGTCGTACGGCAGGTCCAGAATTCGATACGAGCCTGCGTTACGCTCTCCTCGGATGAGAACGTCGATCCGTTGTCCGGGGACAAGGAGCAAATCGTCGAAGGACTGAGGCGAGTGAAGCATGGCGGATACCCGCGACACAGAACGGACGAGAGATCGCTACTCACT
>JAMCRS010000283.1 GCA_023380675.1 Chloroflexota bacterium
GCCGCATCGCCTCACACGGAGTCGGCGTGGAGCGCACGTTCCTGCTGCAATCGCCCCGCGTCGAAAAGATCGAGGTGGCCGGGCACACGCACGTGCGACGCGCGCAGCTCTATTACTTGCGAGGCCGGCACGGCAAGGCCGCGCGGCTGCGCGAAAAACGCATCGTGGAACCCGAGACGACACCCGAGCCGTCCACGGAAGAATAATCGCAATGACTCTAGCCGAGGCGACTTGCCTCGGCTTTCGAGTTCATAGGCTTGTTCGAAAGGCGCGCGTCGACACATACGAGATTGGGGCTTGAGGATGGGCCTTGATCCACGCCGTGGCTCCCGCTCCCCCGGGGGCCTGCCATCGCCGGCGGAGCAGCTTGCCCGGCGCGATTAGCGAGTGCGATGGCTGGTTTCGTCCCTACACTGACATTCGAGCACAAGTATTGGGCGCGGCGCATCGAGCACGTCGCCGGGGTGGACGAGGCCGGGCGCGGGGCGTGGGCCGGGCCGGTCGTCGCCGGCGCGGTGATCTTACCGCGTGCGAGCCGCATCAAGGACTGGCAGCAGCGGACGCCGCTGTGCGGTCTCGCCAAAGCGCGCGACTCGAAGCTGTTGTCTGCGGATCAACGCGAGCGGCTGGTGGAGCCGATCCACGCGGCCGCGGTCGCGTGGGGGACGGGCCTGGCGACCCGCGACGAGATCGACGAATTGGGGATCGTGCCGGCGACGCGGCTGGCGATGGAGCGCGCGCTGCAGGCGTTGGGGACCGCGCCGCAGGGACTGTTGATCGACGCGCTCTCGCTGCCCACGCTGGAGGTGCCGCAAAGGGCGATCATTCACGGCGACCGGCTTTCGCTCTCGATCGCCTGCGCCTCGATCCTGGCCAAGGTGACGCGAGACCGGCTGATGGTGGAGATGGACGCTCGACTGCCGGGCTATGCTTTCGCGCGGCACAAGGGTTACGGCACCGCGGCGCACCGGGCGGCGCTGGAGGCGCTTGGTGTTTCGGCGCAGCACCGCGCGACCTTTGCGCCGATCCGAGAGCTGGCGCAAGCGCATTACGGGCAGGATAGCGGAATCATCGCACCTTCCTCGAGCCCACGGGACGCCGAGATGCCGTAAAGCCTCTGCGGCGGTAATTGGCCGTTTGCCCGGACGCCGGAACCGGCCGCCGATCAGCCCACAACAGGACTGGCCTGGATTCGAACATTCGAATCCAGGCCAGTTTCGTTCAGCAAGCCGCTCAGTCGCTAGATCGCGTTGGGGTCGCGCAGGAAACGGAGCGCGGTCAGAATCATGATCTTGAAATCGAACCAGAGGGACCAGTGCTCGATGTAATACAGGTCGTACTTGGTCCGCTCCCAGATCGACGTTTCGCCGCGCAGTCCGTTGACCTGGGCCCAGCCGGTGATGCCGGCTTTTTCCTGATGGCGCTCCATATAGCGCGGCACCATCTGCCGGAACTGCTCCACAAAGACCGGACGCTCAGGGCGGGGTCCGACCAAGCTCATATGTCCCAGAAAGACGTTGACGAAATTCGGCAGCTCGTCGAGGGAATACTTGCGAAGCCAGCGGCCCATGCGCGTGCGCCGCGGATCGTCCTTGACCGCCCACACCGGGCCGGTCTCGGCTTCCGCGTCGGCGACCATCGACCGGAACTTAAAGCACGGGAACGGGGAGGCGTCCAGTCCCATGCGCTCCTGCGAGTAGAGCGCCGGGCCGCGCGAGTCGAGCTTGACCAGCAGCGCAATCAACAGCATGACGGGCGAGATCAGCACGAGGACGATCCCGCTCACGACGACGTCGACGATGCGTTTTAAGGTGAGGCGCCAGCCGCGCAGCGCCACGTCCCGCATGGTGAGGAGGGGGAGACCGTTGAGGTCTCCGATGTTGACTTCGGACGCCATGATCTGGAACACGTCCGGAAAGACCTTGATGCTGACCCGTCCGTCCTCGCAGCGGGAGATGACCGAAAGCAGCTCGTTGTGCGACGCTTCGGGCAGGGCGATAATCACCTCGTCGATCCCGTTCTCCTGGACGACGGTGCCGAGCTGCTCGGTGCGGCCGAGGACGGGGAGTCCAAACACGGTCTGGCCGGCGCGCCGGTCATCCAGGAAGCCGACCGGGCGATACCCGAGCGCGGGCGAGCCGCGAATCTTGTCCAGGATAAGGTTGCCGGCTTCGTCGGCGCCGACGATGAGCACTCTGGATTCGCCCCAACCGCGCGAAAAGAGGGACGCGCGAACCGTGTGATGAACCATCCGCCCGATCCCGATGAACAGGAGCGCGAGAAGCCAAAAATAGACGATCATCGTGCGCGGGTAGTCCAATTCGGTGCGGTAGACGAACGCCGTAAGCGCGAGACCGCCGATGACGGCGATCGAGACCGCCGGGAGGAGTGAATACAGCTCGTCGAGCCGCGAGAGGCCGCGGCCGAGGTGGTAGAGGCGGTAGAAGAAGAAAACGACGACGAGCGCGATCGCGCTCAAGACCATCATGCCGATATAATTGCTGAACGGCAGCACGACCTGATTTGGATTGGTGTCGAGAGGGCGGATGAGGTAGGCGAGGAGGAACGCGAGGGCGGTCATGAGCGCGTCCAGGGCTACCAGCGTAACCGCAAAAAACAGGTTCGCCTGTTCCTTCATCAGCGAATCTCCGAAAGATTAGGGGCGGGGGGCAGCGGCTGCATCATCTCGCGGGCCAGTTTGAGCCGTCCCTTGAACGCCAGGCCGCAGACGATCGCGGCGCGCAGGGGGAACGCCGTCTGGGACGCATAGTGTTTTCGATAAAAAATGTAGGCGGCGCGCCAGAACTCGTACTGGGCGCGCGCCGAGCCGCGACTCGCGGCGCGCTTGACGTGCAGCACCTGGACCGCCGGATAATAATAGGTTTTCCAGCCGCGCTGCTTGATCCGCAGCGCGAGATCGAGGTCTTCGCCGTACATGAAATAGGTCTCGTCCAACAGGCCGGCCTGTTCGAGCGCGCGGGCGCGGACCATCATGAACGCCCCGACGACCGAGTCCACCTGCGCGGTCGAGTCCTCGTCGAGAAAGGTGAGATTGTAGCGGGCAAAACGCCGGCTGGACGGAAAGCGTCGGTCCAGCCCGAGGATGTGATAAAGGGCGATTTGCGGCGACGGAAAGCTGCGGCGGCAGGCGAGATCGAGCTTGCCGTCTGACATCACCAGCTTGGGACCGACGATGCCGGCATCCGGGTGCGTGCGAAAGAACTCGATCACGCGCGCAAGCGCGTCGGGCGGCAGCACGGTGTCCGGATTGAGCAGCAGGACAAAGGGGGGCGCTGGCTCGAGCGATAGAATCGAGCGCAGGCCGAGATTGTTCGCATACGAATAGCCGCCGTTCGTCGGGCTTGCGATCACGTGGACGTGGGGAAAGTTCTCGCGCACCAAGGCCGCACTGCCGTCGGAAGAGCCATTGTCGACAACGTAGGTCTCGAACGCAACGCCGCGATTGGCGTCCAGCGATTGCAGGCAATCGCGCAGCCGCTCACGGGTATTGTAATTGACGACGACAATACCCAGTTCCGTCACGACCTGGATTCTAACACATTGTTAAGGGGCGGTCAAAAACCACGCGCCTTCGCCGCAGGGCGGCGGCCGAGGCAAAAGCCACAATTCGCGATATAAGACTCGGCGCGATTCCATGAGCCGAAGCGCCGTTCGGCGCACAACCCACCCCCCGACTCCCTCCCCGAAACAAGCACGGGGAGAGGTTTATGGATCCTGCTGACTAGCACGCGGACCCTAGTCACGGCATCTTTACGGTTGCGGTTCCCAGTGAGGTCGTGACCTAAAGCGGAAGTGTACTTTGCTCCGTTGTCTTTGGGGAGAGCGGCTGGCATAGAAGCAGCGAATCAGGCAATGGCCCTGGCCCAATCTCCCCTTTGACTTTCCATTCGAAATCGGTACAATGGGCACCGATGAGTGAAACGCAAGTCCCATCTGCGGCGACGGGGGTGAAAAGGCCCCGCGTGCGCCGACGTGGGCTGCCGCGTTGGATTCTGCCGCTCGGCGCGATCGCCTCACTCTTGTTCCTCCTCGTCGTCTTCTTCGCCGCCTACCAAGTCCTCTACCGCGACCGCGTCATACAGGGCGTCTCTGTGCAGCGGCAGCCGATCCAAGGCTTGACGCGGGACCAAGCCCGCGAATTCCTCGAACGACAGTTCGGCCAACCGGACGCGATCCTCGCGCGCTTTGGGGGCGAGCCGCTCGTCCTGCGCGCCGGCGACCAGTCGTGGCGGGCGTACCCGTGGGAGCTCGGAATGCGGACCGACTTTGGCCCGGTGGCCGAAGCGGCGATCCGGCTGGGGCACCAGGGCTCGATCCCCGGAATGCTCGCGGAGCAAGCGCGCTGCGCGCTGCTCGGGTGCGAGCTCGGCTCGGCAGCGCAATTCGACGTGCAGACGGCGCAGGCGTACCTCGGTTGGCTGGCGCCGCAAGTGGACCGCCCGGCGCGTGACGCGTCGCTGCAGATCGACGGGCTGACGGTCGTGGCGACGCCGGCGGAGGAGGGACGCGAGCTCGACGGCGCGACGATGCTCGAGCGGATCCAGCAGCGGATCCTCAGCGGCGATCGAAGCGACATTCCGATCGCGTTCCGCGACGTCCAACCGCTGTTGAGCGACGTCTCTGCGGCCAAGGCGCGCGCTGAAGCGATCCTCGCCGCCCCGGTCATGCTGACGTTCAACGGGCACGCCTGGGCCGTCGACCAAGCCGCGCTCGCTTCGATGATCTCGATCCAGACGGTCCCGGACGCCGACGGCAAGTTGAGTCTCACCGTCGGGCTGGACCACACGCGCCTTGTCGCGTTTCTCGCGCCGCTGGCGCGCGACATCGACCAGCCGGCGCGGGACGCGCGGTTCCACTTTGATCCGACGAGCGGGTCGCTGACGACCGTGATCCCGAGCCAGTACGGCCAAAAGCTGGATCCGGAAGAAACGGCGAAGCAGATCGAGACGCAGGTGCAAACCATGGCGTCGCGCGTGCCGGGACTCGCCAGTCCGCTCGATTCGGCGACCGTGCGGACGATCGGGCTGCCGGTGACCCTGACCAAGCCGACGATCGCGATGGAGGACGCGTCCAAGTTCGGAATCAAGGAGCTGGTCGCGCAAGGGGTCAGCAACTTTAGAGGCTCGGCCGCCGGGCGTATCCAGAACATCCAGACGGCGACGACGCAGTTCGAGGGGATCGTCATTCCGCCGGGGGGCACTTTTTCATTCGACCAAAACCTGGGGGACGTGGTCGAGGCGAACGGCTACGACGACGCGTACGTGATCTTTGCCGACCGCACGATCCTGGGGCCGGGAGGGGGCGTGTGCCAGGTTTCGACCACCCTTTTCCGTGCGGCGTTCTGGGGCGGTTACCCCATCGTCGAACGGTGGGCGCACGCGTACCGGGTGGGGTATTACGAGCCGCCGGTGGGTCTCGACGCGACCGTCTTTTCGCCGGTCGTCGATTTCAAGTTCAAGAACGACGGGGACACGTACCTGCTCATTCAGACCCAGGTGGACCTCAAGACCACGACGTTGACCTTCAATTTGTACGGCACCAAGCCGAATCGGACCGTGGAGATGGAAGACCCGGTCGTCGAGAATCTCGTGCCGCACGGCCCGGCAATCTATACCGACGACCCCTCGCTGAAAAAAGGGGTCGTGAAGCAGGTCGACACTGCGCACGACGGCGAGGACGTGACGATCTATCGCAAGATCCTGGTGAACGGGCAGCTGGTCAAACGCGATCGGTTTTTCAGCCGCTACGAGCCCTGGGTCGCGCGATACCAGGTTGGAACCAAACCCTAGTCCTTTGCTCTCGCGTCGTCTAGACGCGGCCCCGCACGACCGACCCCGCGAAACGCTTCAACCCTGTAACGATAGTGCGCCGATAGCTCGATTCCCCGACGACGGTATCCGTCGCCGCGCCTTGGACGGCTGTGCTTCGCTTCAGCGCGCGAAAAGCCAGGTGCGGCATGCGGTAAAAGATCTGCGCCATCGCCCACGCGTATTTAAAGTCGGCATTGATCTCTGAATTGATACGGAGCGTGTAGCGTTCCAAATCGAAATCGCCGCGCCGAAATGCGTTGGAAATCTCCTCGCCGGCGATCTGTCCGCTGCGGATCGCATAGTAAATGCCTTCGGCGGTAAAA
>JAMCRS010000284.1 GCA_023380675.1 Chloroflexota bacterium
TCTCAGACATGAGATACGAGACTTCCCGAGGTGTGTAAAACTCGCCGGAACTCTTGCCGGCTTTACTGGCAAAGGTACGGATTAGGTACTCGTAGGCGTCGCCGAAGAGGTCGTCAGAAACGTGCGCCTTGTCGAATTTGCGGCTCGAAAAATGGTTCTTTAAGTCGACGAGCTTCGAGCGCGGTAACTCTTCCTGCTTGTTGAAATCGATTTTGCTCGTGAGAATGCCGTCGAACTTGGGCGCATTCGCGCGCTCAATCGCCAGCATCGCGTCATTGAGCGATTGCACGAGCTGGGTCGAGGGCACGCCCGTAACCGCCTCCCAGAGGCAATCCTGGGGCACGACGAAGGGAAGAGACCGCCGTTGCATGACGGGATTATTGGCGAGTTCCTCGCCGACATCCCGCGCCAAACGACGGACGGCTTCCTCAAAAACGTCGCTGATCCGTTTGAAGAAGAGCAGCGCGAACACATAGCCGCGAAATTCGGAGTGGTCAACATTGCCCCGGAGGATGTCCGCGGCCTTTTCCAAAAATCCATCCAGCTCCGCCTGGGTCATTCGCCGTGTCGGCACCGACACGTGATTCCCGTTACCGTTCTGCATTGAGTTCTGGGTTAAGGTTTCTTCGACAAGTGGCACTTATGAATCCCCTGGGCTGCGCCCTGCAATATTCGCGTCACCGCCGTGCCGGAGGCATTTCTCTGAGGTTGTTTCGACGGGCGGACACGAACCGAAATCATACCATCCGGCAGACTCTCGCGGATGAGGAAATCGGAGGGGTAAGTACCATAATTCTATACTCTTGGCCCATTTCGCGCAAAGCGCCGCTCATCCTATGAGATGCAAAGCGGATTCCACCTCGTCTCCCCATGCGTCCCAACCCGTCCGGACCTGTCGTGCAAACAGTTCCAAGCGGGGACCCGGTGACGAGCACTCGATGATCCGGTAAGCGTTTTCGGGTTTCTGGCTGTGGCGCTGTCGCGGAGCGTGGATAACCGTGGAGATGAGGCGGCCGTTGGTGGCAGGCAGTCGCCCGCGAACGCCGAATACTGGATGCGATCCAATCCATAGTCCTGACACACGTCGGCGATCTTCCCTCTTTTGCGATCGTCCACGATGTCGTACACCAACAGGCACTGCATTTTTCGACGCGCTCCAATTCAGCACGCGGCAGTCGGCCCGCGCCGGCTACCATTCCATTACGTACGCATCGTATTCCGACCGCTCGCCCCGAAGATACGTTGCGAGATGCCGTGCCTGTGTTTGCATGATCATTCGGAGCGGCACGGTCTTGCGCTCGTACGCCTCGGCCGTTTCCAACCGGTCCAATACCTTCTCCGCGAGCAGCCGGCGTGCCGCCTCGGTCAAATAGCCGTGCTCGTCCTGCTCCAGCTTGACCCCTTTGTTGACCAGTCCCAGGATCGTGCGGTCCACGACCGGTTGGCGGAATTCCTCGATCGCGTCCAGCGTCATGCTCGGCTTGCCCGGCCGGTCCACGTGCGCAAACCCCGCGTAAGGATCGAGCCCCGCCAGCACCAGCGCCCTCTCCGTCTGCCCGTACAGAATCCCGTAGCCGTAATTGAGCGCCGAATTCACGGTGTCGCGCGCCCCGCGCCCAGCTCGGCCGGGCCACTCTACCTCGGGCGGCAGAACCTGACCCAGCGAGTCCCAGTACAGTTGAGCCGCGCGCCCTTCGATTCCCATAATCGCCGCGCGCCAATCGTCGATCGTCGCGCGCTCGCCCGACGCTACCTCGGGCAGCGACCGGATTTGGTCCAGTTCGCGCCCGAATTCCTCGATCCGCTCCGCGCGCGCCCGCAGCCGATCGTACAGCTCGGGCGCGGTCTCTTTCCGGTACTTGGCCGTGTACTTGAGAAGGTTCGCCTGATTGCGAATCTTGCCGTGCGCGGAGGCAAGCGAGAACATCAGCCCGCGCGGCAAACGAAAAGCCTCCAACTGAGCGCGTCGCGTTAGGATCGTCCCGGTCAGCCCGGCGCTGTACAGGCTCGCATAGGCCGAGCCGGTGCCGCTGACAAAGTGGATCGGAATCCCGCGCTCGGCACACTCTTTCACCGCGTCGGCGCTGATGCTGACCCCGTTCCCGGCGATCAGGACCGATTCCAGATGCAGCAGCGGCGCCTGCGCCAGCGTCTCGGTTCCCTTGGTGACGACCAGCCGCTCGCTGTGCTTCCCCACAAACGCGCCGTACTCTTCGACAATCAAGTTTTGGATTATCGCCATGGCGCTCCAATTCCGACATCGGATTTGTGGCTTGGGTCCTGTCCCGCTCCTAATCCACGAATCACGCGTCGGATTACTCCCACAGACCCGATTCCGCTAGTGTCAGCCACGCCTCTTGCGCCAACCGTGATCCGGGCACCCAGCATACTCGTCCACGCGACAGACTTGCCCCGAACTGGTGGCTTGCTGTCGTCTCGCGCCACACCACCGGCTCGATTTCGCCACACGCGGGCGCCCCCGGCGTCGGCATGTGCGCCAGCAGCACCCCGTCGCGCAGTAGTTCGTGGCGCTCGTTGTAGCCGGTGGCGAAGTAGAAGGCCTCGGAGACGGGCTTGCCGC
>JAMCRS010000285.1:0-3389 GCA_023380675.1 Chloroflexota bacterium
AACGGGCTATTGTCGGCAGCCCGACGGCGCCTTTGGGGCGGAGTTGGGACAGGTGCCGGCGCCGCGCATCGGCTTCCCCGCCCCCGACTTCATTCTCACGAGCGTGGACGACGCGGCGACGAGGCTGAGCGACTTCAAAGGACGGGCGGTCTTCCTCAACTTCTTCGCTAGTTGGTGTCCGCCCTGTCGGGCCGAGATGCCGGACATCCTGGCCACCTACGAAGAATACAAGGCAGAAGGCGCGGTCGTGCTTGCCGTCGATCTGCAGGAAGAGCAAAAGATCGTGCGCGATTATGCCGAAGCAGTCGGCCTGACTTTTCCGATCGTGCTCGATCGCTCC
Organism: Chloroflexota bacterium; assembly: GCA_023380675.1. The sequence continues at coordinate 341 of JAMCRS010000285.1, forward strand.
GGCAGAGTCTCGGCGCTCTATCGCATCACCGCGATTCCCACCAGTTTCTTCATCGACAAGGATGGCGTTGTGCGCGACATGCAGATCGGCGCGATGAGCAAGACCCTAATGCAGGGCAAGTTGGAGAAGGCGCTACGCGCAGCGGGGAGCTAGCGACACACCATGTGGTGCCACTTCGTATTGCTAATGCCGATAGCGGGCCTGGGTCTATTTTTCGTGCTGCCGTGGCCGCTTGCTGTGGCCGGCTACGTCCCGATCGCCGTCACTTCCATGTTGATCTATCACAGCGTTGCCAGGGCCTTACGACTGCCGGTACAGACGGGGCGCGAGGCAATGTTGGGTGCCGCCGGCGAAGTGGTCTGCCAATTGCCGCCGGGAAGCTTGGCCTCCTATCTCGTGCGCTGCCGCGGCGAGATCTGGCGCGCTGGCGCAACAGAAAAGCTGCGGGACGGTGACCGCGTGCGTGTCAGTGGCTTCGAAGGTGGCTTAGCCATGGTAGAGCGCTTGCCAGGTTCTTCCGAAGAACCCCAGCTCGCGTCAGGTTGCCATCGATGGGGGAAGGAATGAACAAGCAACGCTGGGCGCTCGATCTTGCCGATCTGCAGCTAGCCGTTCGGCAGGTAGGATACGAAGCGGTGCCGGCTCGCGATCAGATCGGGCAGTTCTCGGCGCGGGCTCGCCAGCCGGTGCGCCCGCTATTGTGGCCGGCACTGATCGGGATGGCGGCCAGCGCGCTGTTGGCTGCGCTGTACGTCGCGGTCGTCGCCGTTGCGCAGAGCTGGTCACACGCACTGGCGCTGATCACAACAGATTGGTACTTCGTGGTTGCCATCGCCGCCGGCTTTGGCATCCAGATGGGTCTCCTCGCCTATATGAGACAAAGTCGCAAGGCACGTGGCTTCGCCTCGTCGAAGGCGCTTAGCGGCGTGGGCACCGGCACCTCGACGGCGGCCATGTTGGCCTGCTGTGCTCACCACGCCAGCGACCTGATGCCGCTGCTCGGATTGACTGGTGCGGCGGTCTTTCTCAACGACAATAGAGTGCCTTTTATGGTGCTGGGCATTGTCAGCAATGCTTTCGGCGTCCTCTTTATGCTGCGCGCGCTCCGCCGGCAGATGCGGTCTGCGTCGTCGGCGGCAGGAGCAGACGTGGCGGCGTGAGTAGCGCTGAGACTGGTCGGAGAGCGGGGTAGCGGGATGAGATACGGTATCCGGATGCCTGCCCTGTGGAAACTGGCGCTCGTCACTATGGCGATCGTGGCCGTGGGATGGGGAGCTAGGGGTCTCTCATCCCTCAACTTGTCACCATCGCCCGCGCTTCTGACAAATGCAATGATGGCGGAGCGTGACTATCCTGCGCGACCGGAGATGAGAGCGTCTCCGCTTGGTTTGACTGATCGGCGCCCGCCGAATCGCCCCTTTCTTGGCATCACTTACCTACCACTAACTGCCGGCGCTGCCTCTGAATACGGGGTGGATGTCGATTGGGGTGTGCTCGTTACCGCGGTAGCGGCTGGCGGCCCGGCCGATTTGGCCGGCATCCGGCCCGGCGATGTCGTGCTCTACTTCGAGGATCAGCCGCTCGTGCCTGAGGCATCGCTACTCGATCTGCTCTGGCGCGCGCAACCGGGCGCTTCAGTCAAGTTAGTGCTCTTGCGGCAGGGCAGGTGCCTGACCGCCAACGCTGTCTTGGGGTCACGTTGAACGATCTGTCTTTGGGGGTGAGTGTGGATAAGCGCAGCGACCACCTTTATGGTCTGGCGGACATCTCTCCCGCCCGCCTCGCCGTCGATCGGGCGCTGCTCGCGATGGTAGGTACTACTACGCGTTGGCTGCTGCGCCACTGGTTACTGGTCGCTAATCTCAGCAACGCGGCGACGGTCTTCGGTGCTCTCCTCTCGCCCACGTTCATGGCGCTTGGTCTGTTATCTGTCGGTCGCGGTCTCTTTGTCGCTTATCGGCTGATCTGCGTGCAAAACCCGACCCACTCCTACTTCCTGTTCGGCTACCAAATGGCGATGGATCAGCGCATGGTCGCCATCTACGGCGCGTCCACCATTGCGGGACTCGCGTACGCGCCGCTGCGCCGACGCTTGCCTACTTTGCCCTGGCGCTGGTATCTGGTGTTGATCGCGCCGATGGCCCTCGACGGCTTCACTCAGCTCTTTGGCTGGCGTATCAGCAATTGGGAGCTGCGCACCGCCACCGGTGCCCTCTTTGGCATCGCCACTGTCTGGTGGCTCTATCCGTGGTTTCAGTACCAGTTTTCGCGGCTATCTGCAGAGTTCTTTGCGAAGGACGCGTCCCAATCGATGGGCTCCGAGGAGCAATAAGGAGGCGACCGTGCAACACAGCACGCGCAGCGCGAGGCACCTGCTGATCATGCTGGCCTGCTGCCTGATTCCAATGGCCCTGTTGGGCGCGGTGCTCTTGCTGAGAATTGACCTGGGGAGCATTGGCATCTTCGCGCTCATGTTGTTGTGCCCACTTCTCCATGTATTCATGATGCGTGGCATGGGCCATCGCCACGGCGGACAGGACGGCCGGAGCATGGCCAACGTGCAACAGCCACCAGCGTTGGCAGAGCGCTCCGACCACGCGGCGCATTGACCGCGAAAATGTGACCTAGCTCAAGACGATGCCGCCGTATATAATTAGGGCGGCATCGTTGGTGCCTGGGATTTGAAGAAATGGCGCTATTGCCGAAAGGGTAGGGCGCGGTGGCCCGTTGCCTCCTGCCTCGCTGGCGATAGCTTGCTGGGTGAGAGCGCATGGCTACCGTCCTCGTCGTAGACGACGATCCCGCGATTCGCAGCCTGTTGCGCCGCGGCCTTGGCTTCGAAGGCTACGGCGTCTCAATGGCTTCTTCGGGCGAAGAGGCGCTCGCATCGGTACGCGATCAGTCACCCGACTTGATCATCCTTGACGTGATGATGCCGGGCATGGATGGCATGGAGGTGTGTCGCCGCCTGCGTGAGGTGGACGACGTGCCGATTCTCATGCTGACCGCCAAGCGCACAGTAGCCGATCGGGTCGACGGACTGGACAGC
>JAMCRS010000285.1:3399-5089 GCA_023380675.1 Chloroflexota bacterium
GACCATCTCGTGAAGCCTTTTGCCCTCGACGAGCTACTGGCGCGAGTGCGCGCGCTGCTCCGCCGCCGCGAGACGCGCGGCGATCACAATATGCTGCGTCTCGCGGACCTCACGATGGATCCAGAAGGACGCGAGGTCCGCCGCGGCAAGCGACGCATTCAGTTGACCGCCAAGGAGTTCGATCTGCTCGAGTTGTTTCTGCGCCATCAGCGCCGGGTGCTGAAGCGTGATTTCATTCTCGAACAGGTATGGGGCTATGACTTCGACGGCGAGTCCAACGTCGTCGACGTGTACGTCCGCTACCTGCGGGCCAAGCTGGAGACCTCCGATCAGGCCCCGATACTCCACACGGTGCGTGGCGTGGGCTACGTGCTCCGGGAAGAATAGCTCAGGAAAGAAGCGGCGTTGTCTAGAATCCCTCTTCGTTTGCAGCTCGCGGCGGTCTACGGACTGATCTTGGGCGTCGCGTTGGCCCTAGCGGCGATACTCGTCTACGCGCTGCTCGAAAGCAACCTCGTACGCGAGCTCGACGACACCCTCTCCGTGCGCTCCGCGGCGCTGCACCGCGCGCTCAACGTCACCGACGAAGGCTTCGACGTGCAGCATCTCACCGCGCAGAGCCTGCAAGTACCGGTCAACGAATTCGCCGCCGCCGGTGTCTACATCGAGGTGCTCGACCAACACGGCAACGTCGCCGCCGCCTCCGCCAATCTGCAAGACCAGCGCCTGCCGATCGATCCCGCGGTGATTGCGGACGGCCTTGGCGCAAAACCGACCCTCGTCTCGCTGCCCGTCGGACGGGGACTGGAGCTGCGGGTTATGACGACGCCGATGATCCACGGCGAGCGGGTGGTCGGCTTATTGCAAGTCGCCGCATCGCTGAGTACCATCGCCTCGACGCTGCGCACTTTGAGCTACCAACTGGCCCTTGGGGTGATCGGCACCTGGCTGCTCGCCCTGCTTTTAAGCTGGTGGGTGATCGGCAGGGCGCTGCGGCCGGTCGCCGTGATCAGCGCCACCGCCGAGCGCATCGCGGCCACCGGCGATGTTGGGCAGCGCATTACCTATCGCGGGGCAAGGGATGCGCTTGGCGATCTCGCGGCTACCTTCAACCACATGCTCGACCGCATCGAGCGCAGCTTTGCCGCCCACCGCCACTTCGTCGCCGACTCCTCCCACCAGCTTGGCACGCCCCTTACCGTGATCCGCGGCAACGCCGAGCTGCTCGGGCGCGCGCTGTCGCCAGCAGATCGCGAAGAATGCGTCGCGGCGATTAAGGTGGAAGTGGAGCGCATGGATAAGATCGTCGGCGACCTGTTGACGCTCGCCCAGTTGGAGGCGCGGCCCGCTAACGCCTTTCGCAAGGTACGCTTGGATTCGTTGGCCGAGCAAGTCGCCGCCGAGGCCCGTAGCCTCGCTGGCGAGCGCCGGATCGTCGTGGAGTCAACCGTCCCCGTCGCCGTGATGGGCGACCCGGACCGCCTCTCCGATTTGCTGTCCAATCTCTTGCACAACGCGGTGAAGTACAGCGCCGACGGCACGACGATCACGGTGCGCGTGGAATCGTTGACCGACGCCAGAGCGCTGGCTGGCGCCAAGGGCGTCGCAAGGTTGCTGGTTGCCGATGAAGGGATTGGCATCCCGGAGGGTGATCTGGAGCACGTCTTCGACCGCTTCTACCGCGTCGACC
>JAMCRS010000286.1:0-2189 GCA_023380675.1 Chloroflexota bacterium
TATGCTGGCAGCCCGCCGGAATGTGAATCGGGCGATAGCCAAAATTTTCATCTGGGTAGGTTGGATCGTCTATCGCTTTCGGTACGCAGATATCGATTCCTCCGAGTGTGTCGACCACTTTGCGAAAGCCGTTGAAATCGACCAGGACGTAGTAGTGAATCCGGCGACCGAAATTGTATTCCACGGTTTTCATCGCGAGCGCGGGACCGCCGCCGGGATACTTGTACAAATCGCCGTAGAAATTCGCGGTATTGATTCGGTTCTCGCCGACTTGGGGAATCGGTACGTAGAGATCGCGCGGTATCGTAATCAATCCCGCCGTGCTCGTCTTTGGATCAATGGAAGCGATCATCATCACGTCAGTGCGGCACGGGCATTTTTCAGAAGGGCGCCGATCGATACCCAGCACCAGGACATTGACGCGTTCCCCCGCGGCAATATTCGGCAGGTTCGCGCTCGCGGGCTGGGCGCCCAGGGCGAGCGCCGGCAAATTCCCCAGATCGGGCAGTCCAAACGCGAGCACAGTCTCCCGGACCGTTTCATAGATTTGATAACCAAAGAAAAGCCCACCGCAAACGAACAATGCGATGAGCACCAATCCCACAACCTTAACGCCGACGGTGCTTGGTCCTGGCTGCTCTTGCAATCGATCCTCCCCATGCGTCTTCGGAGCGAAACGATTATAGCACAACGCCAGTGCGGCGACAAGATTTGACTTTTCATTCTTCCCGATATATAGTCTCCGCGATGTCTCTCCTCGGTGAAAGATTGCGCCAAGCACGCGAGGCGCGCGGAATTTCTCCGCTCCAAGTCGAAATCGATACGCGCATCCGCGCCAATGTGGTCCAGGCATTAGAAGAAGGCGACTATGAAAACTTGCCGCCTGAACCATACCTGCGCGGAATTATTCGATCTTATTCCAACTATCTCCGTATTGATTCGCAAGAGACGCTCGATCTGTACGTTGCCGATTCGACTCCGGTCGCACAGCCACAACTCGAGCATCCCCTCATTCCGGAGAAACCACCAGCCGCCACGCCGCAAATCACAGAGCTGACCGGTGCACCCGCGCCCATGCCGCCACCGATCACGTCCGCTGCGCCGCCAAAATCTTCTCAAGCCCAATCATCGATCGCGCCGACCGCACCGCTAGTGCCTCCACCCCCAGAGAAACTCGCGCCACCGGAAAAGTTGGAATACGCGCAGCCAGCGAGCGAACCCAGCGCCGTGCCGGCATTTCTCGCGCACATCACGCGGCGCGGCATCCCATTTCCAGTCGAACTCTTGATCGGCGCGGCAATCGTCTTAGCATGTGTCGCGGGGATGATCCTCATCGTCACGCAAGCTGGACCGGCGGTGATTTCTCTCGCACGCACCGGCACGCCCCCCCCAGGCGCGCTCGGGACGCGTACCCCAACGCTGCGACCCGGCGCGCCACCCACACCCATACCCACACTCGCCGTGACTGCTGCGCCCTTCGCCACCTTTCCCGGCAATCCGACCGCGACGCTCTCCGCTCCGCTGGTCCGCACGCCTGGCACAACCACCGGCCTAAATCTGGATGTGAGTGTAACCCAGACCATCACAATCGAAGTAGGTATCGATGGCGCGATGGCGTTCACCGGGCAAATGCAGCCGGGGGATTCGCGATCGTGGCGCGCAAAAGACTCGCTGTACGTCCACGTAGTGAACCCCAGAGGCGCGACGATCTTGTTCAACGGAAATGCCAAGTGGTTTGGCGCGCGCACTTTCGCCGAGCGCACCGAACTTGAGCGGATGTGGACGCTGAACGACAAAGGCGCGCCGATCAGCGTTACGCCGGTCGCGCCTGCCGCCGCGCCGTCGGCGACGCCGCCATCGGCGATTCCAAGCTTGCCACAGGCAACCCCTTCCCCAACTCTCACACCATTTTCCTAGAGCAATGACCCAACAAAACGACTACCTGATGCGTCATTTGCAGGCAGTGCCTGCTTTTCGTGCGTTGCTTCGCAGTATCGAAGCCCAGAAGATGGCGTCGCTTTCATTTCCGCGGCCCGTCCTCGACCTGGGGTGCGGCGACGGCAACTTTGCGCAGATGACCTTTGTCGAACCGCTTGACGCTGGCATTGATCCTTCGCCTCCTTCAATCGCTGAAGCGCGCAAAACCAGGATGTATCGAGAACTCAAGCCCACCGATGGTCTGACCATAC
>JAMCRS010000286.1:2199-2651 GCA_023380675.1 Chloroflexota bacterium
GCCCGCGAGTAATTCTGTGCTCGAGCCCATTCCCAATCTCGACGCGACCCTTCGTGAAGTGCATCGCGTCTTGCAGCCCGGCGGGCTGTTCGTCTTTACCACGCCGAGCGAACATTTCGCAGAGTACCTCTTCTTCCCAACTCTTTTGCGAAATCTGAAGCTCCAGAATCTGGCAACCCAGTACGAGAACTACTTTAATCGCATCTCCCGACATTGTCGCACAGATTCGGCTTCGGTCTGGCATGCTCGCCTGGAAACTTTTGGCTTGCGCGTTTGCGAGTGGCACTCGTACTTTACCGCCCAATCGTCGCGATTGTTCGATCTTTTGCATTACTATTCTGCTCCGACCATCTTCTACAAACGAGTGACCGGTCGCTGGATCATCGCTCCGTTTGCGCTCAATTTTGTCCATCTCGCGCCCGTGCTGCGCCACCACATACTTAACCCGGACT
>JAMCRS010000287.1 GCA_023380675.1 Chloroflexota bacterium
CGGCCCCCGACACATCGCCTAAGCCCCAGGTGCCGCACGCTCGGCAGTCAGTCAGGGTAGATATGCTATAATACCTTGCGGTGTAATGCCTGCCATACATTAGGGTGTTCCGTTCGTTACCAGGGTGGTGTTGCTATGTCAATGATGCAAAAACTCGCCGAAGTTGAACAGCGTTACGACGAGCTCACGGAGATGATGACGCGGCCGGAGGTGGTCTCCGACCTCGGCCTGCTGCAGCGGTATGCCCGCGAGCAGTCAGGCATGGAAGAGATTGTCGGCAAGTACCGAGATTATCGATCGACAACCACCCAGCTCGAACAGACTCTGGCACTCCTAAACGATGGCCTCGAAGACGAAATGGTCGAGATGGCAAAAGAAGAGGTCAATACCCTGCGCGCCCGACAGGATCAGCTGCTCGCCGATATCCGCGTGTGCCTGCTCCCTAAGGACCCCAACGATGCGAAGGATGTGATCGTCGAGATTCGTGCCGGCACCGGTGGCGGTGAAGCCGCGCTTTTCGCCGCCGATCTTTTCCGCATGTACACCAGATACGCGGAGCGACAGCGCTGGGCGACCGATGTTGTCGACGTTCACGACACTGGCATCGGCGGCTTCAAGGAAGTGGTGTTCGAGATCCGCGGTCGCGGCGCTTATTCACGACTGAAATACGAGAGCGGAGTGCACCGCGTGCAGCGCGTTCCTCTAACCGAGGCCAGCGGGCGCATCCACACCTCCACCGCTACCGTGGCGGTGTTGCCCGAGGTCGAGGAAGTCGAGATACAGATCAAAGAAGATGACCTGCGAATCGATACTTACTGCTCAGGTGGCGCCGGCGGCCAGAACGTAAACAAGGTCAGCACCGCCGTCCGCATTACCCACGCGCCCACCGGACTCGTGGTGACTTGCCAGGACGAGCGCTCCCAGCTCAAAAACAAGACCAAGGCGATGGCGGTCTTGCGGGCACGCCTTTATGACATCGAGCAAAGCAAACAGACCAAGGAGATCGAGCAGACTCGACGATCACAAGTAGGCACCGGGGAGCGCAGCGAAAAGATTCGCACCTACAACTTTCCGCAGGATCGGCTCACCGATCACCGCATCGGTATGACGATGCACAATCTTGAACGCATCCTGGACGGCGATATCGACGAGCTGATTAACGCCCTAATCACTAACGATCAAGCAGAACGACTGGGAGCAGGTCTCCTCGCTGTGTGAAGCAAATGACCCAGCACAACACTGTTCCTGACAGAAAGCACTCAGCCGGCACCATAGCGGGGCCGGCTATCCCATTTCACGAGGACGCCGTAACCGTCGCTATTGCCCTGCGCGAGGCCAAAGCGCTGCTCGCTGGCGCCATTGACGTCAGCCCAGGCCGGATCGTCGACCTTGAAGAGACCCACCGTGAGATATCGATAGAGGCCGCGGTGCTGCTTGGCAACGTGCTCGGTCTGAGCCGCACCCAGCTCTACTCCTACCCCAGCTACCTGCTGAGCGACCGGCACAAGTCCCAGTATCAGGACTTGCTGGCCCGAAGGTTGCGCGGCGAGCCAGTCGCCTACATCACCGGCCACCGCGAGTTCTTCGCGCTCGACCTGGTCGTCGCTCCCCGCGTGCTCATACCAAGGCCCGAGACGGAGCTGCTAGTCGACGCAGCCATCTCGGAGGCCCATCGCCTCGGTGTCCCGGCCCTGCGCGTCGCCGACATCGGCACCGGCAGCGGTGCGATTGCCATCAGTCTCGCCAAGCACCTGCCCGGCGCGCATCTTTACGCCACGGATGTTTCGGCACCAGCGCTCACAGTCGCCCTTGCCAACTGCCAGCGACTCGACGTGTCCGAGAAGGTCACCCTTCTGCAAGGCGACCTTCTCGCTCCGTTACCTGAGCAGGTGCACATCATCGTTGCCAACTTGCCTTACATTGCACCGGAGCAACTGACCGACCTCCCTGCGGAGGTCGCCCATTTCGAGCCTCGCCTGGCGTTGCTCGCCGCGGATGGCGGACTGGCTCTCTACCGGCAGCTCTTTGCGGCGGCACCGCCATTCCTCCGGTCAGGAGGCGTAATGATCGTCGAGATTGACCCCGCCCAAGCGACTGCCATCGAGGAAATGGCCAGCGGTTGTCTCCCGGTCGAGACCGTGCGCGTGGACAAGGACTATGCGGGATACGACCGCGTCGTGGTTGTTAGGACAAAGCTTGATTACTAAAGCCCTAGATGCCGACCATCTCAGCGACATCGCCGTGGCCGCCGATATCCTGCGTACCGGTGGCCTAGTGGCATATCCTACCGACACCCTGTACGGCCTCGGCGCTCGCTGTTGGCTACCTGAGGCCATAGCGAAGATATTCGTGGCCAAGGGACGCGCCGAAAATCGCCCGCTACCCTTGTTACTGGCAGAGAGTGCCGATATGCTTGAAGTAGCGCAGTCTATTCCCATCGCCGCGTGGCGACTGGCAGCCGTGTTTTGGCCGGGCGCGCTCACCATCGTGTTGCCGAAGCACCCGCGGGTGCCGGACATCGTCACGGCCGCCGGCCCTACAGTCGCCGTGCGCGTGCCGGATCATGCGATTGCCGTCGCTCTGATCAGAGCGGTGGGCGCACCCATCGCCGGCACCAGCGCCAACAAGTCGGGCGGACCGCCGCCGCTCGACGCCGGGGAGGTCGCGGCTCAATTGGGGGGCCGTATCGACGCGATCTTGGATGGCGGCCGATGTCCGGGTGGTGTAGAATCTACCGTGCTCGATCTCAGCGGCGAGCTGCCTCGCCTGCTGCGGCGCGGGGCCGTCGACGTCTCGGCGATCGAAGATGTTTTGGAGCGCACTATCGTCTGCTAGGAGGCTAAGGTGCACGTTGCCATCGGTTCGGATCACGCTGGCGTGGGGCTTAAGGCGGCCATTGTCGACATGCTTCAGGATCTCGGCATGCCATATGAAGACTTCGGTACTTTTGACGGTGCCGCCGTCGACTATCCCGACGTAGCGCGGAAAGTGGCAAGATCCGTCTCCATCGGGCCATTCGACCGGGGTATCGTGATCTGCGGCACAGGCATCGGCGCTTCGAT
>JAMCRS010000288.1 GCA_023380675.1 Chloroflexota bacterium
TCCACCTGGCCGCGAAAACCCGGATGCACCTGGACGGTCAACCGATGCGGCGTCGCGAGCCGCTGCGCGCGCAGCAGGATCGCCGCCGCAAGCTGCCCGTGGCGCTCCAACACCCAGCGTTGGGTTGCCTGACCCACGATCAAGTCTCCCAACCCTTCCACCATCCGCTCTTCCCACGCGATAGAGAACTCATTTCGCACGGATTGGTATTTTTGTACGGTCGACGGGGTTGCGGCGCGCACCAGTTCGGCGATGGACCGCTGATCGTTTTCGACCAACGGTCGCAACTCGGAGCCAAGGCCGCTGCCGTTTCCGGCCGGCAGCGGCGGCCGGAGGGTCCACTCGCCGCGCAGCTCGACCTCGGCGAACCCAAGGTCTTGATAGAGCTTGATCGCGGCCGAGTGCCCGGGCCGGACGTTCAGCAGCGCAGTCCGCACCGCCCGGCCCCGCAGGTGATCGAGCGCCGCCTGCATGAGCGCCCGCGCGATCCCCTGCCGGCGGTAAGCCGGCTTGACGGCCACGTTCGTGATCATGTATCGGTCGAGACGTCCCAGGTCCGGATTCAGGCTCACGTTTCCGACGATCTGACCATCCTCGATCCACACGAAACCGGTCGTGGATTCCGGAAAGACCGGCGTGTAGCTGAGCGTCCACAGGACGATTCCCAGCTCGCGCAGCAAGGGGACGTTCGAGAAGGGAAATCCGTGATCGGATCGAAACGCCTCCTCGAGCAGACGCGCGACGGCGTTCAGGTCGTGACCCGGCTCGAACGAGCGCGCGCCGCGAAAACCGGATTTGGATTGACTGGCTACCTGTGCGACCACCGTCGCCTCCTCGGTAATGCCAACTTTTGGACTGACCCCTGCGCCGCCCGGCGCCTGCCTCTCTAGAGCGGGCTTGCTCATGCAGCGCCAAAACCAACTGCGTCGTCCCGGCGCCGGAAAATCGCGTCAAGCGGATAGCTAAGTCGCCGAATCTCCCTGCAGCATTTTTACTGCGTCTTCGGCCGAAAGTTTTCGTGCCGCCACTTTGTCCAGGATGGCTCTGCGCCGTTCCGTGTCTGCCCCGGACAGGTCGTCCTTTGGCTCGGCGCCCGGCTCGTAACCCATGGCGCGGATGATCTGCGTCAACCGGGCGCGGATCGCCGAATACGGCACCTCGAGCTCTTCGCCGACTTTGTAAGCGTTGCCGCGATTCTTGATGAACAGCTCGACGAACTGGATATCTTCGGCGCCCAGTCGCGACAGGCGATCGATCGAAAATTGGCCGCCGATGTCCGTCCCGCAAGATCGACACTCCAGGCGTGTTACCACAAGCTCTTCTCCGCAGATCGGACATTTGCCAATCAAGTTGTTCATTTTCTCAAATTCCTTGATCTGAACACGCAATTATTATATTAGAACAGCAAATATTTGTCAATAATCGTTATGGTTGTATAGATTATCGCTATAACATGAAAAACGTGCCACCTAAAGCAACGCCCCCCGTCGATCGCGGGAGGCTCATAAGAGTCGACCCGGCCTAGTGTTGTCTCAGGATGGAGGCAACGTCGTTGGATTGAGGCCGACTTCCGCCTAGCTTGGCAATGTCTTCCTTCGAATGTCCCTCGCTGATCAACGGGTCTATGACATCTCTGACCAGATCGGGCGCGTAGGCGCGCAGCAGGCGACAGGGTCCTTCTTTGGGTGCGATGCCCACTGGGCCCAGACTCGCCGGAAGCAGGACGGTCTGACCGTGCTTGACCGGCACGCACGAACGCAAGCCTTGCCCAAACGTAATCTCCGCTTGCCCATCGATCACGGTCAAGATGACAAAGCGATCGCCTGGCGCCGCTGCCTCGAATGCGCTCCGCACCTCGAATCTCTCGAACGAAAAGTAACGGCAGGCAACCAGATAGGTGCGGTCGAATTCCGGCCGATGGACGATCAAGGGCTCGATCTTGTGTTCCGCGAGGCTGTCGTAATCTGCCACCTTGAGCGATCTGTCGATGTGGAGCTCCCGTGACTTGCCGTCCGGTGTGAGTCTGCCCCAATCGTACAATCGATACGTCAGGTCCGAATTCTCTTGAATTTCGGCCAGGACGATTCCCCGGCCGATCGCGTGGACGGTGCCGGCCGGGACGAAGATCACGTCCCCCGTCGCCACCTCGACCGTCGTTAGAAGCTCGGCCAGCTTGTCTCGGCGCACGTAATCCCTCGCCAATTCGGGCGTCGCGTCTTTCTCGAATCCGTGAATAACGTGCGCGCCCGGTTCGGCGTGAACGATATACCACGCTTCCGTCTTTCCGAACGGATAATTCTCCAATGCCCTTGCCGCTTGATCGTCCGGGTGAACTTGGAGCGAGAGGTCGTCCTGCGCGTCGATGAACTTGAAGAGGAGGGGTAGCTTGCCCTGGACCGTCGATGCCGCGCCGAGCACGCCCGGCGGATCGTCCTGGATGAGGCGCCCGACCGTCGACCCGCTGCGCTCGCCGTTTTCGACGACGCACTCGTCCCACGCCTCCCACGTCTCGCCGATCTTCTTGCCGGCCGGCAGCGACTTGAACAGATATCGTTCCAGGCCGCGCCCCCCCCAGATCGATTCGCGCGCCCACGGCCGGAGGACCCAGGGATAGTTCGCCGCGCTCATTTGTTTACCTCTGTGGTCGACTCCGCGTATTGCTCCCGCGTAATGAATTCACCCTTGTCGATCGATTGCTCGATCACCTTGTGCTGATCGTCGAACCGCACCTGCGCGCGCATCAGCGTAAAGCACTTGCTGTCCATCATCTCCTTGTAAAGCACATAGCCGCCGTTCTCGTAGTCGACGATCGGCTCGTTGCGCAGGTCGACGCGGACCGCCAGCGGCGTGCCGCACCGCGCGCAGCGGACGTAGAGCCACAGGGCGTTCTTGTCGCCGCCGGCGGAGCCGAAGGCCGCTTTCACGGAATCGAGAATACTCATAGGGCCTCACGGATCGAGGAATGGGAGTCAGCTGCCGATTCGGAGCTGCGGCACGATAAAAAGAAAGAGCGACGCGGCATCCAACGCGAGCAGTCCGACGTAGATCAGTCCGAACAAGAGCCGAACATGCTCGCGCGCGAGGAGTTCGCGCAGACCCAGGACTCCAAGGAGCGCGATCGGGATCAACGCCGGGAAGAGATACCGGCCCTGCAGCTGAAAGAATTCAAAATTATAGCCGACAAAGTCTACGGCTGCCGCCAGCGCCGCCAGCGCGAGGAGGAGAAGGTTCCACCGCTCGGACACGGACAATGTCTCGCGCTCGCGCCGCAGCCGCAACAGGTACAGCAGCAGACCGAAAGCCGCCGCGCCCGACAGAATCATCAGGGCGACGTACAAGCGATCGTTGACCAGAACGCCCATCCAGCCGAACTGCGCCCAGAAGGATTTGAACGTCACGGCGACATAGTCGAACAAGATGTGGTTCAGGCCGTATCGGCCGATCATCTCCGCCGTCGTCGGCTGCCCGAGGACGACGGCATTGTGCCGCGCCAGGCCGAGTGGATCGCCGACGCCGTAGGTGAGCATATTACGGATGAACATGGGAGAGGAGATCACCGCGGCGAGCGCAAACAGGCTAAGCACCCGCCGCACGTCCGCGCCGGTGAACCGCGACCGGGCGATGGCCGTTCGAGCGATCTCCGCGCCGACGAGCACCAGCGCGCCCGGCACGTAGGCTGTCGACTTGGTCAACAGCGCGGCGCCGAACAGCGCGCCACCGACGATCACATAGCGCCGATCGTCGACGGCGTTTCCGACCCGCTTGACGGCCAGCCAGAGGATCAGCGCCAGGACCAACTCGGCCGCTATGTCGTTGCTGATCGACGCACTGACGGCGATGTGCATCGGGACCGCGGCGATCGCTCCCGTGGCCGCCAGGGCGACGAACGGGTCGGCCGGCAGGACCGAGCGCACGACCGCGTACGCGGCGAGGAGCAAGGCGACGCCGAGCAGGACGGAGAACAAACGAAGCGCGAGCACCTCCGCTTGCAACCCGCCGGCGCGCGCCGCGAGATAGATCGGAGTGGCCGCCAGATAGTACAACGGCGGCTGGTAAGATTCGTAACGGATCGCGTCGACGGACATGGACGGAGGGAACTTGGCGGACTTGATCGCTTCGAGATATTCTTGGTTGTAGTCGCCCTCCTGCAGCACCGGCAGCGTGCCCGTATCGCCGATCGCACGGATATAGTTAAAGTGCGCCGGCTCGTCCGGCGCCTCCCACAACGGGGTGTAAACCGCGTACAGCGCGCCGAATAGGCCATAGACGACGACGATTATGGCAAGGACGATGCGATGTGCCGTAGTGTTTGTCTCCATCAGACGCAAAATTGTCGGCGCGGGCCTATTGCCGCCCCCGGCGCCATTCTACTTGTTTTCCCCCAAAAATCAATTGTGTTACAACACGGTCGCCGGATCGACGTCCACTCGCCACCCCAGGGGCAACGCGATGTCGCTAATCAATGCGTGAGGTTCGCGGCCGCGCAGCAGAATTTGAAATCGATATTGGCCGCGCACGCGATGAAAGAACGCCGGCGCCGGCCCGATGACATCCAGCGCCGGCAGACCGAGCTGCGCGCAGCGCATCGCCAACATTTGGCGTACCCGCTCTGCCTCTTCCTGCGCGTGCTTGTCGCTCGAATGGGCGTACGTGAGCCGGACGAGTCGGGCAAACGGGGGGTACTTTTGCTCTCGGCGGAACGCGATCTCCCGCTCGTAGAACGCGGCATAGTCGTGCCTCGACGCAGCGGCGACGGCGTAATTCTCCGGGTTGTAGGTCTGGATGATCACGCGTCCTCCCAGGATGCTCCGGCCGGCGCGCCCGGCCACCTGGGTCAACAGTTGAAACGTTCGCTCGCCGGCGCGGAAATCGGGGAGGTTGAGCGAGGTATCCGCGCTGACCACCCCCACCAACGTTACGAGCGGCAGATCGAGCCCCTTGGCGATCATCTGCGTCCCGATCAATATGTCCGCCTGGTGTCGGACGAACTGCTCGAGTATGGCTTCGTGGGATTCGCGGCCGCGGGTCACGTCCCAGTCCCAGCGCAATGTCCGCGCCTTGGGGAATGCGGTCTGAATTTCCTGTTCGATCTTTTGGGTCCCCGCGCCAAAATAACGGATGCGTGCGCTGCCGCACTGGGGGCACTGCGTCGGAATGCGGTCTCGCCGATTGCAGTGGTGGCAGACGAGCTGGTCCCCGACTCCGTGATACGTCATCGGATTGTCGCAGCGACGGCACTTCCATACGTAGCCGCAATCGCGGCACAGGATGAACGTGGCGGTGCCGCGGCGGTTGAGGAACAGGATCGACTGCTCGTGCGCGTTCAGGACGCGTGCCAGCTCACGTTGGAGCGCGCGGGAAAAGATGGATCGGTTGCCGGCCTTGAGCTCCGCCCGGAGATCGACGACCTGAACCGGCGGGAGTTCCAGATAGAGTGCGTCGGCATAGTCGGCGCTGAGTTCCCGCACGGCGAGGTTGGCGGACCTCAGCGCGAAATTCGTCACCTCGTTCTCGATGACCCCTCGGTGGCCCATGATTCGTTTCGGGAGCTCGACCAATCTGAGCTCGCCTCTTTTCGCGCGATGGTACGACTCGACGTCCGGCGTCGCGCTTCCCAGGATGACGGTCGCCCCGGTGCGGCGGGCCAGCTCCAAGGCGACCTCGCGCGCGTGGTAATGCGGCGCCGATTCCTGTTTGTACGCTGCATCGTGCTCTTCGTCCACCGCGATCAACCCGAGGCGCGGGACCGGCGCGAAGAGCGCCGAGCGCGACCCGATCACGACGTCGACCTGGCCGTCGCGGCAGCGGCGCCACGTGTCGTAGCGCTCGCCGAGGCCGAGCCGCGAGTGCAGGACCGCGATCCGCTCAAAGCGCGCTCCAAACCGCCGGAGGGTTTGCGGGGTCAACGCGATCTCGGGGACCAATACGATCCCCTGCTTCCCTCGGGCGATTGCCTCTGCCAGCGCCCGCATATAGATCTCGGTCTTGCCGCTGCCCGTAACGCCGTGAAGCAAAAAGGCGGCCGGCGGCCCCGACGGCGTCGGCGAGGCCGGCTCAGCCGGCGCCGCTCTGATTCCCGGCGCAATCTGGTCCCAGACTGCCTGCTGTTCAGGCGTCAGCTTCGGCGGCTCGACGATGTCGAATGTACGCTCCGCCAGCGAATCCCGCCACACCTCTTCCGCCTCGAGCTCTACGACGCCGGCGGCCGCTAATTTCTTCAGGTCGGCCGGCGTGGCCTCCGTGGCCGCATACGCCGCGCTGATCCAGACCGGCCCCGGCTCGCCGCGCAGGAATTGCACGATCGCTTGCAGGCGCGATCGCTGTGCCTCCCGTAGCTTGAGTGCGCTCAGCGCGTCGGCGTTCACCAGCCGCACCGCTCGCACGCGCTTGGGGCGGGCGCGCGGCGGCGCTACGACCGTCCGCTTGACGACGATTCCGCGCCGCGCGAGCGATTCGGCCGCTGCACGGAGTTCGGGTGCGAGCGCGGCGAGCTTTTGCTCGCCTTCTCGCTCGACGAGCTCGACCAGTGCGCGTTGGCTGGGGGTCAGGCCGTCCGTCGCGGTCCGCTGGAGCGCGATCAGGATTTCCGGTTCCTGCTCGATCCCAGGGGGAAGCATCATCTGAAGCGCGCCGTACAGCGGGCAAAGATACGTTTCGGAAATCCAGCGAGCGAGGTCGATCTGCATGGCCGAGAGGAACGGCTGCGGGTCCACCAGTTCCTCGATCGGCTTGACCTGCTCGACCGGCGCCGAGTCGGCCAGGCCGACGACGACGCCCTGCAGCCGCCGCGAGCCGAACGGAACCCAAACCAATTGGCCCGCGGCAAGCTGATTGACGAGTGGCTCGGGGATCGAATAGGAGAACGTGCGCGCGCGGCTCGCTTGGGCCGGCGTCTGTTCGGCCGGGGCGCCGCCGTGCGTGCGGGGATTTGCCAGCGGAGTGTTGACGACGATTTCAGCGTATCGCATAAGTTGGGACCGGTCCCGATGTATCGTACACGATTCGCGGTTTTAGCGCAATGTGCGCTGCTTTCGAGAGCGTGGAGAAAAGGATTGTGTCATCGCGAGGAGTTCCGAGCGTAGCGAGGAACGACGTGGCGATCTCCCTCTCCTGTAGCAACAAATAGAGGGTCCGAGCGGACACGACTCTGAATCCTTGGCGCCGGGCACAGGGCTGCGAGCTAAGTGACAAGGACCGCGACGTTTCTCCACACTTTCGCTGCTTTCGAGAGCGTTGCTGCAAAGGCGATTGACGGTGCTGGGTGAGTCTTTGGGCGCGCCAGCGTCTCCCCTTCGCTGCGCTGCGGGGAGTGTGCCCTAAAGGCGAAGTGGGTTTTGCTCCCCACTCCCAACTCGGACTGGCCGATGCCGAACTGAGAGTGTGTTGGCTCGATGCACGAAGATTTCGCGCCTGTTGTGGAAAGGATAATGATGCGGTGCGTGACCGTGGAGACGATGGTCACGCACCGAAGATGGCGTTCAGGAGTTTGGAACGGCTAATTCTGCCTTCTCCATCCCGGGCCGCGGTCTGCCTCTAACCTTGGTCCATGCCTACAACAGTGAATCAGCCGGCTGGACCGACAATTTGAGTGTCTCGCTCGTCGTCGGCGATTTAGACGGTCCAGTCACCTTACGCGACGGCGACGGCACCGAAAAGACATTCGGACGGAACGCCGACGGCACGTATAACGCGCCGCCGGGCACGTACGACACGCTCGTCAAGAACGGCGACGGGTCGTTTACTCTGACGCACGCCGACCAGAGCCAGCATCTTTTCGACTCATCCGGACATTTGAGCCAGATTCGCGATCGCAAGGGAAACGCGATCGCATTCTCATATAGCGGCGACAAGTTGACCTTCGTGCAGGCGGCGGGAGGGCAGACGCTTGCGCTGACGTATACCGGCGATCTACTACTTCTGTCGGCGATGCGATGGGACACACTTATGACTACGGCTATTCTGGAAACGCGCTTACGAGCATTGCGGACCCGCTCACCGCGGCCACGCAATTCGGTTATACGAGCGGCCGTCTGACGACCGTCACCGATCCCCGCGGTACCGTGACGACGATCACTTACGACACACAAGCTCGCGTCCAGTCAATTTCGACGGCCGGGACTCGGGTCGCACTGTTCGGCTACAGCGCAGGTGCGGCCACCTTCACGGATGCGAACAACCATACGACCTCGTACTCGCTGAACTCGACCGGGCAGGCGACCGCAGTCGTCGATCCGCTGAACGGGATGACCCGCTACGCCTACGACGCCAATTACAACATCACGCGAACAACCGATCCGCTCGGACACGTTACGTGGGCGATGTTCGACACCCGTGGAAATCGCCTCACTTATACGGACGCGCTGAACCACCCGACGACCTATACCTATAACGGCACGAACGATCTGCTGACGGTAACCGATCCGCTGGGCCGCGTGAGCCAGTACGCCTACGACTCGTCAGGCAACCTGACCTCGTTCACCGATGCGGCCGGCGATGTGTCGACGTACGCTTACGACAGCCACGGCCAGCGAACGAGCGCTACGGACGCTGCCGGAAACACGACCGCCTACGCCTACAGCGCCGACGGCTACCAGGTCGTCGTGACCGACGCGCTGCAGAGTCACACCAACTGTACTGACGACCACATGAGCTACTTTACGTATGACGCCAGCGGGCGTCGGTCCGACCGATACTGGCAGTTTGCGCCGGGCGAAAAATGCCAGACGTATGTGGACAACCCATCGCTGCTCCCGGGCCATAGGCACTCCAGCTACACTTACGACGGCAATCGGCTAATCTCGGAGAATGCTGCGGGATACTATACCCGCACGCTCACCTACGATTCTGACGGAAACGTGACCCGCATGCAAAAAGGGTTCAACGGCCACACGTACACGCTGGACTATGGTTGGGAGTCGGGAACGCATCACATGACGAGTGTCACTCGGACGACTGACGGTGGAGTGAACTACTGGGCGACGTTGAAGTACGATCGTTCGAGCCGGATCACGCGTCTTTGCCAGCCAAACGGGTGCACCAACTACTTTTACGTGGGAGATAGCGACTGGCTGTCGTTCACGACAAACGACGATGGCACAGTGCTTCAGCGTTACTATTATGCGAACGGCCGGCCGCTGCGGATGGACAGCATTGGTGTCTCGGCGCAGTATTACCGCTACAACTGGCACGGAGATGCCACGCGGGTGTGGCAAAACGGAGGAAGCCCGAGCGGCTGGTCCCTGCTTGGCGCGTGGGGCGATCTGGACTATTACACTACCGCCCAGGGGAACTATAGCTGGAACGCCGCGTACGGCTACTTTAAGGCGCCGCTCGCGTTCAACTTTGATTTGAACGACGGCCTGGACATGGGGTTATGGTACGTCCATGGCCGGTGGTATAATCAGGACACCGGGCTGTTCCTGAGTCCGGATGATAAGGGAGAATACTTCTACGGCTCAGGCCATTGGTGACAAGTTAAGGACCTGACGAATTTGTCAAGTCGAACAATTGCAGCGGCGAAGGGCGCGTCCGGTTGCGTTTTTGCTTGAGCACGCCAAACCGTTTCGCATTCGCCGCGAGGAACGCTACGGGGTCAGTGGTCTCACCCCGCTGAAAGGCGCTCGTGAAAAAAGTAGAGACTGCGATACACCA
>JAMCRS010000289.1 GCA_023380675.1 Chloroflexota bacterium
GCAACATCTTCTTGTGAGATGCTGGCGGCTTCTCGGGCAGCCCTGAGCCGGCCTCCTATTTCCTTATAGTTACTTGGGAAAGGCATCGCCCTGTCCTCGCTTGCTCCCTGCCTAAAGCGAAAGTCCTTTTTGCCAGCCACAAAGATATTCTCACAAAACATTTGACAATGCCTTTCCAATGTGTTAACTTATACTTGCCGAACCCGAAACGGCCTTTCTTTTACGCTAGGAGTTGCCAATATGGAAAGTCTCACTAAGGAGATGCGCAAGTCGTCGCAGGCCCGCGAATTGGAACGACGACACGGCCAACCCATCAAGGACATCGTCGTTGCTGCACTCACGAAGCACGGCACAATCGAAAGCGCAGCCAGGAGCCTTGAGGTCAATCCGAATACCTTTTACGGCTGGATGATCCGCCTACGCATTCAAGTCAAGAAAGTCGCGGAAGTAGCTTAACCCACCAGCCCCGGTGCACCGTACTGGGGCTTTCTTTGCGCCGCGCAAGCGAGCGCTGGTCAAGCACGGCTACACCATCATAAATCAGGGAAAGGAGGGACGAGCTAATGGAATCGGCAAAACTGACGAAACTCGCCGGCGTCCGCGACATTTGCGACGAGCTCGCCGACGCGCAGGCCCGCGACACCTGGGTGTCGGTGGCAGAAATCGCCACGCGGATCGGCCGAGGCGAGACGACCGTGCGCGGCCTGCTCGCCGCTGGGGTGATCCCGAACGGCAAACGCGGCAGCCGCTACTACGTGCGGCGTGCCGAGTTTGAGCAGTGGCTGGCGGGCCAGAGCAACCCCAAGAACGGGCTCGACATCGAAAGACTGGCGGACGCCGTCGCCGATCGGGTGCTGGCGAAGCTCAACCTGACGCTGCGTCTTGAGCCCGCGGGGCCGAGGAGGATGTAGTTGATGGCCATCCCGCCCTACTGCCGAGCCTGCGATCACCGCTCCTACGATCTCGATACAGCCGGTCTCTGCCCGCCCTGCGCCTACCGCGCGGAGCACGGTAATATCTGCGACATGTGCGGCCACGAGGGGCACGACGTCAGGCCTCAACTCGGCTACACCGGCTTACGGCAGGCGCTGCTGATGCTCTGTCAGGACGTGGCCGCTTGCGACGCGAGGCGGGCGATACTGCTCGAGGAGGAACACGGATGCCTGACCCAACCTGCGTCCACTGCGGCCAGCAGTCCCACGAGATCATCGTCTACATCGACTACGACCGTCACGGCAACACCGTAGGCCTGCACCATCTGTGCTTGGATCGAGTTGCGTGCTGGGAAAGGTGGAGTCAACGGTATTACGGCCACCCACTCTTTGTGGAGGCGAGAAAGGAGGAGCTGTGCACACGGCTACCAATAGCAACCGCAGCCGCGTCGTCGAGCGGTGCGTTGACGTGAAGACGCTCGCCCGCCGGCGCGCCGATAAGGACGTGCCCGAGCTGCGGGTCTTGCGCGAAATGTCCGCCCTGCTGAAAGCGTTCGTAGTGCGTCTGGAATGGCTGATCGATCACAACAAGCTCGAGGACCGGGATCATCTGGACCTCGAGCAGGCGAGCCTGGAGATCTGCGACCGGATGGAAAACAGTACCGCCGCAAGCGCCCTAAACACTTGCAGCGGCTAGGTGAGTGGCCACGCGAATAACCCCACACCAAAGCCAGCTTAGCATGGGCCGCCGTGTGGAGTCAAGGAGGGGCGAGAATGGACGAACAAGAACGATCCGCGATATGCGACCTCGAAGAGACGCTGCAGAAGCAGATCGACATCTACGGTCGTATGCGCGAAAACGGCGAGATTAGCCTACCCGATATGGACAAGCTGCTCGAACTGCGCTCGACCCAGTTACAGCTGTCTGACTACCTAGAACGCATCTCTCGCTACTGGGAGCGCACCGCGGCGGCAGAAAAGGCGGCAGGGGCATGATCGATCAACTACTGCTCGCCGCCATCGTCCTGGCATTCCTTGCCGTCGTCGCCGCGGCCGGCATCGGATTGCTGCTATGGGTCGCCGTGGAGCGCCTGGCGAGCTACCGGCGCCGGGACTATCGACTGAGCGAGGGCGCCGTGCGGGCGCTGCTCAGCAAGGATTAAGGAGACTACCATGGCTTTTCAGAAGGCGGTCAAGGGACAGGCCTATCTCCGTATGGCACTGATCGGCCCTTCCGGCGCCGGCAAGACATACTCGGCGCTGCGCATCGCTTGTGCGCTGGGGGGGCGCGTGGGCCTGATCGACACCGAGCGTAAGTCGAGCAGTCACTACGCCAACCGCTTCAACTTCGATCTCTGCCCGTTGTACTCCTACTCCGTGGAGGCCTACATCGCGGCGCTTCACGAGGCAGAGGACGCCGGCTTCGACGTGCTGATCATAGACAGCCTGTCTCACGCTTGGGCCGGCAAGGATGGCGTTCTCGAATTCGTGGACAAACGCGCCAAGCAGACACAGTCCGGCAACTCGTTCGGCGCCTGGCGAGACGCCACCCCCAAGCATAACGAGCTGATAGACACGCTGCTATCGGTGCCGATGCACCTGATCATCACCATGCGCGCCAAGATGGAGTACGTGCAGGAGAAAGACGACAAGGGCAGGACGGTTATACGGAAGGTTGGCCTGCAACCCATCCAACGCGATAACCTCGAATACGAGTTCGACGTAGTGGGCGACATCGGCCTCGATCACGATCTGAGAGTCAGCAAGACCCGCTTCGAGGAACTGGTCGACGGCTACTACACCAAGCCCGGCGAGGACGTGGCGGCGATCATCAAGGCCGCGCTGGCCGGTGAGCCCTTACCGGAGCGACCGCGGCCGCAACCAAGGCCCACCC
>JAMCRS010000290.1 GCA_023380675.1 Chloroflexota bacterium
GATGGGCGAGACGACTGCCGAAGTGCAGGAGCGTAAGTGGAAAGAAGCGTATCGACGTTTCTATCTGCGCCCACATCGCGTCACCATGACACTGATGCGCAAATCGACCTGGCAGCATTTTCCGCGTACGCTGAGCATGGCGCTCAAGATCGTGCTGCCGAAAAAGACCAAGGACCAGGTCAAGGCGAAATTGGACGAAGCGCAGGTGACGGCCAATTGATGGCGGCGAGTCATTTGCGCGCGGTAAGGCGCGCCGTCGTCGTACGCTCGGCCGTGAGCCGTGAGGAGCGGTCGGGTTGAAGCGGCTCTGGCTCGATCTGGGAGACCTGGGGGTTTTTGTCAAGCCGGCCGGCGCGCACGACCGTTGGCAGGACCACGGCCTGGGTGTTCTCCGCACGATCCTCAAGAACAACGGCGTCGACACCGACCTTTTCTCGACGCGGTCGATTCGCAGCTGGAATGAATTGAACGGGCACGTCGCGGGATACGACGTGCTCGTCATGAACGTCCGCAGCTATACGTATCCGTTCGCGTATCAGGCCGCCCGCCAATTTAAAAAGGTCAATCCGCAGGGGATCGTCGTCACCGGCGGAATGCACGCGACCGTCGCCCCGGACGAGATGGAAACAGTCGCCGAGTTCGACCGGATCTGCCAGGGTCCCGGCGAAAACGTGGTCGTCGACCTGCTGCGCGACCCGAAGGCATTTCCACGGCTGGTCACGGGGATCGGCACCAAGTCCATGTCCGATTGGCCGATGATGGACCGCACGATGTGGCCCAACCCCGGCCGGGAGGATTTTCCGTGGCCGCTGGAGCCGGAGTGTGGTTGGGGCCCGGGTCCGGTCGCAACCGTTATCACCAGCCGCGTCTGCCCCTGGCAGTGTGTGTTCTGCAACGAAGCGTCGTACATACCGAACATGGGGCGCAAGTCGGTCGACCAGGTCATCGACGAGCTCAACTATCTGGACGACCAGTTCGGCCCGCTCGGCTCGGTCGTCATCCACGACTCGATGTTCTTTCAGAATCCGCCGTGGCTCAAGGAATGGCTGTCCAAGTATCCCCGTCGGGCACACAAGCGGTGGCCGTATTGGGCGGCGGCACGTTCCGACACGGTGCGCCAATGGCCGGACCTGTTCGAGGCGCTGGTCCGGGAGACCAATTGGAACCTCGTTTCGATCGGCTTTGAATCGGGGAGCGACCGGGTTCTCAAGATCCTGAACAAAGAGTGCACGGCGGAAGATAATTACATCGCGATCGACCTGCTGAACCGCATCGGCGACGACGTCGAGGCGCAAGGCCGGATCCCTCCCAAGTTTTGGGCGAACATCATGCTCGGAATTCCGGGGGAGACGCACGACGACGCGTTCGATACGATTCGCATGCTGAAGCGGATGAAGCGGGTGCTGCCGTCGATCTCGTACTATGCCCCGTATCCCGGTTCCGCGCTCGGCTATCAGTTGATCGCCGAAGGCAGGAGCCGGATGTCGAAAGAGAACTATCATCGCTATCCGGACGACGAAAAGGTCAAGGGAATCGACTACGGCTTTTATCGCCGGCTGCTGCAGGGCAAGTACGACGGCGAAGTGAATGCCAAGCTGCCGACGTTCTTGAGAGACAAATCGGGGGTCTACGCGGACTCGCTGATCAAGGCCTAGCGCGCGCCGCAGTCCGGACGACTGGCTGCTCGTAGCGGTGAGCCGCGCCCCAAAGAGCAAACACGCATGAGCAGTTTCAACAATCCGCACCACTTTTTCCTCTTCGCCATGAAGAATGGAAAAAAGAAGCTGGGGTATGGCGGGAACGCGGACGAAGCGTACGAGAACCTCAGGCTGCGCCTGACGTCGAAAGAGATGGATCTGATCGTCCGTGAGCAGGTTGAGCGGATCGTGCAGCGCGATCTGCAAAAGCACGTTCGCGAGCTCGGATAGCGCGCCGGTCCCTTGGCGGCGCATTCCTCTCGCGACGGCTTGGTCGAACACGGAGGCATCACACAGAACCCGATGGCCAAGATAGAAGCAAAGCTTGACGAACTGGGACTGATTCTTCCGGCGAAGATGCAAGCCCCGAGCGGGATGCGGCTCCCGTTCGCGCCGGTGCGTGTCAGGGGCAACCGGGCGTTCGTCGCCGGACACGGGCCTCTCAATCCCGACGGTTCCGTTGCGCCGCCGTTCGGTAAGGTGGGCGCAGATGTCACGGTCGAACAGGCTTATCAATCCGCTCGACTGGCCGCGCTGGCGATTCTAGCGAGCCTGAAACGCGAGCTCGGCGACCTCGACCGGGTGACGGCTTGGCTGCGCGTATTTGGAATGGTCAACTCCGCTTCCGGCTTTAACCAGCAGCCGCAAGTCGTAAACGGGTTTTCCGATCTGATCCTGGAATTGTACGGGCCCGAAGCCGGCGCGCACGCGCGTTCTGCGGTGGGCATGGCCGGACTGCCGGTCGATATCCCGGTGGAAATCGAAGCCGAAGTGGAGATTGCGTCCTAACCGGGGCGCGCGTTCGATTGACCGATTCTCTGCCCCAGCGTATACTGGTTATGGTATAGAACATGAAAATATTGCTCGTCTCTCCGGAATCCAAGGTCTGGAACTCGCGAGCCCACTTGCACAACGGGCTGGGCTATCTCGCCGGTTCCTTGCTGGCCAACGGCTATACCGAAGTAACGCTGCACGACGGCGCGGTCGAATACGAGTCCGTGGCCGACGTGCTGGACCGCGCGATCGCCGAGTCCAAGCCGT
Source organism: Chloroflexota bacterium (assembly GCA_023380675.1). The sequence goes on from JAMCRS010000290.1 coordinate 2,739, forward strand.
ACGATGTCGTGGGCATATCGGCTCCGACCGTTCTGATCGATAACGGCTGGGCGGCCGCACGACAGGCCAAAGCGCGCGGCGCGATCACGATCATGGGCGGCCCGCACCTGACGCTGCAGCCGGACGAGTCCATGCACAAGCCGGAGGTCGATCTGGTTGTGCGAGGTGAGGGGGAGGACGCGCTGATCGAGATCCTCCGAATACTCGAGGAGGGCAAGTCGGTCAGTGACGTGCGCTTCCGGTCCGTTCTCGGGCTGTCCTGGCGCGACGTCGCCGGCAACGTGCTGCACAACCTCGACCGGCCTCTCCGCCCCGATATCGACAACATCCCGCTGCCGGCGTATCACCTGTTCAAGATCGAGCGTTACACGAACCTCAACCCACTGACGGACGGACTCGACCCGCACGCGCGGGCGTACACGGTCGTCACGTCGCGCGGCTGCCCCTACAAATGCACTTATTGTTCCAAGCCGATCACCGGCGATACCTGGCGCGCTCGCTCAGTCGAGAATGTCCTCAAAGAATGGCGCATACTCGTGCGCGATTTCCATGCGACCGAGATCGGCTTGACCGACGATATCTGGAACCTCGACCTCAAGCGCGCCAAAGCGCTCTGCCGCGCGTTGATCGACGAAAAGCTGAACACGGTACCGTGGGTGACGATCCACGGGATGAAGGTCAATCACACCGACCTGGAGCTGTTTCAGTTGATGAAGGCGGCGGGCTGCAAGCGCGTCGGATTCGGCGTCGAGAACGGCGACGAGCAGATCTTGAAGACGGTCATTCGCAAAGCGCAGACGCTCGACATGGTGCGCAAGGCATTCAAGAACGCCAAAACCGCCGGCCTGCAGACGATGGGATTCTTCATCTTTGGTATGCCCCACGAAACCGAAGAGACGATGGAAAAGACGATCCGGTTGGCGCTCGAATTGGACCCCGACCTGGCGCACTTTATGATCGCTGCGCCCTATCCCGGCACCGAGTTGTGGAAGCTGGTTCAAAAGGAAGGCATCCTGTTCTCGCACAATTGGGACGACTATGCCATTCAAGCGGACAAGGCGCATTTCCAGGTGGGCAACCTCACGGCCGACATCGTCGAGCGCAAGTGGCACGAGGCGCACCGACGCTTTTACCTGCGCCCTTCGCGGGTTGCGCGTCGGCTCATGATGCCGGATACGTGGCGCAACTTGCCCCGCCGCGTCCAGGACGTTTCGCGGATGATGCTGGGCTCCCGCTCGGGCGCCGGCGCGAGCGCGCATTGATCTGCGGCCGGGCTGATTCCGGCCGCCGGGTTGTGCTTTCCTGATGCTGGCGTCTCTTCTCCCCAAGATCCCGCTGTACTGGTCCTTCTATCGCTACGGCTTTCCCCAGCTGCTGCCGTTCAGCATCGTGGTGAGCGTGTCCTATCGCTGCAACAGCAAGTGCCGCACCTGTGACGTTTGGCGCAAGCCGAACGACGATCTGACGCTCGAGGAATGGGCGCGCGTTTTTCAGCCTATCGGGCGCGGGCCGATC
>JAMCRS010000291.1 GCA_023380675.1 Chloroflexota bacterium
TATTGCGCGAAATGGGCCGCGAACGTGGCTTTGCCGTCACTGTGGCCGAGCCTTGGGAGTCTGAAGGACTAATTGTCAGTAGCACGCGCGTACGAGAGTTGGTACGTGTTGGCGATGTCGCTCACGCGGCGCGATTGCTAAGTAGGCCCCTTGAGATTTCCGGTCTGGTGGTCTCCGGTGCCCAGAGGGGCCGTACGCTGGGCTTTCCCACTGCGAATCTCGACATTGATCCACAGCTCCTGCTCCCTGCCGACGGCGTTTATGCTGTTGTGGCGCATGTCGATAATCGTGCCTACCCAGCGGTATGCAACATTGGCCGTCGCCCTAGCTTTGACAACGCACCGCGCACCTTCGAGGTTCACCTGCTCGATTTCCAAGGAGACTTGTACGGCAAGACCGTGACCGTAAAGCTCGTGGAGCGCTTGCGCGGTGAGGTGCGCTTTCCAAACGTGGCAGCCCTCGTGTCCCAGATCCGGGCAGATGTGACGCAAGCGCGTCTGATTCTTGGAGAGGTGTCAGTGGCGCCGCATCGCGGTGTAATGGAGCACCCCTAACTTTCGTCTCGACTCATTGCCCACGGCTGGTAGACGCGGTTGCGATCGGCAGGCGCAGTCAAGGAGTATAGCGAAGCGATGGATATCCCTGAGATACTGCAACGTGGCATTGCGGAAATTATCGTCAAAGACGAATTCGCGCGGCTGCTCGAATCGGGCGCGCCGTTGCGCTTGAAAGAAGGCTTCGATCCAAGCAGGCCCGATATCACCCTTGGCCACGCCGTCGGCCTTCGCAAGCTCCGTCAGCTCCAGCAATTAGGGCACAAGGTCGTACTGATCGTCGGTGACTGGACGGCACAAATCGGTGATCCCAGCGGCCAGAGCGCGACTCGCACGATGCTCTCTGCTGAGGAGGTAAGAGCCAACGCCCAAACCTACCTTGACCAGTTCTTCAAGATTGTCGATCCTGCGCAGACCGAGGTGCGCTGGCAGAGCGAATGGTATGGCAGCTTCAGCTTAGCGGAGGTGATCCGCCTTACTAGCCGCTTCACTGTCGCTCAGATGCTGGCGCGCGAGGACTTTTCCAAGCGATACTCATCAGGACGTCCCATCGCTATCACCGAATTCCTCTACCCTCTACTGCAAGCCTATGACTCGGTCGCGATAACGGCAGATGTCGAATTTGGCGGCATGGATCAAAAGTTCAATATCTTGCTGGGTCGCGAGCTCATGGGCATGCTTGGCATGAGGCCCCAGCAAGTGGTGCTTACCCCGCTGCTCGTGGGCCTCGACGGTGTGCAGAAAATGAGCAAGAGCCTTGGCAACTATATCGGGATCTGCGAGCCCCCCGACGACATGTATGGCAAGATCATGTCGCTGTCCGACAACGTGATGATCGACTATTTCCAGTTGTTGACGGACGTGCCACAGCCTGAGATTTCGGCCATGAATTTGGCTCTGCAACAGGGTACAGTCAATCCGCGAGACGTCAAGATGCGTCTCGCCCGTGAGCTCGTCACCCAGTTCCATAGCGCAGACCTAGCCCTCAGTGCAGCGGAAGAGTTTCGTCGGATCTTCCAGAAGCGTGAGCTGCCCTCAGAGCTGCCCACTATCGTCCTCCAACGTGCTGACGTTGCCGACCGTCCGGTCAACCTGGTCAACCTGCTGGCCGACCGCGGCGTGGTGGAAAGTCGTACCAAAGCGAAGGAGCTCCTCAAGAGCGGTGCCGTCGAGCTCGCGGGTCGTAAGATCACGGGCGATGAGCCCGAGCAGCGCATCCACAGTGGCACTATTCTGAAGGTCGGCAAGCGTCGCTTTTACAAGCTAGTTGTCACGGACTAAATGACGCTCGTTCAACTCGATCGGCCACTGCCCTTCTTTCCCGACTACCGCGCGAGGAACGATTGCGGCCCGCATGCCGCCGCGATGGCCATCTCCTTCTACTATCCCGGCGGCGTCAATCCCGCAAGCGTCGCGCGGGATATGGCCTTCTTTCGGGTGCCAGTGCTTGGCGCCACGCTTCCTTGGGGCATCCGTCACGCGCTTGGCAAACACCACCTGAACGCTACCGGCGCCTCGTTTCGCACGCTAGCGACACTGCGGGAGAGCGTGGCCGCCAACCAGCCGGCAATCGTGATCGTCAGGCCCACTGACCTTCCGAGCTGTCCTTGGTTCACTTTGCATTACCGCGTCCTCGTCGGATATCTTGACGATCCTTTGGTAGCCGGCGGTGGCGAGCTCTACTTCAACTGCTCTGCCGCGCCCCAGCGACCATCACCGTCGCCAGCACCTGGCAATGTCACCGTGGACTACCGGACCTTCTTGGGCAAGCAGTGGCACACTTACCTCACCCGTCGCTGGGCCGTGTCGGTGTGGCCGCGTTGACACAAGAGGTGCCTCGCCGCTCCATCTCGATCAGCCGGCGCTTCATCTCCAGCCCCCCGCCAAAGCCGGTCAGCTTTCCACCACTGCCGACGACGCGATGGCAGGGAATGATGATTGGCACTGGATTGTTCGCCATGGCGCCCCCTACAGCGCGTGCCGCGCGAGGCGCGCCTACCTCGATCGCCACTTCTCCATACGACATTGTGGCCCCGTAGGGGATCTCGGCGACCACTGCCCACACCCGTCGCCAAAAAGGCGGTCGTTCCGGCAAATCGAGGGTCACCGAAAACGCCACAGGCTCTCCGACAAAAAAGCGCTGTAGTTGCGCTGTAAGTTCGCACCGCTCAGCCATACCTTGCGGCAGTCCAGTGGGAAACTCCGCCGCGATCGCCAACATGGCCTCCTCCGCCGTCGGCATTGGCAGCGTAAGACCGCACAGCCCGCGCTCAGAGTGCGCAATGCCCAGCCAACCCCAATCGATTTCGAGGATGCCTAATGTCAACATGCCCCCTCCAACGCCCACTTCTTTCTATTCTTAATACCGGCTATGATACAATACGATGGCGCGCCCGGCTATTCAGAATCCGGGTCCGTTGGACGAAAATCTTGTAGAGGTAGATTGCATTGGCATCGCAGGCTGACGAATTCGGAGAGCCATTTCGCCGCATCAGCGTTGAAGAGGCCAAGGCGATGATCGATCGGGGGGGCGTTCAGGTAATTGACGTCCGGCAACCCAAAGAGTTCGCTGCCGGGCGGGTACCCGGCGCCGTGCTTATCCCGCTCGACACACTCCTTCAGCGCGCCGACGAATTGAGCCGCGACCGCGACCTCATCTTTGTCTGTGCCCTCGGGGAGCGTAGTGCGGTGGCCGCCGAAATGGCCGCTGCCACCGGTCGTACCAAGATTTGGAACATGGAGGGTGGCACCAACGGGTGGGCTAAGCGCGGGTACCCGATCGAAAAGTAAAAATGCCAAACAAAGCCAATTTCGCCGGCGTCGGCAGTTCACGGTGGCGCCAACATTGGAGGCTCTAACATTAGCCGAATGGTAGGAGAGCCGCGGGTCGTGGCAGAATCCGCGAGTCCCAGCGCGGCAGACGACATGAGACGACACGCTAGCTCTCGTTTCGGCCTGCGCCGTCTTATCAGCGACTGGCAGTTCTGGCTGGGAATCTTTGTCAGCCTCTTCTTCCTCTACTGGGCCTTTCGGCAGGTGAACGACCTTGGCAATGTGGGACGCGCCATAGCTAGCGCGAACTACGTCTACGCAATCCCGGCCCTTATCGCCTACTTCCTCGGCGTCGCCGTGCGTGCGGTGCGCTGGCGGCTGCTCCTCCAGCCAATCAAATCACTCTCCGCGCGTAAGCTGTTTCCTGTAGTCGTGATCGGCTACATGGCAAACGATGTCTTGCCGGCTCGCATGGGTGAGTTGGTGCGCGTCTACGTACTGGGTCGCGACGAGGGCATCAGCAAGACAGCCGGTCTCGCCACCGTTTTCGTCGAGCGCGTCTTCGACGGCCTTACCATGCTGCTGTTTATCGCGGTGGTCGCGCTTTTCGTGCCACTGGGGGCGGGACTGGAGAACGTTGTTCGAATCGCCGGCATCGTGTTAGTGGCTATGATGCTGTCTGCGCTCGCCATCGCCGCCTCTCCGCGCCGCGCGCGCGGACTAGTCGCTGTTTTCTTGCCCATTGTTCCCGCGGCCGCACGCCCCCGTGTCATATCTTTTGTTGACCGCTTTCTCGAAGGTCTTGCTGTCTTGCAGAGCGGCAGGGCGATGTTGGTGATATTTGCGCTATCTATACTCGCGTGGCTGTTCGAGGCCACGATGTACTATGTGCTCGGCGCAGGCTTCGCTCTAGGTACAGGCCCTCAAGCGTTCTTGCTAACGACGGCTGTGGCTAATCTCGGCACAATGGTTCCGTCTTCACCAGGCTACGTGGGAACTTTTGAAGCCCTCGCCGTGTTCACCTTGGGGCGCTTCGGGGTGGCGAGCGACCTGGCCCTCAGCTATACCGTGGCGTTGCACGCGGTGCTGTTAGTGCCGATCACGCTACTTGGATTCTTCTACATGTGGCGCCGCCACGTGTCGCTTAGCTTGGCGAAAGAGACTCGCTAGAGGGGCCGCTAGCGGCTCGCAAAGTAGCGCAACGCGGCCGTGATGCGCTCTTCGACCGTCGTACCGGTATCAGCTGGAATCGCCCGAATCGCCAACTGCGCTTCCCCCGCTGTATACCCCAAGCTGGTCAGCGCCGCGAGGATCTCGGCATCTTCCATCGTGGCGACCGATACGTCCGGCGCCAGCTCGCCGGCCGCGATTTTCCCCTTGAGCTCCAGTACCAGGCGCGCCGCGGTTTTTCGACCGATGCCCGGGATGCGAGTCAGTGGCTCCGCGTTGCCCGTGGCGATCGCCACGTGTAGCACGTCCAGCGGCGCACTCGACAGAATCGCGATGCCCACTTTCGGCCCGATCCCTGAGACTGTCAGCAGCAGTTCGAACATTCGCAGCTCTTCCGCGGTCGCGAAGCCGTATAGTGAGAGCTGATCCTGACGCACGTAAAGCAGTGTGAGCAGGCGCACCTGCTGGCCAATCGCGCCAAGCGCCGCCAGCGTCTGTGTCGGCGCATGCACCTTGAACCCAATGCCACCGACATTCACGACCGCAGATTCCGGCAGCCTCGCTTCCAGCGTTCCGGCAAGACTAGCAATCAACCGCTTCCGTCCTCTTGTCGTTCTCTCAGTACTCGCGAAAGTTGCGATAAATGGAGGTGGCAAATGGCAATTGCCACAGCATCGGCCGCGTCATCAGGCTGGGGTATCACCTTGCAGTCTAGTAGCACCGGTAGCATATTCTGAATCTGATCTTTTGTCGCGCGGCCGTATCCCGTGATAGTCTGCTTGACCTGCAGCGGGGTATACTCGCTAACCGCCAATCCACGGTGCGCCGCCGCGAGCAGAGCCACTCCGCGCGCCTGACCGACGGCGAAGGCCGACCGAACATTCCTATTGAAGAAGAGCGCCTCGACCGCGACTTCCCCCGGCCGGTGGCGATCGATCAGTTCGATTAAGGCGACATAAACCGTTTGCAGGCGCTCGGCGAGGGGTGACGAGGGTGGGGTAGTGATCACACCGTAAGTGACGAGCGTTGTGCTATCGCCCTTGCTTCTCACAATGCCGTAGCCCATCGTGGCGGTTCCAGGATCGATGCCGAGGGCGACCCGTTCCGACTCCGGCCCGTTTAGGCCGGCCCTACGCTCCATACTCTTCGAGCACGTCTTGCGAAAACTCCGCGTTGCTGTAGACTCGTTGCACGTCGTCCTGCTCCTCCAGCCGGTCGAGCAGCTTAAACACCTGTCCCGCTACCTTGCTGTCCAGTTCGATAGTCGTCTCTGGCACCATAGTGACTTCGGCAGATGTGATGGCTACGCCATCCCCTTCGATGGCCTTACGCACGCTTTCCAATTCGCTCGGCTCCGTGAAGATTTCTACCGTGCCATCTTCCGTCTTCACGTCCAGCGCCCCCGCGTCGATGGCGCGCAGCGCCAGCTCGTCTGGATCCGCACCCTTCACCTCGATCGACATGTTGCCACGCTGGCTGAACTGCCAAGCAACACAACCAGATTCGCCAAGACTGCCACCTGCCCTCGTGAATATGTTTCTAATTTCCGCGGCCGTTCGGTTTCGGTTATCCGTCAAAATATCAACCATCACCGCTACGCCGCCGGGCCCGTACCCCTCGTAGAGAATTTCTTCCAGTGCCGCGCTTTCACCGCCACCAGTGCCACGCTTAATCGCCCGGTCGATGTTTTCCATAGGCATGTTGTTATCACGCGCCCTCTGGACGGCTAGACGGAGGCGGAAGTTGCTCTCGAGGTCAGCCCCGCCCTGTCGCGCAGCAACAGAAATCTCGCGACCCAGTTTGGTGAAGAGCTGCCCTCGTTTCGCGTCGTTGACCCCCTTCTGTCGCTTGATCTGCGACCACTTGCTGTGGCCAGACATAGCTTCCGCCTCCTCTTGTGTGGCTCAATGTTGATGATTGCTGTCAATTATACCACGTTGGCCGCTAGCTCAGCGGTCGGGGCCGTTCGCTCGGTTCTTCCCGCCAAACGTCCCATTGACCACCCCTGCGACGCTCGCTATACTGCTTCTGTGCAAGTCGAGCTTGGCCCATTTTGCCTCACCTGAGAACAGTTGTGAACATTTGCTCCTTTTCGCCCATCCTAATCGGCATTCTGACCGCGGTCTTTGTCGCGGGCCAGTTCACCCATGCTGAGGCCGCTGAGTGCCGGCAGTCCGCCGCTTTTCACGTTGTGTACGCTGCCCCCACGCCACCAATTTTAGCGGCCCCATCCTCACCTTCCGTAGGATTTGATCGCGCACCCGGCTCTTCCACGTCGCCGCCGCCCATGCTCAAGGATGCTAACGCCTCCGCGGTGCGACCGGTAGCTACTCCGCCGCCGCTCGTCGCCCCTTCGGGTTCAGGGTCGCCCGTCTCGGCCCTTCCTCGTGTTCAGTCGTCCTTGGTAGCCCTGACCCCGGGGCCTGTCGGAACACCAGTGGTGCCAACGCCGGCTACGAGTCCCGGTTTGAAAGCGGTCGCAGCCTCCAGCCCCCGCCCAGCCACCGCCGTCAGTTCGTCACGCGAGGCCGGCATCTTCGACGGTCCCGTTCTCGGTTGGTCAGCGGCGTTCCTTGCCTGGGTTGTCGTCGTCATAGGCGTCGCGTTGGCGGTATTCCGCCGGTCGCATCCTGGTGCGCGCTAGCTAGCGCGCTCGCTTCGGTTCGACTTGACAAGGATGAACCGTTGGTGTATTATTTGCATTGATCACGCGGGAGTCAGGGGCCTCACCGGCCCGGTCCCGCGTTTCTTTAGGTCAAGCATCAGCGCCCCTAGGGGCGTGTCCAGTAGCGTTATGGCGGCTCCGGTTGTGCCCA
>JAMCRS010000292.1 GCA_023380675.1 Chloroflexota bacterium
CGGCGTGAAATCGGTTGACGACGTGTTGAGCGTACGCGCGCTCGAAGCGGCGCGAGACATTGAGCTGATCGAAAAACCCCATTCACTTCCTTTCGGGCTGGGATTGTAACACAGAAACGAGAGAATGACAAAAGCATTTCGAGAATCGACGAGGCGGGCACGACGGCCCGCCTCGGATTCGAATTCTCTAGCGCTTGGGCTGGCGAATGACGGCCAGGTAGGGCGCCCAGGCCGCCAGGGACTGCGGCGCAGCCGGCCCCTCCTGCGACGCCCTCAGCGCAAAGTAGTAATCGCGAACGATGTCGCCTTGCTGCTCTCGATTGAAGTTGGCGAACGTCTTGCCCGCGGCGGCGCACCGCGTCAGTGCCGCGGCCGGCGTTTCGCCGGGCTCGCAGTAGACGTAGGTCGGCGCGACGATGGCCTGCGCCAGGTAGACGATCCCATAGTGCTGGTACTGCCATTGGTGGGTCAGCTCGTGAATCAACCAGCCGATGTCCATGTCGTCCGCCGTCAGGGGACGCGGGAAGAAAGACGTGTTGCCGACCGTGACCGCGTTTGCCCGCGGGCTCGGACGGCCGCGGACGAGCGCTCCGAACTGGCCGATCCTTTCGGCAATCGAGCTCCCTTCGCTGATCCGGACCGGGCGGGTCTCCAATCCGGCCGCGAAGATCGCTTGAACGATCGACAACTCTCCCGGGCGCAGTGTGCGGTCTGCCATCGTGCTCCCCTGCAGCCGGTCGACGCGAGGACGACGATCGATCGATCGGACTGCGGGCGCTAGTATAGCGCGGGGATTTGCAGAAATCAAGAGGAGGAGGCTGGGGTGACACCGTACTTTGGATTCGGCGCCCGCCCGGCGGAATCACACGGGAAAGGGATAATTCCGCGTATTCTGTGGTATAATGTTTTCGGTGCAATCCAATTGTCGGCCGGAGTCTCGATGGGACGCGTGATCGCCATAACCAACCAGAAAGGCGGGGTCGGAAAGACGACGACGACGATCAACCTCGGCGCCGCGCTCGCAGAGAGAGAGCAGTACACGAGGCTCATCGACAGCGATCCGCAAGGCGCACTGTCGTACTCTCTGGGGCTCCCTCCCAACGACATGGAATTCAGCCTCTACACGGTGCTCACGGACCCCCGATTTCCGATCGAGGCGGCGACTCACCACATTCGTCCGCACCTGGACATTCTGCCGGCCAACATCGACCTGGCGGGCGCCGAGCTGCGGCTCGTCGGGATGCAGCGACGCGAGTACGCGCTGCGCGAAGCGCTCGCGCAAGTCCGCGATCGATACAACTTTGTTCTGATCGACTGCCCCCCGAGCCTTGGACTGCTCACGGTCAACGCGTTGGTGGCGGCGGACGAGATTCTCGTGCCGCTGCAGTGCGAATTCCTCGCGGTGCGCGGGCTGGACATGCTCGTCGACGTCGTCGCGCGCGTGCAGCGCCGGCTCAACCCAAAGCTCAAGCTCCTGGGCATCGTTCCGACGATGTACGACCAGCGCCGGGCACATTCGCTCAGGGTCCTCGAACGGGTACGCGCCACGTACCCCAAAAAAGTGCTGGACGTCGTTATCAAGGAGAGCGTGCAATTCGCCGAAGCCCCATCGCACCGCCGGACGATCTACGAGGTGGACAGCCGGGGCGAAGGGGCGGCTGCATATCGCAAACTCGCGGAGGTCGTGCTCAATGCCAGAGTATAACCCCTCGCGCCGGCGCCGACCGGTCGACGCGCTGTTCGGCGACAGCGGCGCGCCCTCGTCGATGGATTATGTGGTAGAGCCGCCGCAGCCGACGACGACGGTATCGCCTCCGCCGCCGGACGCATTGGCGCCCCGGCCGCCGGTCCCTGCACCGGCTCCAGCCGCGGCCCCCTCCCCCGCTCCGCCAGCGCTCATTCCGCCAGCCGCACCGACGCCTATTCCACAAGCCGAGCCGGCCCTGACGCCGGCCTCGCAGGAGCCGGTCGCTCCTCCCTCATCGGCTCCCGCTCCCCCGCCGGTCGTACCCGCGACGCCGGTTCGGGAGACTGTCTCGTCCATTCCGGCGCGCGTCGAAGCGGCAACACCCGTGCGGCCGCCATTGGTTCCAGCTGCGCTCGCACCGCAGCGGAGCAGGCCGCTTGCGACGTTCGACACGGACGCGTCCATCGCACCCGCACCGCCGACACCGCCGGACCGGATCGAAAAGCTGTACGAGCTAGTCAAGTTCCAGGCGGCGGACAGCTCCATCGTCGCCGACGAGTGCATGGATTTGCTGCTGAGGGCACGCGAGGCAGCCGACCGACAGGACTCTGCCGGAGCTGAGTATTTCGCCCAGACCGTGGAGGCACGCTTGAGGCAAAGCGCGATCAGCCGCCAAGCCGCGCACAAGCCGGGCGTAATGCTGTTATGGCTCTGGCTGCTCGCCTCGCTCACGCTTGATCTGCTGACGCTCGGCTTTAGCTACGTACTGGACCTGACTTTCTTCGGATTGGCGGTCGCGCCGGCGGCGATCGTGCTGCTGCGGGCGCTGATCTGGGCGAGCCTGGGAGGGGTGCTGGGGGCACTCTCGAATCTCAGCTGGGCGGTGCGGCGGCGAGAGTACGACACGGAATACGCCATGGGGTATTTCGCGCGTCCGATCGTCGGCGCCATCCTGGGCGGCGTATTGTTCGTCCTCTCGCAGGCTGGCATCGTCGCCGGCAACGTCGCGGTCGGCGACACTCAGGTTGGACCGCTCTTTCTCTACGTCTTCGCCGCGCTGATAGGATTCGGGCAAGACGCCGTGACCGGCGCTCTCCGCGGCGCGGTCCGGGCCGTCTCGCGATCATCTAAAGACGGGCAGGTCTGAGCGACCTGCCCGCTCCGCTATTACGAGGCAACCGGCTTGAGCCTCGGGTTGGGCGTCGTCCCCGGAATTCTTCCCCGTTTCGCGATCGGCTTGCCGTCGATCTCCTTCAAATCCCCGGTGAAATCGATCGGGGGCGCGGCGCTGATCGCGCTACCGATCCCAAAGGCGTCGACCGGCGCACCAGTCGAGCGGAA
>JAMCRS010000293.1 GCA_023380675.1 Chloroflexota bacterium
TCAGACTGGGATGGACTAATCTCCCTGAAGCGCGGCGCTATTTCGACGCTCATCCGGCCAAGGCGCAGCAGCTTGTCCTACGCAGGTTGTCTGACTTTTGAGAAGCCGTGTGTCAAGACCTATTTGTAAATGCAGTCACAAGATCAGGCGCACACTGTGACGGCGTCTCCCTTCGCGCTCGCCGGCCGGGCGGAGTTCTCCGCCGCCCCAATTCGCTAACGTTCGGTCGCTCTACTCTCACGTCCGAACCCGCTTCGCGACTCGATTCAACAGCGTTGTACAATGATACGAAAAGCGGGACGCACCAAGTTTCAGCCTGCCGGTCATTCATACATTTTTTTCATTGACACGCTCTTGCCGTAAGCGCAAGCCGCGGGGCAAGCGTATGCTAACAATGTCGATTAACACAGAGTTACTCGGCGCCCGCTCCGGCGGGCAATGTGGTCTCAGGGGACGAAATATGAATTTGCAGGAAACGGTACTGCTCGGCGCGATTGCCGGCCTCACGATCTATCTGGGCCTGCCCTTGGGCCGGATCGAACGTGTCTCCGACCGGATACGGTCCTTTCTGACCGGCACCTCGGTCGGAATTCTGCTCTTTCTGTTCTTCGACATCTTTGAAAACATACAAGCACCGATCAATGAGGCGGTGCTGAACGCGGCCGGCGGCCGCGGCTCGACGGCCGAGGCCGCTGGACTGGTCGCCGTGTTCGTGCTGGGGCTGGGCGCCGGTCTGATCGGATTGGTGTTTTTCGAATCGCGTTTTTTGCACGCTGGCCAGCCAGCCGGCCAGGCGATCTCGCCCGGCCGGCTGTCCATGATGATCGCCGCGGGGCTGGGTCTGCACAACTTTTCGGAAGGGCTCGCCATCGGCCAATCGGCGGGGACGGGACGGCTTGCGCTTGCGGCGCTTTTGATCGTCGGGTTCGGGCTGCACAATGCGACGGAAGGCTTTGGAATCGTGGGACCGCTTGCCGGCACTCGGCCGTCGTGGACTTTTCTCGGCATCGCCGGACTCGTGGGAGGTGGACCCACATTCGTCGGCACCATCGTAGGTTACACCTTTGTCTCTACGAGCCTGTCAGTGCTTTTTCTCTCTGTTGCCGCCGGCGCGATCATCTACGTCGTCGGCGAGCTCTACTACGTGGCGCGATACGCCGGCCTCAAGCAAACGGCGATGTGGGGACTCGTCGTCGGGTTTCTCGTCGCGTTTGGCACCGATCTTGTCCTCGCGTTGGCCGGGGCTTGATCTCGGCGCTCGTTGTCAGGGCGGCTTGTCCGAGTCACGGGCAAGCCGTTTTCTGTTCCTGGCCGAGGACTCTAGCCCATGCCGCGAACAGGTCTGAACGGAGCGCGCGAGAGAAGCACTGTCACGGTCGCGCGATCTGCTACTGAAGCGGGGCGCGGCTGAACGGCACGCTCGCGGCGCGAACCGCTGCATGAGACGAACGAGTGATTGACACGGGCGTGCTTTTATGAGAAAAGGACTTGCGGGAGGGGATCGAGCGCGGTCAACTGCGGGTCCACTATCAACCCATCGTCGCGATGAAGAGCCGGCGGATCGTCGGATTCGAGGCACTGGTACGGTGGCAGCATCCGCGCCGCGGCCTGGTCTCGCCAGACGACTTTATCCCCCTCGCCGAAGAAACCGGGCTGATCATTCCGCTCGGACGTTGGGTGCTGCGCGAGGCGTGCCAACAGATGCGAGCATGGCAGACCCAGTATCCCGCCGACCGGCTCACGGTCAGCGTGAATCTCTCCGCCAAGCAGTTCGCACAGCCGGACCTCGTTGCAGAAATCGAGGCGACGCTGGCCGAGACCGCGCTGCCCGGGCACAATCTAAGGCTGGAAGTAACGGAGAGCTCGATCCTCGAGGACACGGACGGGGTCGCGCGTTTGCTCCGACGGCTGCGGACGCTCGGAGTGGGCGTGCACATAGACGATTTCGGGACCGGTTATTCATCGCTCAGCCGCTTGCAGCGACTGCCGATCGACACGCTCAAGATCGATCGAATGTTCATGCGCAAGACAGATGGACGGATCGCCGGCATGGTGCCGGCCATCGCGGCGCTGGCGCACGACCTGGGCATGGCAGTGATCGTAGAGGGGATCGAGACTCAGGAGCAGGTAACGTTCCTCAGCAAGCTGGGCTGCGAATACGGACAGGGCTATTACTTTAGCTGGCCGGTCGAATGCGAGGCGGCGACCGCGTTGCTCGCGGAACAGCACAGCCTGAAAACGATCCCCGCCCGCTGACAACAGCACAGCCTCTGCGCCGCGCGCGATCTCTCTGTTCTTCACCCCTCAATGCGCCGCTGGATCCTCACGCCGAGTACGCGTCCTCTGCCCGCGCAACCACGATTTAGGCGCTTTGCGTTCCTTATGCTATAATGAACAAAGATTCTTTAGGAGACTCATTTCGGATGTATTTGAAGAAATGGGCAGGAACGCTTGCGCTCGCCGCCGCCGTATTCACCGGAGCGTTCGCTTGCAGGACTGCCGACGTACTAGTCGCCGAGCAAGCCACGGTCACTCCGACACGGACCCCGCGACCGACCCGAACGCCAATCCCAACCGCAACAGACACGCCTGTTCCCACCGACACCCCAACGCCTGAGCCTACTGCCACGTCCACTCGACGGCCAACCGTGCGCCCGACCCCAAGGCCGCCTACCGAGGTGCCGGCGCCGGTCGTCGTCGCGCCGACTACATCGCCGTTCGAGTTTCACGTGAACCCGCCTTTCCCCTGCGAGCACTCTGGGCTGACGTATCTCAAGGGCACCGTATACCTCGACAAGAACGACCCTACCAACGTCTACGTCGGCGCCATCGTCGCATTGGGTCCGCCTGACGGTTCCACGATCTACGACAGACAAAAAACAAAGACCTCGGTCAGTATGCGTTCATCCTGTCCCAACCGGGCCACGGCACCGTGGGGAATTATGGGCTCTGGCTAATAACGCCATCAGATGTTCGAAAATCAGACATCGGCGGTCCGATCAATACGAATGACCTACCTGCGGATGATCCTGCTTCCTGCTGGGCGAGTGGCGTGGATTTCTGGAAATAGACGCATAAAAAGAAACGCGGCGCCCTGGGCCGACCGGGCGCACGTGAGCTCGGTTCGATCAAATTCGATCTGCGTCGCACCCTTTCGATAGTGCTTACGAAAGATGTGCTCAACCAATCGCGAGTATCTATTCTCCGCCTTTTCAGCCATTCAATTGCAGCTCCCTCAACCCGGCCAACGCAGAACGACGACTTCCTCTCGAAGCTGCTCCTTCGTGGCAGTGGCGAAGCGGGTGCGAAACAGATCGGTTCGAACGACTTGGTACCCCTGCTCGCGGGCAATGTCGGCCAAGAGTTGTCCGGTGCGAATCATAACTCGAAAGTAGGAAGCCTGATCGCCTACGACGTACGCCAGTTGGGCGCCCGGGCGAAGAAGAGATCGTAATTCAGCAAGATGCCGAGCCATGCCGCCAAAGTAAAGGAGCGTCACCTTGCAGTACTGCCTCTCGAAGCCGGAGGTCTTTCCAAGTTCAACTCGGCGTGCCTCGATCGAGTCGGCGATCCGCTGAATTTCGGCATGCCCCTTGATCCACTCGTCGTCGGAGTCGTCCTTGAACACTGTACGGGTGTTCGATCGGATCAGCTGCTGCTTGAAGGCCCGCAAGTCAGCCCGAGTGTGGATGAATCCAAGCAAAACCGACTCTAGACGAGTGGTACGTGTATAGTCTTTCTCGTTCGGGTACGGCGGCGACGTGATCACGGCGGACACTGAACGGGGAGCCACAAGGTGGCTGATCTCCCGTGCGTCCGTCAGCAAGACGTCTGATCGCGAAAAAGTCTGTCCGCCAACGGATCTCAGGTCCGCGGCTATCCTGTGGACTTGTGCTAGCCAGGGAGCCACTACCGGGGAGTCTTGCTTTACCTTTCCAATTCCAACCTCGGGTCCGAACCGAAGATTACTAATCGAGTACACGAGCGCGCTGGCAAATGCCAAAAGGGCGTGCCGGTAGTACGACTCGTGTTGGTGCTCCTTCAAGAGATCCAATAGGACGAGGGCCTTGTGCAATGGCACGGGACTGATAGAATCCTTGATCAGAAGGCGATGCGCCTTGGCATCGAGCGAGCGTAAAGGCACCTTGATCGCTTCGTGAAACGGCTCGTCGTCGTTGATCCCTTGCCTGCGCAATAGTCGCAGCGTTTCATCTGCGACCACGCGAGCGCACGCGATCAACTCGTCCGGATCGATTTCCCAGTCGACTTTGACCGAAGTGGCGAACTGAGCCACTGGGTTCGCTTCTAAGCCGACGCTCGGAATTCGACGCGCCTTAGCTTCGACAAGCGTGGTGCCGGTACCGCAAAACGGGTCGATCAGGACGTCACTGTCGTCCAGGCCAAAATCGTCGATGTATCGACGTACCAGATGCGGGGGAAAAGAAAGCACAAACCGGTACCAGTCGTGAAAACGACGGTCTTCCGGTTCCACGCGATTTGCCAGGCTGTTGCTTTGATGAGTCCGCGCCAGTCCCACGGTCGGAAGCGACAACTGCTCTAGCGCCGATGTCATGTTCCCTGACACTCTCCCCCCGGCCGTTCCCACTGCACGACCGGAGGTGGAATTTCTTTGCACGCACCCGTTCTCATTTTGCCCACGCGCTGCATTATAGGGTATCTCTTGGAAATCCACAACAGAGAACACCTGGTGATCACCCACATGTAGGGGCGATCCCTTGTGGTCGCCCACAATTGGGCAGGCACAAGGCGCTGCCCCTACGCGATGTGTACAATCACCCGAGAACACGGAAGGCTGGCTCGTACTATGAGCCTTTGCAATGGCGGTGCCATTCGAAAATGGCGCATGCCACGGAAAACGAGGTAAGCGACTGGCGGCTTGGGACAACTTGCGAGCTACTTTGCCCGGCCCTGCTCGAGGCACCTGACCAAATCGGGAGGTGTCTCGAATGAAAATCGCTCGATCAGAGGGTGATGGATCACATATTCGAGGTTTTGCTCGAGGTTGTACTGCTGATCGCAGCGGACAGCCGCATCCGAACGCACGACGATCGCGATGTGGCTGGTCGCTTGTTTCCTCACGAGGCCGTCCATGATCCGCGAAAAGATAAAGGAATTGAACGAAAGGTTCAGCGTCATGTGCTCGTCGGTTTCAGCAGGGTTTTCGTCGGTGGTGACGTGGACCCGCATCGTGGCGAGCGTATTCGTTTCAGTAAGCGGAAGGCCGTCGCTTACGTCTTGGAGGTAGAAGACAGTGCCGTGTGCCACCCACTCGCCGGTCTGCGCAGAGCCGGATGGCCCGGTGTGGCTGAAAAGGCTCCCGTCCGGAGCGTCGACGCGGACCTGTACTTCCTTGGTTCCTTCCGAGGTCCACGCAAGATTGGTTACGCCGGCAGCACCCGGCCGTGCCACACAGATCGGATTCGGTTGGGCCGTAATGGATCCGGTTGCGTGCGCGGTAGGACGCGAAATCGTCCACGACATGCTGGCCAATCGCCGATCGGCGGAGATGGCCGGAGTGTGGATACTGCCGGTGCTGATCGGAATCAGCCAGAGCTTGCGAGCGTTTCCAGCGGCCGGCTGACGATAGTCGGCGATAGCCGGGTGGTACGGGTGACAGGGAACGTTCGTATAGTCCGGCATCGAACCGGTATATGCCTCGGCAAGGTCGCCGCCGGTCTTGCCCGGTTCGATCGTCAGGTCGTACAGTACGCCCAATCGATCGAGCAGCGCGACCGTCGCATCGTTGAGCCAACGATCGCCCAGTCGGACCGACTGGCAAGGCTCAGACAGCGAACGCTGAAAAGTATCGACACCCAACTTCAAGCAGTGGTCAACCCACTCCTGGTCGGCGAAATCTTCCACCCACGATCGCGACTGGACATTCCACCGCCAGGGATGAACGTGCAACCCCAAATGATCGCCGGCAGTGTGCAGCGATCGGATCTCCTTCCCGTAACGCTCGACCGGCCAGGCCGCGGAGCCGTACGTATCGGCGATCTGAGGATCCAGTTTCAGAAACCAAGTAAAACGGACGCTGGAGTGCGTCGCGGACTCGAGCCGCGTTCTGAGACGGGAAAAGAGCTCGTGCGTTGCCTCAAAGCCACGCCAATCGGACTTGACGTCGCGCGCGATCGACCGGTCATCCGGCTCGGCGTCGACACACAGGAGCACGGGTATTCTTGGCGTGGGCAATGTGACTCCTCCCAACGAATAGGTCAGCGGCCGTTGCCGCCGGCCAATCGGACACGGCTCAATCGTAAACGGCGGCTTGCGCAGGTCTCGTCCGGTCTACCTAGTGCCGCGAGACAGGATCAATGGGAGTTGCGGCGCCGGTTCACGGTGAGACCGTTCACGGCACACTTGACCTGGAAACCGAGTTGGATGGCATAGTGCAGGAGCTCGTACAGGTCTTTGCGCAAGAAGATATCGCCCCCGGTAAAATTCAGATGCAACAACCCGCCGGCCTTGAGGGACTGGATGACCTTCTTCCATTCGGCCGTCGATAACTCCGGTGCGTCCTGCCTCGACGAAAAGTTACACGAGAGACACTTGCCAGAGCATCGCTGCGTCAGCCGGAGATTGGCGGTCAACGGCGAATAGCCGATCCTATCCAACAAGGCGGGCTGGACCCGAACCGCGCTACAGCGGACCACCTCGCGTAATGCTCGGAGCCGAAAATTCGCTCGACCACCTGACGAGTCTTCCCCACCACGAGCTGGCCTTGAATCCCTTCGCACGAAGAGCCAGTACGAGTGTGTTCAGTTCCTCGATAACGCGTCTGGCCGCAGCGGATTCGAGGTCGTCAAGATCCATGGTGCGGTTGATCGGCGGAATCGCGCTCATATCCAGTTCCGGGTGCAGTCTGAAGGTGGGGTACTCTAATTATGCCAGCGAACGAGGCGAAATGCAAGGCGAGTGAGAGTGTGGAGCAGGTCGCGTCGGTGAAACACCGTTTCTCCACACTCTCAGGCAAGTTGATTGGTCGATAGGGGTAATCTAGACCAGCTCTTCCAATGCCGCGACGAGCCGCTCGTTTTGAGGGCGGCTTCCAACGGTGACACGCGCAAAGTCGGGCAGGTCGTATCCGCCGCCGGGCCGGATGATGACGCCTTTCTCCAGCAATCCGCGAACGATCTGGGATGCCCTCGCACCGAGCTTGACCAACACGAAATTCGTGTGGCTCTTGAGATAGAACAGGTCTAAGCGGTCGAACTCGCGGTAGAGGTAAATCCGTCCTTCGTGGTTCGCCGCGACGGACGCCTTGAGGCATTCGTCGTCCTGCAGGGCAGCGAGTCCGGCGTGCTGAGCGAGCAAATTCACGGCGAACGGCTCTTTGATCGTGTTGAGCGGCGCCAGAATCTCCGGCTGCGCAACCGCATAGCCGAGCCTGATTCCGGCGAGACCGTAGATCTTTGAAAAAGTACGCATCACCATCACGTTCGGTCGGCCGGCACGCACATAGGCAAGACTATCCGGGAACAGTTCCGAATCGACGAATTCGTAATACGCTTCGTCCAAAACGACCAGCACGTTCTCGGGCACCTTTTCCAGGAACGCGTCGACCTCAGCAGCGTTAACCATAGTACCGGTCGGATTGTTCGGGTTGCAGACGAAAACAAGCTTGGTCCGGTCGCCGATCGCTGCGAGCATGGCCTGAAGATCGAGCCCATAATTGCAGAGGGGTGTCTTGATGAGCGTTGCGCGCATGACGCGTGCGTAGATATCGTAGATAGGGAATGACGAGCAACTCGTGATGACCTCGTCCCCCTGGTCGAGATAGGCGAGACAGGTCTGCATAATGATCCCGTCAGCGCCGTTGCCGACGATCACCTGGTCGGGATTCACTTGCATCCGTTCGGCGAGCGCCCCGCGAAGATAATAGCTCTGGCCATCCGGGTAGAAATTGACTCGGTCGAGCGCCTCGCTCATCGCCGCGACCGCCAGCCGTGACGGCCCGGCTGGATTCTCGTTGGACGCCAGCTTGACGACATCCTTTAGACCATATTCCCGCTGTACTTGTTCGATCGGCTTGCCCGGCACGTACGGTTCGATTGAGTCGAGCCCACGCTGGGGTTTCACTGTCGCTGTCATCGTTTCGATTGCTCCTTCGTCACGAGCCGCACATCGCCTGCGACCAGCCCCTTTTCAAAGAGGAACACCGGATTCAAGTCCAACTGCTCGATCTGTGGGTATCGGAAAGGAAGCCGGGAGACGGTGACAATCAAGTCGATCAGCGCCGCCAGGTCGCGCGGCGGCTGACCGCGCGCGCCGCCAAGCACTGGATGGGACTTGATCTCACGTGTCATTGCTTCCGCCTGGAACCGATCGACCGGCGCGACGCGCAATGACACGTCACCCCACACTTCTGCAAAAATGCCGCCGGTGCCGAGAGCGACAACGGGCCCGAATTGCGGATCGCATGTCAGACCCAGCAGTACCTCTTGAGCATCCCGCACCATCGGGTAGACGACGACCCCTTGAAATGCTCTTCCCCGCGCGGCGTGCTCGATCGCAGCGAACGCGGCGACGGCGGCGTCCGCGTCGCCGATGTTGAGCTTGACCCCCCCGCACTCGGACTTGTGGATTATCTCGGGGGAGACGACCTTCATCACGACCGGATAACCGACGGCCGCGCAGGCGTCGGCCACTTGCGCGGCGCTGCGTGCGAACCTGAACGGAAGAGTCGGTATTCCGTTCGCACGCAGCCATTGCACTGCCTCTGGCTCGAGCATGGGCGTCGCATCAGGCAGCCGCCCGGCCTCGCCTGTCGGATCCGGCCACGACCTTCGCTGCGATCGGAATGTCTCGTACTCCGCCATCCGCGCGAGCACGACGATCGCGCGCTCGCCGATTGCATAGTTCGGAATTCCATTCTCTTTGAGGTAGTCGATGGCGTCCGCGACGATCCGACCGGCCATAAAGTTCGCGACGACCGGCTTGCCGCTCTTTTTGGCTGCAGCGCAAACCCCGCGCGCAAGTGCGACGGAGTCTAGATATGGGGTCGCGACGTCGAGCGCGAGCGCGGCATCGTATTCCCCCAGGACCGCAGACAGGGTTTCGCGATAGCCGGCCTCGGTGCCTTCTACCGTGAGATCGAATGGGTTCTTCGCTGAGCAGACTGGAGGGAGAAATTGGGCGAGCCGATCCTTCAGCCGGTCGCTCGGTTCCTCCACGCTCAAGCCGAGGGCCTCGGCCCGGTCAGCCGCCATCACGCCCGGCCCTCCGGAATTGGTCACGATGGCGACGCGCGGCCTCGCGGCCCCGCCGGCGCATTTCATGCGCGGCAGGCTGACGAATCCCTTGCACAGGTCGAACATCTCCTCGACCGTGTCGACTCGCAGTGCGCCGCTGTCCCGCAGCGCCGCGTCGTATACGGCAAACGATCCGGCCAGAGAGCCGGTGTGCGATAGCGTCGCGCGCTCTCCAGCTCGGCTGCGACCGGCTTTGATGACGATCAGCGGTTTCTGCCTGGTAAACTCGCGGACTGCTTTCAAAAACGCTCGGCCGTCAGACACGCTTTCGATGTACAGCGCTACAACGTCGGTCTCGTCGTCCTGCGCCAGGTAAGGGAGCAGCTCGATCTCGTCGAGGTCGGCCCGGTTTCCGTAGCTGACGAACTTGCCAAAACCGACTCCTTGCTCCTCCGCCCACGAGAGCACCGCACCGCCCATCGCGCCGCTCTGAGAGATAAACGCGACCCGGCCGGCCGGCGGACGCGTCTCGAGCGATGCGAACAGGTGGTGATGCGTATTCACGACGCCGGCGCAATTCGGTCCGATCACGCGCATGCCGGTTTCGGCCGCGATCGATTTGATCTCTTGCTCTCCCGCTACGTTCCCGACTTCGGAGAATCCGGACGTGATGATGACTGCGGCGTGCACGTGAACGCTGGCGGCATCTCGCAGTACCGAGGCTACGGTTGACGGGGGCGAGGCGACGACGACGAGGTCGACCGGCTGCTCGATTTCGGAAACGGCGGCACGCCCAGGTATCCCCAAGGCTCCCTGTGCCTTGGGGTTGACCGGAAACACCTGACCGTATCCGCCCTGCACGATCTGACGGATCAGCTCGTAGCCGAGCTTACCCTCGGCGGTCGAACCGACTACCGCCACACCGCGCGGACAAAACAACTCTTGTATGCCCATCTTATGTATCGGCCGACCGCCCCGCGCCGGCTTGTTCTGCGATTCGCAGATTCAGTCCGCTCCTGAACGCGAAAAGGTTTCGCTCGGCGCCCCTCTTCCACCGATTGCGCAGGATTTCTTCCACGCTGGCCGTGTCCACGATCTCGCTCAGCCGCGTGTAACCCAATGCTGCACCGAGAACGTAAACATTGTCCGGTATTGGCTCACCCTGATATAACGGCAGCTCTGGAGCAACATAGTGCGGCTTGCCGCCCACGTCGACCACATGCCGGATCACGTCCGGCTGCGCCGGATACGGTGCCTTGCCAAGGACCACCGCGGTCGGCGCCCACACAAAGCCGTAGATCAGGACGTCGCTCCCCGGCTTGACATAGCGTACCGCTTTGAGCGTTTCCGAAAGCTCGGTAGAAATGACCAGGTCCGCGCCGCGCTCCGGTACACTCGCCCCCGCGTTTTCACGCCCGACGCGGAGCTGCGCCTTGACGAACCCGCCTCGCTGCGCCATGCCTTTGGTCGGATAGAAATTGACCGGAGCGCCCATAGCCGCAACGGATTCGGAAATGATCTCGCCGATGGTAAGCAAGCCTTGTCCGCCGACGCCGACGAGAAAGATGTCGTAGGGTTTCATGACGCCGCCTCACCTGCCAGCTCGAGCGCAATCGCATTCCGATTGCAGACGGCGCCGCATAGATTGCAGCCGTAGCATTGCTCGGGGTCGATGAC
>JAMCRS010000294.1:0-1815 GCA_023380675.1 Chloroflexota bacterium
ATGGAACGAGAGATCCCGCTCTATTCTTACGATGGCCAACTGCTTCAATGGATTGATGCAAAGCGGCTCGACCGCCTTGTAAGCCTCGACCGCGTGTCCCGCGTCGTCAAGCATCCGAAGGGCCGGATCGCTCGCGCCATCCTGCGGCATATGCCTGGCGAGCCGAAGCCGTCATTGCTGTCGGACTACATTGGCACGAAGTACTGCCTGCGCCAACGGCTCGACGACGGCCACAACTGCTTCCGCCTCCGCCCGCTCGGCGAGCGCCACGCTGATGAACATAACCTCGCCCCGGATGACGTCCGGCCCATCTTCCTTCGCGTGCTGCTGGACTGCCTGGCGGCTGCCTGAGGTTCCCCATGTGTCCCGAATGCGGTAGCGACCACATCAGCATCGAGGAGTTCGACTTCGGCATCTGCTCGCAGACCGGCTACCACGATGCCGGCGAGCGCTTCCATTGCGGCGCGTGCGGCGCGACGGGCGATGCCGATGAGCTGTGCACGACGCCCGGCGTCGAAACTTTTGGGCCCTTCCCGGCGAAAAACTCCGGCGCGTTGCGCGATGGCACAATTTCGGTACCGTCAGAGGAAAAAAGAGGTGGTCGGGTGGCCAGCGCAATCTCTATGTGAAGAAGCTGACCATCGCGCATGTGGAGCAGTGGGGCTGGCGGTTCGTCGATGAATTCTGCTGGCGTAAGACCGACGATGGCGTGCCGGGTGTCGGCAACGGCATCAAGCCGCAATCCCTACACCCTGACCAGGCCACGAAGGAAAAGGTCCAAAAGCTCTGGTCCCAGTTCGCCAACGAGTGTGATGCGGCCGGCATCACGGATTTCTACGGCCTCCAGACGCTCGCCTTTCGGTCGATGGTCGAGGGCGGGGAGTGCTTCGTCCGGAAGCACGTGAGGACGATGAGCGACGGCCTGACGGTCCCGCTGCAATTCCAGTTGATGGAAGCGGAACAGTTGCCGTTCTACCTCGCGCGCCCAACCCCGGATACGCCGGAGGGAAACGTGGTCCGGGCGTCGATCGAGTTCGATCCGCAGGGCCGCCGGGTGCCTTCGGCGTTCAGCGCGCGAGCAATTTCGGATTCCACCTTCGACTCGTCAACGAACATCCGGTAAACGCGATTCACCACCGTGACCTCTTCCGGTGGTCCGGGCACCAGGATGACGCGGTCGGTCTGAAGGCTCTTTTGGTCGCCATGCGCGCCAGCAGGCCTTTGGGATTCCCGGCTTGGTCCAGCAGCATGCGGCGCAGTCCGAAGCCGGGTGAGCCGCCTTGCCGGTAACCGAGTTCGATCAGACGGCACTGGCCGGCGAACACCTTGGCGGAGAGTTCGCGGCTGTACTCGCCGGCCATCGCGCGTTTCACCCCTTTCACGATGGTCGCCACCGGGCTCCCGTCGTTGTCGAACTGCTCGGCGCAATAGTGGACGGAGATGCCCGCCCGCCGGCAGATGTACTCGTAGTACGCGCTTTCGTCGGCATCCTGGAAGCGGCCCCACCGGCTGACGTCGTAGACGAGAATGACCTCGAAGTCGGCGCTTCCGCTCTCTACATCGCGAATGAGTTGCTTGAGCGCATCGCGACCGTCAATTCGCAACCCGCTCTTGCCGGAGTCGGCGTAGGTGCGGACAATCGTCATCCCGCGTTTTTCGGCGTATTGACGAATGGCTTCGCTCTGATTTTCGATGGAGTACTGCTGGTGTTCGGTGGACATCCGCGCGTACTCCGCGGCGCGGATGGCAGGCGCCGATTGGCCGGGGGCGCTGATCTGCTGGTCGCTCATGACGGTCGCATCTGCAAGGCAACTT
>JAMCRS010000294.1:1825-4357 GCA_023380675.1 Chloroflexota bacterium
TGTTCGGTGGACATCCGCGCGTACTCCGCGGCGCGGATGGCTCGTGTGGGGACTGCAGCACCACTGCCTGACTGATTGCTCATACGTCTCTTCGCAAGGAGAGAGCTCCTAATCGCGTCGGCGCCATCGTGGGACGACGGCCAACATCACATATATATGGGCAATCCGCGCGTGGAATGCAAGTCGTTGATGTGATTACACTTGAGAACGATCGTCAGCAGATCGCGAGAGGGCTATGCACGACGGCGCCGCCGGCCAGCCGGGCCGTTCTGCGCGTGAATGCCGCCGCGGGCGGGGCGGGCAGCGGTCTTCGACCGCTCCCGCAATTCTTCCGCAATCTGTAGCAGTTCCCCAGGCGATTTTGCATCGCGAATTCGCGCCTGGAGACCGGCAAACCGACTCAGTTTCTCCATCCCGTTTCCCCTCACTCGCCGGACGCCGCCGGCGCCTTTCTGGTCCGCACCAGGTGCCTTTCGTGGTCGAAGTAATAGCCCTTCGCCACGACCATCGCCCCGCTCTTAATGCGTTTCTCGATGGATTCGATCTTCCTGGCCGCTTCGAGGTTCGCCTTCCACTGAATGTCCTGCCACGCCACCACCTCGCGAAAGTCGTCGTCGGTCACGAAGTCGAGCTCCATCTGCTTGGGCGCCCTTTTGATCAGGCGAAGTTTAGGATTCGCTTCGTTTGCCATAAGCCCGATTTTATGGCGAAGAAAAGAAGAACGCAAATGCGGATTAGTTGGGGTGGATCTCTCGGAACTCTACTACATGTAGCGCCAAAGGCCGCTACAATCATCCCACTTTCTGTTTTTTGCGGCCTGCAACCGGCTTCTCTCCAATCGCTTCCGTACCCGCTAGGCGGACAGCCTGTAAAGCAATTTCCGCGGACGGGGTCGGCTTCTTCTGCCGCACCAGGGCGAGGAGCCACTCCACATACTGCTCCTCCTCGGGGCTGAGCCCGCCAAATGGCGACGCTGCTTCGACTTGCGCGGCGCCAGCCGCCTTGTGGGACTGCTTGCCTTCGCCGGCCGAGGCCAGCCACGACGTAAATGCTTGTTCCGAAGCGTCTTTCATCTTCAGGCCGCGCGTCGCGACTGCAATCTTGACCTGCCGGTGAAGTTCTTTTGGCAGCTCGATGCCGAACTTTATTTGGTTCTGTTCCATAGAGTTGGAGCCGGACGGAGCCGGAATCGCCGCACAAACACGAAATCACGATTGACAATAATCGCGATTTCGCGAATACTATTATTTCAACTTCACCTCAACTATGAAACACCCCATCGTCAAACGCAAGCCGAACCGCAGGGACGATCCGCTCTACGGGCTGAACCGGCGGGTCGCACGGAAGCTCGGCAAGAGCGAGTCGCTCATCAGCGTGGTGCGGCGGGGGATCGTGGCTTCAGCCAAGGTCGCCGATGCCATCGAACAGGAAGCGCAGGCCATGATTCGCGAGTGGGCCCAGGCGCGGCGCGCAGCCGGAGCATGCGGGCGTACCGCAAGATGGAGAACCGCCTTCTGCGCGCGGTCGCCGCCCGTTTTGATCTTCCGCCGATCCTGCCGGATTCAGTGCGGCAGGCCGACCGGATGATCCTGGCCACCGAGTTCCGTGACGTCACCACCGTCGATGACTGGGATTGGATCGTGACCGAGTGCTGCTTCGCGCCGGCAGAGGATCTGTGGATCTTGCCCTGGCCTGCCGCTGTCGCTGAAGACCGGTTTCTTCGCAGGTTTTGGGAGCTCACGCGATGACGCCGGCAGCATTTCTCGATCTGCTCTGGCAGTATAAGCCGGAAGATCTGTACGTCCTGCTGTGGACGTTGCAGGACAAGCGGTCGCACTGGTACCGCGAGATTCCCGCCGCGGCTCAGTTCGCCGCGAATGCGAACGGGCATGACGTCTATGTCGGCGTCGGGTTGTCCCGCGCCGATCACGGGCCAGCCAGGCGGTGTGGTTCCGACGACGTCGCGGGCATCGCCGGATTCTGGGCCGATCTCGATCTGAAATCGGACGCCCACAAGAAGGCGCTGCCGCCGAGCATCCCGGAGGCCCTCATGATTCTTCCCGTGGAACTTCCGCCAACGGTGGTCGTCGCGACCGGCAATGGCGCCCACGCCTGGTGGCTTTTCAAGGAGCCGTACATCTTCGAGAAGCCGGAGGAGCGGAAGAAGGTCGCGGGCCTGATCAACAGGTGGCACACTCTGCTGCGCCTCAACTCAGCCGCGCGCGGGTGGACTTACGACCGGCTGTCGGACCTGGCGCGCGTCCTTCGCATTCCCGGCACCCTGAACCACAAGGATCCGACGCATGCGAAGGAAGTCACGGTCCATGCTTTCAACGATTGCCGCTACAACCTGAGCGACTTGGAAGATGTACTGGACGAAGCCGCGATTCCAGATCCAGAGGCTCAGGAGCGCACCGCGCGGGAATGGGCGGAACGCTTCGCCAACACCCCGCTTACCGTCGATACGAACGCGCGAATCCCCCAGGAGATGCTCGACGCCTGGATGCGCGACGATATGCGCTTCCGCAACAC
>JAMCRS010000295.1 GCA_023380675.1 Chloroflexota bacterium
GCGCAACTCCGCTCGCGCGATGACCAAGGCTCCCGGTGCGGAAATTGCTATTATCCTGACAATCGGGTTGGGTATCGCGGCGAGTACCGCCGTGTTCTCCGTAGCAAATAGCGTACTCATTCGACCGCTGCCTTTTTCGGATCCCGATCGTCTGGTTGTGATCACCGCGACGTTGCGAGGCGGGCCGTTCCCGATTTCTTTCCCGGAATTCCTGGACTGGCAGCTTCAAAATCGTACCTTTGCCCACATGGCTGCTTTCGGAAACCCGATCGACTTTAACCTGACGAGCGGTTTCGAAACTCAGCGGATACGAGTCGTAGCGGTGACTGCGGAGTTCTGGACGGTTCTAGGCGTTCCACCGTTCCTTGGCAGAGGATTCTTGCCGGAAGAGGATACGCCCGCCAGCCCAGGCGTTGTGGTCATCAGTCACGAACTGTGGTCGCGATCTTTTGGGTCCGATCGGTCGATCTTGGGAAGGCCCATCACCACTACCCAGCGCTCTTACACGGTCGTTGGCGTGATGCCTCCGAATGTTCGGTATCCGCTTGATGCGGATGCGTGGATCCCGGAGGGGCCCTCTCGGATTTTGAATCGCCGCGTACGCGGATTCGAAGTGCTCGGGCGCGTAAAGCGCAACAGACCATTTCAGTCCGCCGTGGCGGATATGGCGGCAATTGCGCGCCGGTTGGAGATCGATTACCCGGTGAGCAACCGCGGCTTTGGCGTGAGATTGATGCTGCTGCGGGACCGCATCGTCGGAAACGTGCGCCTCTTGCTTGTGGCGCTATCAGCTTCGGTAGCCCTCGTGCTGCTAATCGCATGCTTGAACGTTGCCAGCGTGGTCCTGGCGCGTGCGGTTAACCGGGAGTCCGAAATCGCCGTCCGCATCGCACTCGGCGCTACCCGGGCGAGGATTGTTCTGCAAGTAATTTCTGAGGGTATGCTCCGTGTAGCCGCAATCTCAATCGTGGGCCTCATTGGTGGTGCGTGGGGAGCGATGCTGATCGGACGCCTGGTCGAGGGCCACAGCTCGCAGCCGGGGGGATTTTGCCCTGATGCTGCTGTCGTAGCCTTCTGCATCCTCATCTCGGGGTTGATAGTTCTGGCTATTGGCTGCGTCCCGGCACTTCGCCTCTCGCGCATTGAAGCGGCTTGCGTTATTCACGCGCGCAGCCGCGGCGCGACGAACTGGCGGCATTCCCGCGTCCGCACCATCGCGACCGTCGCACAGGTTGCGATTTCAATGACCCTGGTCGTCGCTTCGGGGTTGCTCCTCAGGAGCCTTCTGAACATCGAGGCTATACATCCAGGGTTCAATCCGGATCGGTTAATATCTTTTCGGGTTGCACTTCCAGTTGTCAATAGGGAAATAAGAGATGCGGCCTACTGGCTCATCCTCGACCGGCTGCGGTCGGCGCCGGGAGTTCAGGGCGTTGCCGGTACGAGCGAGTTCCCCGTCGGACGACGCCTGATTGACATGTCGTTCTCGATTGACGGCGAACCGCCTGTTCCGCCAGAGAAGCGCAAACTCGCCGATGTGGGGTGCATTACCGCCGGGTATGCCTCACTTATGGGGATCCCCCTACTGGGTGGTCGCGAGTTTGCCGCGCAGGATCGTGCACCGGGTGCGCCTATAGTAGCCACTGTAAATGAATCCTTCGCCCGGCGATATTTCCCCAGTGCTGAGCACAGCTACAGCGCGGTCGATCAAGCCCTCATCTTTCAAGGCGTTGGAAAGGTCAGAATTGTCGGAGTACTCGGCAGCGTGTCCCGTGAACCCATCGGAGCGCCGCCGCGCGAGGAAGTTTACATGAGCTGTGAGCAGCTCCCCAGGCCATGGATGACCTTTGCCGTTCGAACGGCAGTAGACCCCCTGAGCATGGCCCCAACGATCAGGCAAGTGGTCCATTCCGTTGACAGCCGCCTGCCTGTCTTTGAGGTGCAGACCGCGGAACACGCCCTCTCTCGATTGCTATCCCAGCGGAGGCTGTACTCCGTCATGCTCGCGATCCTCGCCAACTTCTCACTTATTGTGGCGGCAGTCGGACATTACGGTGCAGTCGCATACTGGACTCGTCTTCGATTAGGCGAGATGGCGATCCGCATGGCGGTCGGTGCGGGAAGATTGGATATTCTGGCGTTAGTCGCCAGAGAGGGACTACTGCCCGCATCGGTCGGCATCGTTATCGGACTCGCACTATCGCTGTTTTTCACCCGCCTCCTTCGCACATTGTTGTATGGGGTCAGCGCCACCGACTGGCCAACGTTTGCCATGGCCGCATTCTTCCTCTCGATCGTGACGCTAGTCGCGACCCTGATTCCAGCATGTAGAGCGACCAGGATAGCTCCCAGTCACATTCTCGGAGCGGAATGACAGCCGGCGACGCCACAGCGCGGCAGACTGCACGCCACCGCGGAGAAGGTTTTCGAGCGTGGGGCGGGCGGGATGCCGGCCCCACGCTCGACGGGGATGTGCGGCTACGCCGTGGCGAACAGGCGGCTGGGCGGGACGCGCTTCCAGTCCTTCAGGAAGCTCTCGAGGCCGTCGTCCGTCAGCGGGTGCTGATACAGCGACTTGAGCATGTCGAACGGCATCGTGGCAATGTCGGAGCCGGCCAGGAGACAATCGAGGACCTGCTTCACGTTGCGGATGCTGGCCGCGATGATCTCGGTTTCGAACCCGTAGGTGTCGTAGATATCGCGGATCTGCCGGATCAATTCGGCGCCTTCATGTCCCACCATGTCGAGGCGGTGAATAAACGGGCTGACATAGGTGGCGCCGGCTTTGGCCGCGAGATAAGCCTGCAGCGGGCTGAAAACGAGCGTGACGTTGGTGTGAATTCCTTCACTGGCCAGCACCTTCACCGCTTTCAACCCTTCGATCATGATCGGCACCTTGACCACTGCGTTCTTGTGGAATGCGGCGATCCGCCGGCCTTCGGCGATGATGCCCTCGGCATTGGTGCTGACGGATTCCACGCTGATGGGGCCGTCCACGAGGTCGAAGATCTCTTTCAAAACCTCATCGAAAGGCCTTCCCGAGTTGGCGATGTGCGTGGGATTAGTGGTTACGCCATCGATGATGCCCCAGTCCCGGGCTTCCCGAATCTGCGCGACATCGGCGGTATCGATAAATAATTGCATGAATTCTCTCCCAATCGTGTTTCAAACTTTCCAGCAGATGATCTTGATTTCCGACATCTCTTCGGCGGCATACTTCGGGCCTTCACGTCCGGTTCCGCTCTCTTTCACGCCGCCGTAGGGCATGTGATCGGCGCGGAATGTCGGCACGTCGTTGATGATCACGCCGCCGACTTCGAATTCGCGGGCGGCGCGGAACGCCCGTTCCAGATCGCGCGTGAAGATCCCGGCCTGGAGACCGTAGATGCTGTCGTTCACCAGGGCGATCGCCTCGTCGAGCGTCTTGTAGCGGTTTACGATGACTACCGGGGCGAAAACTTCCTTGCAAGAGATGCGCGTGCCCTGCGAGGCATCCGCAAGAATCGTGGGCTCGATCGTGGCGCGCTTCCGCCCGCCGCCGCAGACCAGGCGCGCGCCCTGCCGCACGGCTTCCTGAATCCACGCTTCCACACGCACGGCTTCCTGCTCGGTGATGAGCGAGGAGATGTCGGTATCTTCCTCGAACGGGTGCCCGATTTTGAGCTTCGCTGTAGCGGCGGCGAATTTCGCGAGGAACGCGTCGGCCACCGACTCGTGTACGTAGATCCGCTGCACCGAAATGCAGAGCTGGCCGCTGTGCGCGAAACTGCCCATGACACAGCGCGAGACCGCGGCGTCGAGATCGGCGTCCGGTTCGATCACCGCCGCGGAGTTGCTGCCGAGCTCGAGAGTGACGCGCTTCAAACCGGCTTTGGCGCGAATTCCCAGGCCGACTTCCTTGCTTCCGGTGAACGTGATCATCGCCACGTCGGGGCTTTCCACGAGGGCGTTGCCGATGACGGAGCCCGCGCCGGTCACGACGTTATAGGCCCCCTTGGGCGCTCCCGCTTCCTCGATGACGCGGGCGAACCGCAGCGCCGTCAGCGGCGTGGTGCTGGCCGGCTTATGCACAATCGCATTGCCGGCGGCCAGGGCCGGACCCACTTTGTGCATGGCCAGGTTAAACGGGACGTTAAACGGGGTGATCGCGCCGATCACGCCGAGCGGCTCGCGCACGGTCATAGCCATGCGGCCCTTGCCGATCGGCGCTGCGTCGATCGGAACGACCTCGCCGCGCATCTGGCGCGCGACCTCGGTCGAAGCGATCAGTGTCTGCAGCGTGCGCTCGGCTTCGCCACGCGCTTCCTTGATCGGCTTGCCGGTCTCGCAGCAGATGAGCTGCGCGAACTCGGCGACATCGCGACGCGCGATTGCGGTGATTCGGTCGAGCAGTTCGGCGCGCTCGCAATTCGTGAGCTGCCGCATGAGCCGGGCGCCCTGACGCGCGCACTCGATGGCCTTCGCGACAAGGCCGGCGTCCGCCTTGTAGCAGGCCCCTACCGGCGTGCCGTCGTAAGGCAGCTCAACCGTCTGCCGCTCCGAAGTTTTGATC
>JAMCRS010000296.1:0-1454 GCA_023380675.1 Chloroflexota bacterium
AAGGGAAACTGCAAGTATCAAGGAGGCAATGTGACCAAGAAGATCGAGGCGATCATTCGAGAAGAAAGGCTGAACGACGTCAAAGACGCGCTCCGCAAGATCGGTATCGTAGGCATGAACATTACGACGGTCCGCGGCTATGGGCGCAACCAGGGGATCGTTCTGGAAGGAAAGGTCGGTACGAGCCAGGCTGACCTGGAGCCGCGCGTCCAGTTCAATATCGTCTTGAGCGACCACAATGTCGACCGGGCCGTGGACGCGATCTCGAAAGCGGGCAGCACGAGCGCGCCGGGGAATGGGCTGATCTTCGTCTACCCGGTGGACGACGTGATCCGGATCCGCACCGGCGAGCGGGGGCACGAGGCGCTCATGTACAGCGGCGACATCGACGAGCAGCGCGAGCAAGCGCTGCAAGCAGAATTGGTCGGCATCGTGTCTGGCCCTCTGCTCCCCGAACCTTGACAAGCGTGTTCGATTCCGCTATACTCGGCTAAACGCAGTGATGGAAACGAGTAGGCGAGCGGACGGCTCGAGCGAGCCTGGTACGGTGTGAGCCAGGCGCCAAACCTCGCCGAAAATCCTTCCGGAGCGGCGCAACCAAAGTCGCGAGCAAGGACGCCGGCAGTGAATTACACCCGGCGTACGATTGGCCCGGCGGCGAGTAGATTGCGACGGAATCGTCACCTGTTAGCCACGGCGCAGGGATGACTGTCCCTGAGTAAAGCGGATGCGAGTGGGTCTCCCCGGCACGCCGTTCGACGGCGTCGCCGGAGCCGCACGCAACATCAAAAAGGGTGGTATCGCGAGAGAAACTCTCGTCCCTTTGGGGGCGGGAGTTTTTTGTTTGCCGGCGGAGGCGATCCCTTCCGGGAAAAAAGGCCGCCCGCGGGCGGACGCCAGGATCGACGGGTGACGCAAGGAGGAACAAGTGACCGAGCTGCTTTCCCAGTCCGATGCGTATTTGAAGGAATTCGATGCGACGGTGACGGCCGTCAACGGCGACCTCGTCGCTCTCGACCGCACCGCGTTCTACCCGCGCGGCGGCGGCCAACAGAGCGACGCCGGGACGCTGCGAGCCGGAGATGACGAGTACCGCGTGCTGGAGGTGAAAAAGCAGGCCGGCGAAGCCTGGCACAAGCTCGACCGGCCCGCCGCATTCGCACCCGGCGCGAGCGTCCACGGCGTGATCGACTGGGACCGGCGTTACAAATTCATGCGAACGCACACCGCGCTCCACATCCTGTGCGGGACGATTTTCCGCGACTATGGGGTCAGCGTCACCGGCGGGGACATGGAACCGCTCGCCGCTCGTATGGACTTTGAGCTCGAGCACATGAGCTCGACCTTCGCGCAGGAGATCGAGCAGAAGGTGAATGCGGAGATCGCCGCCGGGCGCGACATTCGCGTGCGGGTGCTGCCGCGGGAAGAGGCGTTCCAGATCCCGGACTTGATCC
>JAMCRS010000296.1:1464-11089 GCA_023380675.1 Chloroflexota bacterium
TTGATCCGCACCAAGATCAACTTGCTTCCGCCGGATATCCAGCAGGTGCGCGTCGTCGAGATCGTCGGTCTCGACCTGCAGGCTGACGGCGGCACACACGTCGCGAATACCCGTGAAGTGGGACGCATCAAGGTCGTGGGCCACGAGAGCAAGGGCAAGATCAACAAGAGGCTCAGAATTGCGGTGGAATAGGAGTGGTCATGTTTAGATCCATTTCAAGCCGGACGAACTTTTCCGAGCTCGAGCGGAACATACTGAAATGGTGGAAAGAGGCCGGCGCGTTCGCCAAGCTGCGCGCCTTGCGCGCCGGCGCGCCGACCTGGTCGTTCGTCGACGGCCCCATCACCGCGAACAACCCGATGGGCGTTCATCACGCCTGGGGCCGGACCTACAAGGACCTGTTCCAACGCTACCATGCGATGCAGGGATGCGACGAGCGCTGGCAGAACGGTTTTGACTGCCAGGGCTTGTGGGTCGAGGTCGAAGTCGAAAAGGAGCAGAAGTTCAAGAGCAAACGGGACATCGAAGATTTCGGATTGGCCAAGTTCGTCGTCCTGTGCAAGCAGCGCGTGCTGAATTACGCTGCTGTCCAATCCGAGCAGTCGATCCGGCTGGGAATGTGGATGGACTGGAACGATCCGGATACTCTCCGGCTCCTGCGCGACCGACTGGGGCAGGACCCGAGTCAACAGCTCACACTCGACGGCCCCCGCGGCAAAGTGAGCGGCACGGTGGAACAGTTGGTCGGCCGGCTGGGACTCCCCGAGCTGGGCGGCTCGTATTTTACCTTTAGCGACGAGAACAACTATCAGATCTGGGGCTTACTCAAGCGGTGCGCCGAGCGAGGCTGGATCTACAAAGGGACGGACGTCATGCCGTGGTGCGCGCGCTGCGGCACCGGCGTCAGCGAGCACGAGATTAGCACGGAGGATTACCCCGACCTCACGCATCCTAGCCTGACCGTTCGTCTGCCGCTGCGGGGGCGCCAGGGCGAATACCTGCTGGTCTGGACGACGACGCCCTGGACCCTCACGTCGAACGTGGCCGTAGCCGCCGGTCCAGACCTCAACTACGTCAAAGTCAAGCAGGGAGACGCCGTCTACTATCTTTCTGAGCACACGACGCACGCGCTCAAGGGCGCGTTTCAGGTATTGGAGACACTCAAGGGCAGCGCGATGGATGGATGGACTTATGACGGCCCGTTCGACGAGCTCGTCGCCCAACGCCAAAAGGGCGGCTACGTCCCCCTCGAGCTCAAGAATCACGTCACGCGTCCAGCGTCGAGCGCAGCGCAGGCACACCGTGTCGTGATGTGGAAGGACGTAGGCGAGGCGGAGGGAACGGGTCTCGTTCACATCGCGCCCGGCTGTGGCGCCGAAGACTTTGCCCTCGGCAAGGAATATGGCCTCCCCATCGTCGCTCCGCTCGACGAAAACGGGGTCTTCATCGATGGCTTTGGGGAATTCAGCGGCATGAGCGTCTTTCAAGTCGCGCCCCGCGTCGCGGACGGATTGAATCGCAACGGAATGTTCTATCGGCAGGACGACTATACTCACCACTACCCCACGTGCTGGCGCTGCAAGACTCAATTGGTCTTTCGTCTCGTCGACGAGTGGTTGATCAGCATGGGCAAAGTGTACGACAAGCCGCGCGAGGAGCTCACGGCCGAGGAGAAAACACACAGCCTGCGCTATCAGATCATGGATGTCGTCGACCAGATCCGTTGGATTCCGGGGTTCGGCTACGATCGTGAAATGGACTGGCTCAAGAACATGCACGACTGGATGATCAGCAAAAAGCGCTATTGGGGTCTGGCGCTGCCGATCTGGGAGTGCACGAGCTGCGGACACTTTGACGTGATCGGCAGCGAGGACGAGCTGCGTGCTCGCTCCGTCGAAGGCTGGGCTGAGTTCGCCGGGCACTCCCCCCACCGGCCGTACATTGACCAAGTCAAGATCAAATGCTCCAACTGCGGCGCCGTGACTCAACGCGTAAAGGACGTCGGCAACCCGTGGCTGGACGCCGGCATCGTGTCGCTCTCGACCATGGGCTATCGCAGCGACCACGCTTTCTGGACCAAATGGTTCCCGGCCGACTTTATCACAGAGTCCTTTCCAGGCCAGTTCCGCAACTGGTTCTATTCGCTGCTCGCGATGGCGACCGTGATGGAGAACCGCCCTCCGTTCAAGACCATCCTCGGATTTGGTACGCTGTTTGCCGAGGATGGGCGACCGATGCACAAGTCCGCCGGCAACATGATCGAATTCAACGAAGCGGCGGAAACGGTCGGCGTCGACGTCATGCGCTGGATGTACTCGCGACAGCGTTACGAGTCCAACATGCTGTTCGGCTTCCACGGAGCGGACGAGACCCGCAGGACCTTCCTGCTTCCATTGTGGAACGTCTATTCGTTCTTTGTAACCTACACCAACCTGGACAAGTGGACTCCCAGCACCGCCGATGCCGCGGTCGAAAGACCGCTGCTCGACCGGTGGATATTGTCGCGTCTGCAAGAGGTCGTAACCGAGGTAACCGCGGCGCTGGACGATTTTGACGTGCCCCGTGCGACGCGATCGGTCGAACCGTTTGTCGACGATCTGAGCAATTGGTACCTGCGGCGCTCGCGACGCCGTTTCTGGAAATCCGAAGACGACGCGGATAAGCAAGCCGCATATGCGACACTGTACGAGGTGCTGGTCACTCTCGCCAAGCTCCTCGCGCCGTTCATGCCGTTCGTGACCGAGTCGATATATCAGAACTTGGTGCGCTCGGTCGACCCGAACGCGCCGGAAAGCGTCCACCACTGTCTGTTCCCGCGGCCGGACGCGGCTCATGCCAATCCGAAGCTCCTCGTCGACATGGCGACGGCGCGGCAGGTCGTTACGCTCGGGCACTCGACCCGCTCGTCCAAGAACATCAAGATCAGACAGCCGCTCGCCCGGGCGATTGTCGTGGCCGACGCTGCCCAGCGGGAGGCACTTACTCACCTGCTCGACCTCGTCGCCGACGAGCTGAATGTCAAGAGACTCGAGTTCGCAGAACGCGAACAGGATTTGGTGACGTATCAACTGCGGCCGAATCTGCAGACGCTCTCGGAAAAGATAAAGCAGATGGTGCCCGAGCCGCCGGACCTCGCGGAAGACGACAAGGTAAGGCGCAAAGAGCTGCGTG
This sequence comes from Chloroflexota bacterium, assembly GCA_023380675.1. The sequence continues at coordinate 4,636 of JAMCRS010000296.1, forward strand.
ACAAGCGCAAAGCGCTGACCACCGCAGTACAAGGAGCGCTCGTCGGGCTCGATGCGAGCTCGGTCGCGGTGCAGACGCATGCCGGCGAGCCGGTGACCATCACCGTAAGCGGTCAAACGGTCGAGCTGACGGCTGGCGACGTACTCGTCACGCCCCAGCCCAAGCCGGGATTGGCCGTCATGTCCGAAGGGACTCTCGTGGTCGCTCTCGATACCGTGCTGACCCCCGACCTCGTCGCAGAAGGACTCGCGCGAGAGTTCGTCCGCCGCGTGCAGGACCTCCGCAAAAGCGCCGGACTGGACGTGTCAGACCATATCCGGGTGCACTATACGGCGGCCCCCAAGCTCGCGAGAGCGGTCGAGTCCTTCCGTGACTATATCGCCGGCGAGACGCTGTGCGACGCGCTAGCGCCAGGCGCTGCTCCGGCGGGCGCCACCGTGGTGGACGATACCGTCGACGGGGAAAAGGCGACGATCGGCATACTCAAGGTTTGAGCGCCTGGCAGCGGATGTGGGCAGCCTCTCCTCGCCTGACCTGCCGACTTGCACGCAAAGGCGATTGCGCTTACAATTGCGTTCGAACGGTGTTGCCAACAATGTCGTTGCTCCGTTCGTGCCAGTGGAGGCGCACCATGCCCAAAAAGACGAATCCGCAGAGGAAAACGGAACGCGGAGGGCTCGTCCAACGGGTTGTTACCAAAGCGAGCAAATCCGCCAAATCGGCGCTGCAGGTGCACCGGACGCTGCCTGCCCCGATCGAGATCGAGCCGCGCCCGCTCGACTCCCCGGTCTTGCGCGCGCTGCGCAAAGAACGCAGCCGCTTGCTCGCCGAGCTGAGACACCAGGAGGTCGTGGAACAGGACCACCCGACCACCGGGAATCACATGGCCGACGATGCGACAGAGGTCTCGGAACAGGCCAAAACGCTCGCGTTGCACCGACACCTGGAAGGCATGCTGACGGAGATCGAGCGCGCGATCGTGCGCGCGGAAAAGGGTACGTACGGCGTGTGTGAACGATGCAAGGGTCCCATTTCAGAGGAGCGCTTGAAGGTAATGCCTTCCGCCACCCTCTGTATCGCGTGCGCGAAATTGCAGACGCGGACCGCTAGGGCGGCCGCATAATAGAGGTTTGTTGATGAAGTTTCGCGATTTGGTACTGCCCGTCGTGGCGGTGGTCGTTTTGCTGGCAGACCAATTCAGCAAGGCGTGGGTCATCCAGAATATTCCAATCAATACGACGCTCGACGTGCTCCCTCCGCTCCGGCAGATCTTCGTCCTTACCCACATCACCAATTCCGGCGCGGCGTTTGGCTTGTTTCCGCAGCTCTCGCTCGTGTTTACGTTCGTTGCGCTCGCCGTGTCCGTCGTCATCGTCCTCTACTATCGGTCGATTCCGGCGGGGCAATGGCTCGTGCGCCTGAGCCTCGGCCTTCAGTTGGGCGGCGCAATCGGCAACTTGGCCGATCGGCTGCGCTATGGATCGGTCGTCGACCTTTTCTACGTGCGCTACACGCCGGTGTTCAACGTCGCAGACCTTGCGATCGTTTCGGGAGTCGGGCTACTGATGTTCCACCTGATGCGGACTCCGCCGAAGGAGTCTGCGGCGCAGACGGCAATGGCGTCGTCGGATAGCCCTGAGAATAGGGAATCTTCCGGCAACGGTCTAGGATAGCCCCAGCCGACTCGCTGGGGTTTTTGTTATACGCGCCGTACCCGGCGCCCGGTCAGGACTTGTCGACTCGACGGTCGGAGCTGATAAACGAGACGGCTCGTCGCTTGCTCTAATTCTGGCGCACGGCTTACTGCCCAAGACATGGCCTCCCTTCAGGTCGAAAGGTCCCCGAAGCGATACGGAGGGGACAACGGGCTGGAGGCTGGGTCGCCTTCTCCTTCGAGTGGCTTTCTACAATGCCTGACGTTGCGGCACGCTCCACCTATGCCTGATCCGGTTACCCTCATCGTCCAAGCCTCCGGCGACCGTGTTGATCGCTATATCAGCGAGCAGATGCCGTCGTTGTCGCGCGCCTCGGTGCAGCGACTGATCGACGACGGAGACGTCCGCATCGACGGTGTTCTTCGCAAAGCGAGCTACCGGGTACGAACGGGGGAGACCATCGTCGTGCGCGTCCCTCCGCCAGAGCCTTCCGCCGCGCGGCCTGAGCCGATCCCGCTCGACGTTCTATACGAGGACGACGACGTGCTTGTCGTCAATAAACTGCCCGGCATGGTCGTTCATCCTGCCGCCGGACATCCATCTGGCACCCTCGTGAACGCTATTCTCGCACACTGCCCCGGCCTGAGCGTAGGCGGTGTGGAACGTCCGGGCATCGTTCATCGTCTGGATAGTGAGACGAGCGGAATCATCGTCGCGGCAAAAACGGATGCGGCGATGCGCGAGTTGCAGACGCAGTGGAAATCTCACAGCGTGCGCAAGACCTACCTCGCGCTCGTCGAGGGCGAGCTCAAGCCACCGCGCGGCAAGATCGACGCGCCAGTGGGCCGCGATCCCAGGCATCGCCAGAAAATGGCCGTGATCGCGGGACGGGCGGGATCTTCGCACGCGCGCGCGGCAGTCACGACGTACCGGACGCTGGCGCTGTCCGCCCCGACCCGTTTCGGCCGTTATGCGTTCGTCCAAGTGGAGCCAGAGACCGGTCGGACCCACCAGATTCGCGTTCATTTTGCTTTTCTTGGCTATCCGGTAGTTGCGGATGCAGTTTACGGGAAGAGACGCAATCCTCTGGGCTTGAACCGGCAGTTCCTTCACGCGTACAAGCTCGGCTTGACGTTGCCCGGCGGCTCGCGCGAGACCCTGTTTACGGCGCCCTTGCCGGCGGACCTTGACGCAGTCCTGCGATCCCTGTCGATCGCCGTTCCCGCATAGCAGAACCGAGCCGCAGAGCGCACGTCGAAACGAGCGCTTGCCGCTGAAACACGTTTCCACTGAAACCGGGTTAGAGATTCCGCATTGGAGGATTGATGTATTCGACGAAAACCTCCCGCCGCCTGATCGTCCTCGCGCTAGCCGTTTTGGCGTTGTTGGTCGTGTGCGCCGCGCTCTTTCAGTTTACCGAGATCGAAAAGCCCATCACGAATGCACTTCGCGGCATCACGCCAGCCGGCCTCAAGGAGGTCTTGCGGCCCTTGCGCGCCCCCCAGGTGCTGGAATACGCGCCTGCCTATGGCGAGAAAGACGTGTCGCCGAGCTCCCCGGTCACGGTTACCTTTCTGACTCCGATGACCCCGAACGACAGCGCGGTTGAAATCTCACCCAAGGTGACCGGTACGTGGAATTGGAGCGGCCGCACTGCCGTGTTTACTCCCTCCCAGACCTGGCCGCTCAGCACGACGGTCAGCGTGACGGTAACGCGGCAAGCGCGCAGTTGGGTCCTCCGTCGCGCCGAAAGTGACTTTTCCTGGTCGTTCGACATCCTGGCTCCTCCCACGATCGTCGGAACGGAGCCGCAGCAGGGAGCCGAGTTTGCGTATCTCAAGGACCGGCTGACGATCACCTTCAATCGAATGATGGATGAACAATCGGTCCAGCAGCGCCTCAAGGTCGATCCGGCCATATCGGACATGCAGCTGCAGTGGCAGGGGCGGCAGCTCGTCATCGGAGGAAACCTGCGGCCTTCGACGGAGTACCACATTTTCCTCCCAAGCGGCGCAAAGGACACGCTCGGCTTGACGGTGGCCAAGGATTTTGATTGGTCCTTCACGACGACGCAGCAGTATCCCTACCTGGCTATCATCAACATCGGCCGCTACGGTGTCACGCAGGCCGACAAGCCGACCACGCTCAAGTTGCAGTCGGTAAATGTTTCGCACGTGGACGCCGCGCTGTACAGATTCGATACGCAGACGTACGTCAAGTCGCTCGCCTTTTCGTACGACGATTGGCGCAATTTCAAGCCGCAGGGTGCGCCGCTAAAGACCTGGAGCATCGCGCCCAAGGCGCCGATCGACCAGTACATCACCCAGGATCTCAGCCTGGATCCGCTGGACGCGGGTACCTATTTTCTGACGGTCTCTTCGCCGGAAGGCGTGAACGATACCCAGGTGCTCGTCGCCACCAAGACCACGCTTACGCTCAAGCGGACGAACGATCAAGTCCTCGTCTGGGCGACCGGCCTGAGCGACGGCTCGCCGGTCGACAAGCTATTACTGACGTTCTTCAACTCCAAGGGCGAGACGGTCGGTACCGGCGCGACCGACTCGGACGGCATCTATCAGGGCGCGATCCAGCCGACGAAGGACGACCTGTACGTGATAGGGGTGCGCGAAGGGGACGTCGCGGCCGTGAGCGACACCTGGGAACAGGGCATCGAGCCGTGGCGGTTCGACGGCGTCCAATGGCAGTGGGACCCGCTCAAATCGACTCATCGCGTCTACATCTACACCGACCGACCGATCTATCGGCCGGGTCAGACCGTCTACTTCAAGGCCATCGTTCGCAGTGACGACGACGGCGCCTATTCGCTCCCGCCGGCCGGCACGGATGTGCACGTCAAGGTGAGCGACTGGCAGGACCGCGTTCTGTTCGACCAGCCCCTCAAGACGGATCAATTCGGCTCGCTGGCCGACTCATTCGCGATCAATCCCGAGGCCGGCTTGGGCTCGTACCAGGTCGTCGCCACGATCGGGGACGAGCAATACTCCAACGAGATCCAGGTCCAGGAATACCGCAAACCGGAATATTCGGTGAGCGTCAGTCTGGACCGCGATGCGTATATCAACGGCGACTCGATCACGGCGACGGTTCGAGCGAGCTACTTTTTCGGCGGAGCCGTCTCCGGCGCCAAGGTCCACTGGACCCTCTACTCCAACGACTATTACTTTTATTGGAGCGGCGGCGATTATGATTTCGGCGAGGTCGCCGGTCAACGTTTCTTTGGTTACGGCCGCGAGGTCTCGTCGGACGATTCGGTTCTGAACGCCAACGGCGAGCTGGTTTTACACCTCCCGGCCAACATATCGACGGAGGAGCGGAGCCAGACCTATACGCTCGAAGCGACTGTCACGGACGAAGCGAACCAGCCTCAGTCCGCGACCGCCAGCGCGCTCATCCATCGCGGCGCCGTATACATCGGAATGAAGCCGACGGACTATGTCGTTTCCACCGGAGACGAGGCGCGCTTTGACGTCCAGACGCTGGATACCGTCGGCAAGCCGGTCGGAAGCGTGCCGGTGACCTATACGCTCGACCTCGTGAATTGGGACTGTCACCAGACCAAAGACGACAAGGGCCGCAGTACCTGGAAGTGCGACGAAATCGATACCCACGTGCAGGACGGCGATCCCACGACCGACGCGGCCGGCAAATATCAACTGGCCTTCACTCCGCCCCGGGGCGGCTCGTACCGCTTGGACGCGCAGAGCAAGGATGCGCGCGGCAACCGCGTCCTCGGAGAGACCTGGTTGTGGGTCAGTGATCGGGCCCAGTTCGTCTCCTGGGAGTTCCAGAACGACGACCGGATCGGGCTGGTGCTGGACAAAAAGCAGTACAACATCGGGGATACGGCCAAGGTCCTCATTCAATCCCCGTACCAAAAGGCGACCGCGCTCGTGACGATCGAGCGGGGCGAAATCATTTCGCACCAGCTCGTGAAACTCGACTCGAACAGCGCCGCGATCGACGTGCCGATTGAGGACTCGTACTTTCCCAACGTGTACGTCAGTGCGATCCTGATGCCGCAAGGCGGCTCGTCCGATGGGATACCCAGCTTCAAATTCGGGCTCGCCAACCTCAAAGTGGTTTCGGACGCCAAGAACCTCAACGTGAGTATCGCGTCGACCAAACCACAGTACTCCCCGCAGGATAAGGCGACCTACGCGATTACGACGACCGACGCCTCGGGCCAGCCGGTGAGCGCCGAGGTGTCCCTGTCGGTCGTGGACAAAGCCGTGCTGGCGCTCGCAAGCGATACCGGCCCGAACATCGTGGACGCGTTCTACGGGACGCGTGACCTGGCCGTCAAGACCGCTCAATCGCTCACCGTTTACCTCGCGCGCGTGAACGAGCGCCAGGACTTTGGGGGCGGCGGCGGTGGATCGGAAGAGCCGCGGCAAAGCTTCCCGGATATAGCCTATTGGAACCCGGCCATCGTGACCAACAAGAACGGACAGGCGACGGTGGACGTCAAGCTCCCGGATAATCTGACCACGTGGACGGCCATCGCGAACGGGGTCACCGGTTCCACGCAGGTCGGCCGGGCGACGGCGGACACTCTCGTCACAAAGGACCTGATCGTCCGGCCCGTCCTGCCGCGTTTCGTCAATGTCGGAGACCGGCTGACGCTGGCCGCCGTCGTGCGAAACTCGACCCAGCAGCCGCAGACGGTGACAGTCGGAATTACCGCGACCAACCTGATCTTGTCGTCGGCGCTCACGCGCACAGTCACCATCACGGCCGGCCAATCCTCCACCGTCAAGTGGAATGTTAGCGCGCCCGCG
>JAMCRS010000297.1 GCA_023380675.1 Chloroflexota bacterium
GAGATCGGCATAACGGCCCTGTTGAAAGAGGCAGCCCTTTCTGAACCGCTTTCGAACTGCATCGCCGATGACGGAGAATTGGATCAGTGCTCAATGCCTCCGAAGAGGCGTCGCACCGTAGGCCGGTTCGGTGCGCCATCTACACCCGCCAGTCGGTGAGTTCGTCTGATCCTCTGCCCTCGTGCGAGGTCCAGTACGAGGCGTGCCGGTTGTATGTGGAGTCCCAGCGCGAGCACGGCTGGACGCTTTTGCCCGACCAGTTTGACGACGACGGCCACTCCGGGGCGTCGCTCGACCGCCCGGCGCTGAACCGATTGCTTGCTCTCATTCGGCGTGGTGCTGTCGATCAGATCCTCGTTCACCGCCTCGATCGCCTGTCCAGGAGCGTGCGCCACTGCGTGACGCTGCTCGACGAGTTCCGGCGCCTCGAAGTAGGACTCGTGATCGTCACTGCTCCCGAACTCGGCCATTCGGCGCAGGACAACTTCATGCTGAATATCATGGCCTCGTTCGCGGAGTTCGAGCGCGAACTGATTGCGGCACGCATTTCGGATTCGCGGGCGAAGCTGAAGTCGCGCCAACTGCGATTCGCTGGAGGCGTTCCCTTCGGCTACGAGTCCAATCCGCTCACAAGACAACTTGTGCCCAACGACGAAGAAGCAGCAGCCGTGAAGTGGTTCTTCGGCGAAGCAGCCGCCGGAAAGAAACCGTCGCAGATTGCGGAGGAAGCCAATTGCCGCGGTTATTGCACGAAGGCGACAAGCGGACGCTGCGGTGGACCGTGGACCGCGCGGCAGATCGTGGCAACGCTGCGCAATCCGGTTCACGTTGGGATGCTGCGGGATGGCAACGGCATTCGGCTCGGGCGCCACGATCCGATCATCAGCTACGAGTTGTTTAACGCCGTCGCGAAAGCACTGGATGACCGCCGGACCCGGAAGGAGCACACCTCCCGCTATGGAGCGATGTGGCCGCTGAAAGGGAGAATCTACTGCGGAGCCTGCGACCGCCCACTGACGCCGCATAGTACTCGGCGCGGCAACATCGTCTACCGTTATTACCGATGCCGGGCAACGGCGGGTGGCCGTCCGCCTTGCGGATATCAGGTTGCCGCCGGGATCATCGAGGCGGCAGTCGCGGATCAGTTGCCCCGCCAGCACCGCGACGAACTCGATAGCCGCCGAATTCGCGAGCACGTCGAGAGGGTCGTGTACGAGGATGACTCCGGTGTCGTGACGATTCGATTGAAACAGTGACCAGGTCAGTTCTCGCTCAGGATTTGGATCAGCCGTTCTCTTGTCTCGTCGAGCTTTGCAGCGGACACGTGGCCGGCGCGATAGACCACGATCCCTGAATCAGCGGTGAACAACCGGTTGGGGCGAATCCGGCTGCTCCGGTTCAGAGCGCCGGCCGTGAAGTCGGAATCGTCGAGTTGGACCGAATAGGAGTCGTCCCTTGCTTGGCTGGTGATCTGGCAGAGGATCAAATCATCACCTCGCAAGGCTGCAACCACCAGCGCGGGTCTGCGCTTCGTCTGACTCAGATCGGAGAAAGGGAAGTTGAGGACGACGACGTCGCCCTTTACAAACTGGCCCAGGCTGCGTCCTCCTCGGGCGACAACCAGTCCTTGGCCAGCGCGGTCTCTGCCGCCATCGTGGGGACCGTCGCTTCCGCGTGGTCCTCAGCGAGGGTCCGCAAGAACGCCAGCAGCCGGTCAAGGTCCGGCTCCGAGAGCCGTCCGAGTTCCTGGGAGATGAGTTCGCGCTTGCTCATTTGCTGTCCAACTCCAATTTTACGGCATTTCCTTCCTGACGGAATGACACAAGTGGTCCCCCGGCCGGAATTGCGAACCTCGTGGGCAACCGGGACTCGCGACGCTGGTAACTGGTATGTTTATCAATGACTTGCGATTATGTGTGAATCGCAGTTTGTCAGGTGGGGATTGAGCCACCGTCCCAGAAGGTAACCTTCTCCAGCTGTTGTCGTTGACGCCATCGTCCGTTCCAGCCGTCCTTCTATCCCAAACATTCCGCGTTATTTGCGTTCCCGGCGGTTTCTCCGGTTCGAAGTGGTTCCGACCGGGGTGCGCTCTCAACCATGCTGGTTCAGACCGTTGGCCTCTCTCAACCGCGCGAACTCTCCAGTTTCTCCATTGACGCCTTCGCGTTTGTTGACAGCCCTGTTGAGAAAGGCGGCCCATATTGGACACTTTCGAACTCCCGTGAGTATCTATTGACAGGAATCACGAACGCGGTTCCCAAGACCCCCAGACAGCGGGCAGGCCGCCAAGCGGAAACCGTTGTGGGTGTCGGACCACCAGGGCCGGCAAACACAACGACGCGCCTGCCCGCTGGACCCGCCGCCCACAAAGCCGTTCTCGGCCTCCCGTCCGGAGAGGACGCATGGAGATCCGAGATCGCCAAACGCTCGATGCCGTCACCGACGTCGCCACCATCCTGGCGGCGGCCTACCAACGCTACCGGCGACGATAATGTCCTCAACAGCAAGGCCAACGACCTCTCCTACCGCAAGGAGCAGCTCCGCCGGCTGCAAGAAGAAGTTATTGAGATGGAAGACCTGAAGACCGGCGTATCCATCACCGACCTCGGGCTCAACGATTTCCGCATGGACCTGCTGAATTACCTCAAGAGCAACGGCGACCTGGCCGGCGTCCCCAGCGGCATGCACGCGGTCGTCCCGGCCGACCCCGATCGTGGCCTTCCGCCCGGCGTGATCTTCACGCTTCGCAATCGAAACCAGAGCGTCAACGTCGATCAGCAGAACCGTCTCCATCCTTACTACCTCATCTACATCGCCAGCGGCGCGCCCCAAGACCAGCCCAGCGTGATCGTCAATCACACCGAGGTGAAGCGGGTGCTCGATCTCGTGCGCAGCGCTTGTAAAGAACGTGGCGACCCGATCCCCGAGGCGTACCGGCCTTTCAACCTCGCCACACAGGATGGCCGTGAGATGAAGCCCTACTCCGAACTGCTGGCCAAGGCGATCCGGTCTATGGTCGACCTCAAGGAGGAGAAGGACATCGACAGCCTTTTCACCGGCCCGAGAACCAGTGCGCTGGTCAGCCCGATCGCCGGCCTGGACGACTTCGAGCTCATCGCCTTCCTGGTGGTTCAGGCGGTCGCGTAAACCGGCTATGTTCGACTATCCCAAACAGGCCGAGTTCAACCGCATCGTCCCGAAAGCGAAAATCTACGCCTTTGCGAAGCCTACGCGCGCCGTGCGCGAGGCCTTTGTTTCGCAGGTGGCCGAGATCGTCTGGAAATACAAGCTTTCACCGGAGACCGTGAATCTCCCCGCCCGCGAGGGCATTCAGGAAATTCAAATCTTCTCGATCGCCCTCAAGACCGGCGAACTGGCGGAGGACGTCCTCCGCGCCACGGACCTGGCCATCCCGTCGCCCATCTTCTTTGACCTTGTCTGGGACGGCCGCATCAAGACCACTGCGGCCTACAAGCGGCCCGGCGGCGCCGACGCATCCAAGCCCGTGGTGGATGTCTACTTCGAAACAGAGTGGCAACCGGCCGGTGCCCCCCGCCCGCCGCTGCCGGTGGCGCTCGACCTGGCTGGGCTTTATGAGCAGATGCTGCGGAGCCTCCTGCCACTACCGCCACGCGCCCGTGAGCCGATCGACAGCCACGTGGACCGCGCCCGGCTGATCCGGGTGAAAGAGAAGGAATGCCGCCGCCTGGAGACGCGTATTCGACAGGAAGTGCAGTTCAATCGTAAAGTTGAAATCAATGCTGAGTTGCGGCGCTGCAAAGCCGAACTCGACCAGCTTCAGGAACCGTAATCATGGATAAACTCAAACTCCACACCCCAGACCTGACCGCCGAGAACATCGAGAAGATCGCCGCCATCTTCCCCAATTGCGTCACGGAGGCGCGCGTAGTTTGGGGCGATTGGA
>JAMCRS010000298.1:0-1904 GCA_023380675.1 Chloroflexota bacterium
AAGACGAGCTTGACCGGGTTCTCAAGTTCTTCCAGCTGCCGCCGGAGCTGCTCACGGTCGGCATCCTTTAGCAGTGCCACGGATGGCACCCCCTTGTCGCGGCGGGTGTCCCGCTTACGCGGGCGTCCCGCGAGCGCGAGCGCTGCGCTAACGCGGTTGAAGCGCTAGCGCGGCACCCGCGCAATGGCGTCGATCATGGCGGTGACTGCCTCGCGCGATTTCCCGCGTTTGGTCGACGACTGCAGGCATTCCATTGCGTACGTTTCGGCCAACAAGAGACTCACGCTGCGCACGGCCTCGTTGATGGCCGTCAGCTGATGCAGGATCTCTGCGCAGCCGCGATCCTCTTCCAACATCTTCTGGACCCCGCGCGTCTGACCCTCGATTCGTTTGAGTCGCTTGACCAGCTCTGTTTTCACGTCCTGCGCCATTGTGGTTTCACCTTTGCCTAACGAGAGAACTCACGGTTCTCTTAGGTAACCGCAGCACCTGCGGACTACCGCGCCGACAGCCCTCAGCCGCTCGGCGCGCACGCCGCCGCGGACGGAGCGCCCCCGCCCCCGCCGGCTCCGACAGTAGACACTGCCGAAACTTCTTTTGCGACATGCTCGCTGCCGCACTTGGGACAAACCGGCTGCACAGTCGCACTCACGGACCGTACGAACAACTCGAACGGCTCTTCACAGTCCTTGCAATGATACGCGTAGATTGGCATATTCGTTTACCTGAGAATTGGAGCTACCTGGCCGCGTCGACCACATTGCGCAGCCGACTCTCGATCTCGCTTCCCAGCGCTTCGAGGTTGGCGTCCGGGTAAAGGTCGGCCAGCAACGAAGGACGCAGCAGGCTAACGCGTGTCTCGCCCTGAACACTAAAGACGTTGATCCGGCACGGCATCATCAGCCCGATCAAGGGATCCGACGCGAGCGCTTGCTTTGCATAGCCCACGTTGCAGACTTCGACGATGCGGTACGGCTCACGGTCTATGCCTTTCTCGGCAAAGGTTGCTTGCACATCGTGCACGTGCAGGACGCGGAAGCCATTCCCAACCGCCGCATCTCTCACCGCTCGCTCAGCTTCGTCGACCGCGCGCGTGCTGACGACCGAGTAGTCAAGCTGGCGCGTTCCGGCGCTTTCTATCATCGTGGACCGCCTTAGTTCTTGGCCAGTACGGCGTCCAGTTTCTTGGTGATCATGGCCTTGGGCACCGCGCCGACGATCCGGTCCACTTCTTTGCCGTCCCGAAAGATGATCAACGTCGGGATGCCCATAATCCCGTACTTCATCGGGGTCTGGGGATTGGCGTCCGTGTCCACCTTGGCGACGACGGCCTTGCCGTCATAGTCGCGCGCGATCTCCTCGACGTACGGAGCGATCGCCCGGCACGGACCGCACCAGGCCGCCCAAAAATCGACGAGGACCGGCGATTTGGACTCGAGCACCGTCGTGCCGAATTCCGAATCGGTTACATGCAGAGGACTCTTCGCGCTCATCTCGTTACTCCTTCAGGCGATTTATACCCTAGGGGGGTATAGTATGTGAACATTATATCCCGCTTTTTCCTTTTGTCAAGCCCGGCGTCAGGTCCAGCGCCGGCAGAGTCCGGCGGATCCTCATCCGACCCGACCCCAACCTCTCTCCCGACCCCTCTGCAGTAGGGACGATGATCCGACCCGCTTTACTGGACGCGTTTTGGCATGTGCGCCACCAGCCGCAACTCCGACGCAAAGACGGTGTTGTAGTTGGCGATCCCGGAGCGGGTTCCTGAACACACTTGAGGAAGAAAAAGAAACCGACCGCACGGGGTGCGGTCAGGTAAATGAGATTGCGTATCAATTCGTCCGGTGGACTGGAAAATCCCGAGACCCTCGCGTCAGTCTTCTTCTTTCGGCAGCGGGTCCTCC
>JAMCRS010000298.1:1914-2732 GCA_023380675.1 Chloroflexota bacterium
TCTTCGCCGTCGTACGTTTGCATGTATTGATGCATCGAGATCACGTCGTCCGTCGAGATCGCCGGCCCGTCTTTGAATCGTTCCCACTCGTCCGGCGTCAGGTCCGTGTAAAGAGGCCGAGCCGACTTGCCCTCCACGACCGCAAGGAGCAGCGCCTGGGTCCGGCATTCTCGACAATTCACCCGAATAGCCCAGACCTGTTCACGATGACCCAGTACCTGGATGTCAGTCGTCCCAAAGTGATGCCCACACACGGTGCATTTGACGTGTGCGGCGATCTGACGGATCAGCGCTTGAGCACTCACATTTTCGCTCATGTCACTTGACGCGGCTACGCCGCTTCCTTTTCTACCACCACCGCGACCGTCGTCGACACTTCCGGATGCAGCTTGATCGCGACCTGATGGACGCCCAGTTCTTTCAGTGGGCTCGCCAATTCGATCTTTCGCTTGTCCACCGTAATTCCCTTTTCACGCGCGAGGGCTTCCACGATGTCGCCGGACGTAATGGAGCCGAACAAGCGCTCTCCCTCGCCGGCCTTGGCGCGAAAGGTCAACGTCACTTTTTCCAGGATCTGCGCCAGTTCCTGCGCCTCCCCTCGCGTTTTGGCCTCGCGGCGGAGGACTGCCTGTTTGATCGCGGCCGATTGCTTGACGGCGCCGTCAGACGCTGCAACTGCGAGCTTGCGCGGCAGGAGAAAGTTGCGGGCGTAGCCATCGGCGACCTTTTTCACTTCGCCGGCGGTTCCGATCCCTTGTACGTTCTGCAGCAGCAGGACTTGCATGGCGTTTCATCTCCACACGGATGGCATTCTTGAT
>JAMCRS010000299.1 GCA_023380675.1 Chloroflexota bacterium
GTAAGCGGCAACGTCTGGCTCTACCTCTTCGCCCGCGGCTTGACCGGTTTCGCTCTTGGCAATACAGGGCTGATGTACGCCGCGCTAACCGATGCCGCGCCGCGCAACCGGGTTGCCCTGGGGCTTGGACTCGTCAACGGTTCTGCACCGCTCGGCTCTCTCGTCGGGGGGCTGGCCGGCGGGTTCATCATCTCCGCATACGGAGTCCACTGGCTGTTCGGCATCGACGCGGTCGTCGCCGGCCTGATCGCCATCATCCTCACCGCATTCTATCGGGAGACGTTCACGGCCCGTCCGAGCGCCCCTATTCGGGTCATGCTGAGTGGCGCGCTGCGCGCGGTCGTCGACTCGCCGGTGGCGGCTACGATTTTTGTGATCAGTTTCTTCTTCAACGCCGCCTTTTTCTTCGCCTTTCCGTACCTCCCGGTCCGAATCGACGAGCTCGTCGGCAGGTCGGCAGCGCCCATCGCGATCGGCGTCGTTCAAGGCGCGGCGGGAGTCACGACGCTGCTCGGGTCCGCGCTCTGGGGCGTACTCGCCGACCGATTGGGTCACCGCCGCCTCCTCGCGGTGTTGATACTGGGCGTGACCGTGCTATGGCTGCCGATGTTCGCAGCGCAAGACCTGGTCGGCCTTGCGGCCGGGTGGGTGCTCTTGAACGCCATCAGCCCGTCCGTGTCCAGCCTGATGTTTACGATCATCAGCCTGAACGTGTCGGCTGACAAGCGCGGCTCAATACTGAGCATGATCTACCTGCCGATGAACCTCGCTTTCATCGTCGGGCCGTTTTTCGCGTCGTTCGTGGCGACCGGACTCGAGGTCCGCGATGTCTTTCTCGTGTCGGCGGCGCTGTCGTTGTTAACGCTTTTGCTTTTTGCCGGCAGCATCAACCGGACACGGCCGCAGGAGGTGCCAAGTGCCTTCGCCGACTAATGGTCGCTTGGACTCGAAGATTGCCCTCGTCACCGGCGGCGGACGCGGCCTGGGGCGAGCGATCGCGCTCGCCTTCGCCGATGCCGGGGCGGACGTCGCGGTGGCAAGCCGGACACGCGAGCAGCTCGACGAGGTTGCTCAAGCCGTTATCGCCAGAGCGCGCCGCTCGCTCGCCGTCGAGGTCGACGTATCCGACAGCGCGGCGGTGGCGGAGACGATCGACCGGGTTCGCGCGGAATTCGGTCGCATCGACATCCTGGTGAACGGCGCGGGCGTCGGCTGGTCCGAGCGCGTCGACAGTACGAGCGACGAGACGTGGCGTTGGATCGTCGACACGAATCTGACCGGCACCTTTTTCTGCTGCCGCCGGGCGGTCCAGGTGATGATCGAGCAGCAGAGCGGTTGCATCATCAACATCGCCTCGATCGCCGGCTTGAAGGGCGCGCCCGGCATGGGCGCGTACGGGGCGAGCAAGGCCGGCGTGATCGCGCTGACGCGGGTTTTGGCGCTGGAAAACGCACGCTACCATGTCCGCGTCAATGCGATCGCGCCCGGTTATTTTCGAACCGATATGAACGCCGCCGTTTTGGACGATCCCGAGGCCGGCCCCAAGATCGTCCGGCGGATACCGATGCGCCGTGTGGGCGCACCCGAGGAGATCGGCGGCTTGGCGGTCTACTTGGCAAGCGAAGAAGCATCCTTTGTCACGGGCGAGGTGTTTACGATCAGCGGCGGAGAGATGGCGCAGTAGGCGGTATTTGCGTCGGAATCGTAAAACCTGCTCAGACTCGGAGTATGTGATTGAATCGCAAATGGTGGGTGCTCGCGGCTGTCGGCATCGGCACATTCATGTCTGCCCTCGACGGAAGCGTCGTCAATATCGTACTGCCGGTCGTGAGCCAGGAGTTCAAGACCAACGTGGCGACCGTCGAGTGGGTGGTCACGATCTATCTCCTCGTCCTTTCCGGACTGCTGCTGACGTTTGGCCGGCTGGGCGACCTGCGAGGCCACAAATCGATCTATGTCGCCGGCTTTGTTCTGTTCGTCGCCGGTTCGGCGCTGTGCGGCCTCGCCCCGAACGAGCTGAGCCTCGTCGCGTTCCGCGCGCTGCAGGCTATCGGCGCGGCGATGCTCCTCTCTAACTCGGCCGCGATCCTGACGAAGAATTTCCCGGCCGAGCAGCGCGGACAGGCGCTCGGCATGCAGGCGACGATGACGTACCTCGGGCTCACGGTCGGCCCATCGCTCGGAGGTTGGCTGACGACCGCATTCGGGTGGCGCGCCGTGTTTTACATCAACGTCCCGGTCGGCATCGTCGCGGTGGTCCTGAGCCTGGCGGTCGTACCGCCGGAACGCGGCGAGGAAGGCGCGGAAAGGTTCGACGCTGCAGGCGCGGTTGCATTTCTCTTAGGGCTCGTGCTCGTTTTGCTCGCACTCAATCAAGGGGGCGAATGGGGCTGGACATCGCCTCTGATTCTTGGAATCGCGGCGGTAGGCCTTATCGCGCTCGTTGCGTTTGTCGCCGTAGAACAACATTTTTCCGCTCCAATGTTGGACCTTTCACTTTTTCGCCGGCGGCTGTTCTCCGCGTCGGTCGCGAGCGCGGTCCTGAACTACGTATGTCTCTACAGCGTGATCTTCCTCATGCCGTTCTACCTCATTCAGGGTCGCGGCTTTAGCGCGGCTCACGCCGGCTTGCTGCTTACCGCGCAGCCGCTCGTCATGGCGATCAGCGCGCCCGTGAGCGGTACACTGTCCGATCGCATCGGAGGTCGCATTCCCGGCACGATCGGAATGACGATCTTGGCGGCCGGCCTCTTCCTCCTGGCACGCCTCGGACCCGCGTCCTCTGAGATCTACATCGTGTTCGTGCTCGCCATCATCGGCCTGGGAATCGGCATCTTTATCTCGCCGAACAGCAGCGCGCTCATGGGCTCGGCACCGCGCAATCGGCAAGGCATCGCTTCGGGCGTTCTTGCGACGGCGCGCTACGCGGGGATGGTCTTGGGCGTCGGTCTTGCCGGCGCAATCTTCACCACCGTTCAGTCGTTCGATCCTGCCGGCGGTGCGGGGGCCGGGCTATTCAACGGCGTCGAGGCGGGTTGGCTGGTTGCGGCCGGCATTGCCGCGCTAGGAATTCTGACTTCGGCGGCTCGGGGGACCGGAACGCCGCTGAGGGTGGAGTCATCCGATTAGAGCGTTCTGATCGGGCGGGCTGATGCCCGCCGCCCGCCCGTTTCAGTCTCGGGAACCTTTTCGCCGCGAGCGTTGTAATACTACTGAGAGACCAATCGCGTGACGTTCGCGACCTGCGCCGAAACCGCGCGAAGCGTCGGGACGACTGCCACACCGTTTGAGACAATCGGGCTGTCGAGACCGCGGAGAGCTGTTGGACGACGAACAGGGCCTGATCATTCGCCCCCTACGTGGCGATGACAAGACCTTTGAGATAATGGTGAACAGTTGGCATTCCGCGCGGCCGTGCCCCTCCCGCCCACGCTTGCGCCGTCGAACGTGTACGTTCAGGACACGTCGGATTTCGTTCCGGGGACGCAAGTCATCCTGGTCTTCGATCCGAACGCTCCCAGCTACACCCTGTACGAGGCGTCGAACGTTCTATACGGAAAACTCGTCGGCCGGGGGACGGCGATCGAAAAGACCCAAGTCAACGGTCAGCCGGCAGTCTGGCTCGCCGGCTCGTCGCACCTGCTCGTCCTCATCGGCGCGGACGGCAAGCCGCGGTTAGAAAGCGAACGTTCCGTAAGCGCGCAGACGCTCGATTGGCAAGTGGGCAGCCTGACCTGCCGGTTGGAGACGAACGCGTCGAAGGAGCAAGTGGATTTTCAGCGGACGGCAAATACCTGATCGGTTACTGTGGCGGCCAGAACGCGCAATTGCAGTTTCTCGATGCGAAAACATTCGCGTCAATTCGACGAGGGATTGAACCAGCCGACCGGTTTTCCCGTCGCAGGCGGCGGCTCGTAACCACTGCGTCCGGAATCAGACTTGCGTGCGCTCTCTCCTCGAGGGCTTGCCCGCGTTTAAGAAAGGAGCGCAAGCGGTGCTGGCACCGAAAATATTCATTTTGATCCCGACGGTGTGCTGGTTACAGTGGGGGACGATCACGAGAGTGCGAGCCGATGTTTTGCAAATTCTCCGTTTCGGATCGACGCGCGCAGGCCGCGCATAAAGCGCATCATAAAGCGAAGGTTGTGAATCGAGGCGAGGCGGTAGTAGCTCAACTCGCGCGCTCGATGGAGATGGTGCAGATAGGCGCGCGAGAAATGCTTACACGTGTAGCAGTCGCAGGCCGGATCGATCGGGGCGCGGTCCAGAGCGTATCGCGCATTCGATATGTTGATCCGCTGCTCGGCATTTTCGGCGATCGCTTTGGAGACGATTAGCGCGCCGTTGCGCGCCCACCGCGTTGGCGCGGCGCAATCGAACAGATCGATCCCGCGAGCGACTCCTTCGACAATATCCTGGATTTCGCCGATGCCGAGAAGGTGACGCGGCTTGCCATCCGGCAAAAGTGGAACCGTCCAATCCAGGATGGCTCGCATCTCGTTTTTCGACTTGCCCAAAGAGCCCCCGATCGCCAGCCCCTCGAACGGCAGACCGCCGATCACTCTCGCGCTCTCTTCTCGCAAGTCGCGGTAGGCGCCCCCCTGTACGATCCCAAAAAGGGATTGATAGTCTCGCCTAGTTCGGTCGTGCTGCTCCAGGCAGCGCGCCGCCCAGCGGTGCGTCCGGTACAAGGCCTCCTGCGTGTATTCGTACGTGTCGAGCGGCGATGTGCATTCGTCGAAGGCGACCACGAAATCCGCGCCGAGCTGATGCTGTATCTGCATCGACCGTTCCGGGTCGAGGCGCATGATCGCTCCGTCCAGGTGTGAGCGGAAGGTCACGCCGTCGTCGTCGATCTTGCAGAGGGGCGTTCCGCTGCTCCTGGCTTGCGGCTTTCGGTCCTGCGAGTGCTCGCTGCCCTCGTCTGGGAAAATGTCGGCGATCTTGCCGACGCCGTCGCGTATCGCCGCTCCGAGGCTGAAAACCTGGAATCCGCCGCTGTCGGTCATCAGCGGATGCGCCCAGCTCATGAAAGCGTGTAGGCCCCCCAGGCCGGCGATCTGCTCTGTGCCCGGCCGAAGCGCGAGGTGATAGGTATTCGCGATCAACAGCTGCGCGTCCAGCGCCTCGAGGTCCTGCGGGGTGAGCGCCTTGACGGACGCTTGAGTCGCGACAGCCATAAAGGCGGGAGTTTCGATGTCTCCGTGCGCCGTGTGAATCACGCCGGCCCGCGCACGGGTCACAGTGTCTCGCGCGTCGATCTCAAAGACGAATGGCACGCTGTTGTCTTGTCCTCGGCACTTTAATTCTGCGGCGCGTCGCCGCTTGCTCCCGTCCGGCGCAGTCGGGCGGCCCGCTGTCGCCCATAATAGCGGCGCGCTTTGACGCGATTTCCGCAGTCGCTCATGTCGCACCACCGGCGGCTGTGATTCTTGCTTGTGTCGACGAATAGCCAACCACAATCCGCGTTGCCGCACTGGCTAACTCTATTCAAATCGATCGACGTTAGCAAATCTGCGGCCGATCGCGCAACCTCCCAGAGCATTCGGTCCAATTGCTCACCAGCGTCCCACTGCCACGCGTAACCGTGTTCGGCGAGGCCGACGGACGAGTGTTCACTCGCCGCCTTGAGCCAACCGTTGAGTCGGTCCAGATCCGCTTGGTCAGGCCGGTTGCCTCTCGACGCCGCCGAAAAGATCCGAAAGATGGCCTCGCGGAGACCAATCGCGCGCGAAAGGACACGGGTCGCGATCGCTGGATGACTGCGTGCCTTGTCGAGCAGCTTACTGGCGACTTTAATTCCGAGAATCCCGGCGCGCTCGCTCCAGACGACCAGATCGCCGTACGTCGCGAGATACTCGGATGGATGCTCGGCACTGTGGTCCCCAGCCGTATTTGCAAAGTCGAGGCAGAGTCTGCCTCCACAGAATTTGATATCGTCGACGGTCATAGCACCATCTTTGGCAAAACATTCCTCGAAGATCGAGCATGTTCGGCGGGTCGACTAGTCTCGAAACCAACCGGAAATGGGCGCCGGTGCTTGATATGGCCGGCGCATGTACTGGTCAATTTGCAGGGGGGACGGGCTGGCCCGACCATTGGACGACGCCGAGCCGAATACTGGGCAGCCCGACTCGACCGTATGACTTACGGGTCGCTTGGCGTTATATACTCCGTGCGTCCCGCCGATTCCTCTCTTGACACCCACGGAAATACCTGTTAGAATATAACCGTCAAAACAAATATAGCAGGTTATTAGTCATCTGTCAAGGTGACAGGGCGCCGATCGGGGGTTTCGAGGCCCCGCCCGTGTCATCGCCCCTACCACGCCGAAAGCGAGTCGCGTTGACACAGAACTAGTGTTCTGCTATAGTGTTTTCCGTCGAAATCGTTTTGCTATTGGGACAGGCTCTGGGCCGCTAGGGTGAGTGCCGGCAGCTTCAAGTTGGCAAAGAAATCCGCAATGGGAAGTTGTTTGAGATC
>JAMCRS010000300.1 GCA_023380675.1 Chloroflexota bacterium
AGAGCGAGACTGCCAACAAGAGAATCCAGGCCGTCAAAGGGACCACCCTCAGCCAAGAGGAATCGGACCAACTGGCAAAGCTCGAACCCGCCTGGGTTAACTACCAAAAGAACGCAGCCGACGTCACGGCATTGGTCAACGCCGGGAACGACAAGGCGGCCTTGGACCCGCTCAAGTCCGGCGGCGCGTTATCCAGCAGCCAACAGGCACTGGAAGAATCGGTCAACCAACTCCAGGCACTCGAAGCAAAATTGGCCGAAGATCTGGACAAGCTGGGCAACGAAACGCTGGCCCAAGCCACCACGATCATGGCCGTCGCCGGCGTCATTGGCATGTTGCTGGCAATCGCCCTTGGCATTGTCCTCTCGCGCAGCATTACGGGCCCCTTGGCCAAAACCGTAAGGATGCTTGGGGAGATCAGTCAGGGGGAACTCGCCTCGCGCCTCAACATGGGCCGAACGGACGAAATCGGCGTGATGGCGAGAGCGATGGACGTGTTTGCCGGCGATCTCCAGGGACTTACCGGCGACATTGTCGCGTTGTCCGAGAAGCTGGCCGCGGGTGACCTAACCGGAACGCCGACGGCTGAGTACCGCGGCGAATTCGTCAAGATCAAGAACGCGCTGATGACGGCGCTCGACGGGCTCAACGGCACGATGCGGCAGACCACCCTGGCCGTCGCCCAGGTCGCACAATCCGTCGACCAGGTTCGCTCGGTCAGCCAGGACCTCGCGTCCGGCGCAGAAGAAACGTCCTCGGCCGTCGAAGAAGTGGCCAACAACCTGGAACGCACCGACCACCAGGTCAAGAGCAGCGCCGAGAACGCCGGGACAGCAAACCAATTGGTGGGACAGGCGGCGAGCCTCGCCGACGCCGGTCAGCAGAAGATGAAGACGCTCACGCAGGCGATGGCGGCCATCGCCACGTCGTCGCAGGAGATCGGCAAGATCATCAAAGTGATCGACGAGATCGCCTTTCAGACCAACTTGCTCGCTTTGAACGCCGCGGTCGAAGCGGCGCGGGCCGGGCAGGCCGGCCGCGGCTTCGCGGTCGTCGCGCAAGAAGTACGGAACCTGGCGGAGCGGAGCGCCAAGGCCGCCAAGTCCACCGCGGAGTTGATCGAAGAAGCCGGCCGGCGCACGCAGGATGGCGTCAAGATCACCGACGAGACAGGCGGTGCGCTGACCGAGATCGTGCAAAACGTGGTCAAGGTCAAAGACCTCGTGGGCGAGATCGCGGCGGCGAGCGAAGAACAAAGCCGGTCTCTAGCGCAGATCAACACCGCGATGGCTCAGGTCAATCAGGGCGCGCAGTCCTCGAGCGCGCAGAGCCAGGAACTGTCCAGTACGGCGGACGAGCTGGGCGGCTTGGCAGACCAGCTGCGGCAGGAGGCCGCACGGTTCAAGTTGCGCCAGAACGGAGCCGAAGGGAAAAGCGCCGATTCTGCGGTGTTGACGCCGGAGATGTTCAAGGCGCTGAATGAAATGGTACAGCACCAGAAACATTCGGCAGTGGCCGCGCCGAAAGCACACGAAAGCAGCGGAGACGGCAAGGCGATTCCCGCGATCGATCGAGATGCACGCGGCTACGGCAAGTTCTAACCTCATCGCCGAACACTGACGGTCAGCTGGGTCGGGGGACGCGTGTCCCCCGACCCAGCGCGACGGACAGTCGGATCATACATCACAAGTAGGACCGATCCGAACCGTCGCAAGCCCACAGCATCCATGCCGCTTGGCCGCCTCCCTGCTCGTCCGTTCAGCGAACAGTGGCGTTGAGTGTCGCGCGATAGGCCTTGATCCAGCGCATCGCGTATTCATCTCGTCCCATCAACAAATCGGACGCCAGAATTATCGCGCGCAGCTCGGGTACGGTCGGATCGGTGATCGCGGCGGTGAGTCCGCGTGCGATGGCGAGCGCGAGGTAGGCGGCGTTGACGGTCTTGCGATCGGGCAGTCCGAACGACACATTGCTGGCGCCCAAAGAAAGATTCAACCCCAGCTCCTGCCGTACGAGTTGGATCGTGTCGAGCGTCACTCGCGCTGCACGTGAATCGGCGCTGACGGTAAGCGCAAGGCAATCGATGAGGAGATCTTTGGGTGGAACCCCATAGTCGCTTGCTCGCTGCATGATCCTGCGCGCGACCTCGAGCCTTGCGTGCGGGGTGGCTGGGACGCCATGTTCGTCGGTGACGACGCCGATGATGGCGGCGCAGTGTTTTGCGGCGAGCGGCAGCACCGCCTTGAGCATCTTTTCGTCGCCGGTCGTCGAGTTGATGAGCGCTTTCCCATCGTACACGGACAACGCCGCTTCGAGTGCGGCCGGGTTTGCGCTGTCGAAGCACAGCGGCACATCCACCTCGGACGCAACGGCGCGCGTCAGCTCCGCGAGGAGTCGCGGCTCGTCTGCGCCGGGCACCCCCGCATTCACGTCCAGCACGTGCGCCCCCTCGGCGACCTGGCGCCGCGCCTCGTCTACTGCAATTGCATAGTCGCCCGCGGCGAGCGCCTCCAAGAGTTTCTTGCGTCGCGTCGGGTTGATTCGTTCGCCGATGATGACACACGGGTGCTCGGCCCCGATAATGACCTGTTTGGTTTTGGAAGACAGCAGGGTTTCCATCGTTTTGGTTTCTCGCTCCAGGGTGGCACAGATTCGATCTTGCGTCTCGCGTTACCCGCGCGGAACGCGCGGCCAGTTGCCGTATCGAAGCGCGGCGGGCTTGCATACCTCGACGCACAGTCCGCAGCTGCGGCAGCGCTCTTGTACGAGGACCTGCTTGAGCTCGGGATCGCGCGGCTTGTCTACCAGCAGATCGCGCGCCTCGTAGGGACAAGCCGACACACAGAGATGGCACAGGTTGCAGCGAGCCGGCTCGAAGACGAAGGTCAGCGCGCTCGTGTCCTCCTGAGCTGCAAGATGCCGGAGGGCGGTCCCGCGTACGGCATCGAGGTCCGCGTAGCCGTGTTCGTCAAGCCAGCGCCCCAAGCGCTCTGCCGTCTTGCCGATCCACTCGATGCCGCGCATCAGCGGCGCCGAACACACCCCGAGCGCTGCAGCGCCGACCATCGTCATCTCGACCGCATCTTCGGCGCTGAAGATTCCGCCGGTACCGATCACCGGGACGTTAAAACGCGTCACGAGCTCGGCCACGACCGCTTGCGCGAGCGGGCGGATGGCCGCGCCGGACATCCAGGCCCGGTTGCCTGCGCCGCCAATGACCGGCTCCGCTGTGTCTACGTTGATTTCGAGGGCCGGCCCGATGGAGTCGATAGCAGTGAAGCCGTTTGCGCCGGCCTTGAGGGCATCCTCGGCCGTCGGCCATATGTCATCGCCCCAGTTGAAACTGAGTTTGGCGAGTATCGGCAGGCTCGTCTGTTCGCGGACGGCGCGGACGAGTGAGGCCATCTCGCTGCGGCGATACGCAACACATTCGACGGCGTCGACGACGTGCGTTCCGGCGACTTGCCCCGCGATGATCGCGGCTTCGGCTGCCGTGTGGCCAATGCTGACTATGAGCGCACCCGGATGTCCCTTCATCGCGGGGAGCTCGGTTTCGACCCAGCGTTCCCAGCTTAGATCGGCCCATTTTTCGCTGTTGAACAGCGTTCCGCGAAGATTCGCCGAATGCGACACGACGATATGCGGAGTAGGATTGACCGCCGCCTCCAAGCGAAGCGTCTTTGTGGTTACCGCGCCGGCGCCCGCCTGAAACGCCCTCCAAATCCCTGGCGCTCCGTACGACAGGGGACCTGAACCCAGCACAAAGGGCGACGGGAGTTCGATATCGAACAGGGTCGTTTTCAGGCTAGCCATTACTCTGCCGCTCCTCCAATTCCGCGCCACGCCGACATGCTCCCTCCGCCGGAAATGGCCGGAAACACAAAGATCTCGTCGCCGTCGACGAGGAGTCTCGCGTATTCTTGGTCGGTTACGAGTTGGTCGTTCCAAAAGAGCCTGAGGTAAGAGTGGAGCGCATTTGCGCTAAGGATTGCCTCTTGAAAACGCGGCGGGTTGGACTTGAGCAAGTGTTCGAGGAATGCTTTCAATGTGGTCCCTTCCGGCACCCTGACGTCCGCTCGCTTGGTCCCGGCATAGTCGGCAAGAACGTTAAAGTAGCGAACGTGAACCACGCACTCGCTCACGGTCTTTTCTCCACCGGCCCTTTGTACGGCTCTGCTCGACTTACGCCGGCGCGGGCTTGCTGAGCCTTATTGGATTCGCAAGCGCCCGCAACCCACCTACCCTCGTCAGCCAGCCCCAGCCGCTCGAGCGTTTCCGGTTGCGGGAGACCCAGCTCGGCGTCCCAGCCGCGCAGATCATAATAACGATCCAGCATCGCGTTAAAGTCGACGATCCGCCCGACGCGAATTTGACGACCGAGGCGGGTCCGCTGGCTCGACGGCTCGAGCTCGTTCTCCAGCAGCGACAAGGGTTCCTGCGTGAACCGTCTAGGCAGACAATCATCCTTTCGGCTCAGCCCTTCGCGGGCATTGTAGAGCCGCTCGAGATTTACGATGCGTTCCCCGATCTCAAGCAGCTCGTCGCCCGACAGCTCGACTCCCAAAGGGGCCAGACCTTGCGCCAGATCGGCTGGAAACAGGCTGTACTCCTCGGTCGTGCTGAATTTGCAGATTCCGAGCGAGTCGGTCACAGCGCAGTAATGCTCGCCGTAGATCAACAGGTCGGGCTTGAATGACTCGTCGGCCGTGTCCATCACTTGATCTACGATCTCCGACGGGAATATCCGGCGCGCGGCTTGCCAATTTCCGGCCACGTCGATGGTCGGCAGCCCGTACAGGTGGTCGGCACCGCGATTGGAGGTTGCGTGACCGAGCCCAAATCCTTTGGAAAAGCGCGGTTCCTGGCGCGGGATCTCCAGTCCTTTGACGTGCATGGCACAAGCGTCTGCTCCGTTCCCGATGGCGTCCGCCGCACGTTTGACCCCCTCTGCCAACAGGTCGCCAATCCCTTCCCGACGCGCGATCCTCTGGATTAGGTCGACGATGGTTTCTCCGTCGCCCCAATCGAGCGTTAGATCGGGGACGGAGAGCAGGCCGCGCTCGTGACATTCCATCGCAAAGGCGATCGTCACGCCGGTCGAGATCGTGTCCAGACCGTACTCGTTGCAGAGTTGGTTCGCCCGGATGACGACCTCGGGATCGTGGTTCCAGCACATGGGGCCCAGAGCATCTGTCGTTTCATATTCGGGGCCTTCGACCTCAGAGGCGTGAGGGCCGGTGGCCACGACGGAGAGTCGCGAGCATCGGATGGAACAAGTCGCGCAGCCTTGACGCTTTGCTTTGTAGGGCGCGAACGCCTTTGCATCGACATCGTCGATAAAAGGGACCTGGCACAATTGGTGGTTCTTTGCGGGCAAGTCGCCGCTGAGGTTCTTGGGCCGTATCAGCCCCAGCGTCCCGTAGGTTCTCAATCCTTTAGTGTTTGGATCTTCGATCAAACGTCTGGACATTTGGCGTGCGATCTCCGCGAAACCGGCGGAGGTGACGTGACGCTGATTCGCCTGAACGTGGATCGCCTTCAGCCGCTTGGAGCCCATCACGGCGCCGGGACCTCCGCGTGCGGCCGCCCGACCATAGTCATTCACGATCGCCGCCATACGAACTCGGTTCTCGCCGGCTAGACCGATGCAGAGGACTCGCCCGTTCTGCCCATTCTTCCCTTGCGGGCCGAGAAGGACGCTCTGCACAGCGGTCGTCTCCTGTCCCCACAGCGAGTCGGCCGGGCGTATCACTATGGCTTGATCGACGACAGAGAGATAGACCGGGGACGCCGCCTTGCCGATCACGACGATCGCATTAAAACCGGCCCGGGCGAGCTCAGGTCCAAAATGACCGCCGGCATTTGCGTAGCCGTAAGCGCCCGTGGCCGGCGACTTGAAAGTAACGTGGTACCGCGACGCCGTAGGCCAGGGGCTACCGCTGAAACGACCGGTCGAGAAGATGAGGCAGTTATCGGGATCGAAGGGCTGCACCGCGGGGCCAACGCGGTCGAACAGGATCTTGGCCCCCAGGCCTCGACCGCCCAAGAATCGTTCAAGCGTTCGAGCATCCGTTTGCACGTAGTCGATCGCGCCGTTGGACAGATTGACAGTCGCCGTGAGAGCCATTTGCGCGTCCGGTCCAGATTTCTCAATACGCAACCAATTAGTCCAAACCAAGTGCGCGCCCCGCCATTCGCCTCGAGTAACTAGATCTGAGCAAACGGCGTCATAGCCGGAGAGCCTGCAAACGCTTTGTGAATCAGAGTGGTTGCGCTGGGTCTACGTTTCGATAGCGCTTCCACGACTTGCCCTTCGTAAAGCCGGCCGCTGCCTGGGCCTGATCGATCGCCCCGCTGCGCGTGAGCGGATGACCGAGCAGGACTTGCTCCAGCGGGATGGGTATGGTTCGATGCCGCCGGCCGGTGGCCTGATAGATGGCGTTCGATATGGCCGGCGCCGTTGCGAGCATCACGGGTTCGGCCACGTTCCGGGCGCCGTACGGTCCTTCCGGGAAATCGTTCTGGATAAAGGTCCACTCGACTGGTGGCATGTCGCGCGCAGTAGGCACGAGGTAACCGTCCAAATTCAAGCCTCGGGAGGGATAGCCCTGTTGAAACCGGGCTTGCTCCATCAACGCATATCCCAATCCTTGTGCGATGCCGCCGAGCAATTGCCCGGCCGCTCCTTCCGGAAAAATGATTCTGCCTCCATCGTGGGCAGCCCAGACTCCCTGGACGACCACCTCGCCGGTCCGTATATCGACCTGTACTTGAGCGACCTGCGCGCCAAAGCTGTAACAGTAATAGGGAATACCGGTGCCGGTCTCAAAATCCCATTCGATGATTGGCATGTGCCACGAGCCTTGCACGGCCAATTTCAGCCCCATCTTGCGCGCCTTGGCAACGACTTGCTCGAACGCGAGCGATTCGCCGTCGCGTCCGACGTACCGCTCCCCCTCGCGAGCGATCTGGTCTGGACTGCAGGCGAGCGCCGACGCCGCGGCCGATCTCAGCAGTTGGTCCAATTTCTCCGCGGCGACTTTGGTCGCGTTGCCGCCAACCAACGAGCAGCGAGATGCAACCGTCGGGCCCGATTCGATCGCAGTGTCCGTGTCGGGTCGAAGCACGTGAATGCGAGCTGGCGGAAGACTCAAGACTTCGGCTGCGATCAGCGTAAAGACAGTCCGGCTGCCCTGACCATAGTCGGTGAGGCCGGACGTCAACGCAATACGGCAGTCGTCTTCAACCTCGAGCGTCGTCGTGGCGTAATCCGCTCCCTCACCGCCGAGACCGCTGCCGTGAAAGTAGCAAGCCACGCCAATTCCCCGCCGTAAGTCTTGGTGGTCTCGTGCGAACGCTTCCCGTTTGCGGTCCCAATCCGACCTCTCTCGCACCCAACGGAGACAATCAGCCAGTCCGAACTGATGTGTGATCGCGTTGCCGGTCATGGCGCGGTCGCCTTCACGGAGACAATTCCGCAGACGCAGATCGATCGGGTCGCGTCCCAATCGCTCGGCCAATTCGTCCATCGCCTGCTCGATCATCGCGGTGGCGCCCGTGTTTCCGAAACCCCGAAAGGCTCCGGCGTAGCCGTTGTTCGTGTACACCACGTCCGCGTCGACGCTCACCGCCTGATAGCGATAAGCTCCGGCGGCGTGCATGCTCGCACGCCAGCCGGCCAACGAAGTCTCTGACGGATACGCGCCGCTGTCGACCACCATGTTCACTCGAGCTGCTTTGAGCGTGCCATCCGCCCCGGCGCCTAACACGATCCGCGCACACATCGCCTCGCGCTTGTACGAGGCCAGAAACGATTGTTCGCGCCTGAGCGTCATGCGGACCGGCCGCCTCAACTTGAGCGCGAGCGCGGCGACCTGCGAGCCGATCTGATAACCAATGTCGTCTTTGCCGCCAAACGAGCCTCCAACCGGCGGTTGGATGATCCGCACCTTGTCCAGCGGCAAGCCAAGCGTCGCCGCCAGGTTCCCTTGGGTTATGAACGGACTTTGTGTATTGACGTACACGATTACGCCGCCGTCTTGCTGAGGAACTGCCAAAGAACTCTCGGTCTCGAGATAGGCGTGTTCCTGCTGATGGCACCAGTAGGTCTCGTCCAGAACGACCGGACATTCCTTCAGAATCGGCGCTGGGTCGCCATTCCGAACGATCAGCGTTTCGACCAAGTTGCCCTCCCCGACCAACGGTGCGGAGGGCACCAGCGGGGCGTCCGGGTCGAGCGAGTGCGATGCATCAAAAACTCCCGGCAACTCTTCCAACTCGACCTCGATCGCGGCGATCCCCGCGCGCGCGGCTTCCTCACTTTCGGCAGCTACGGTCGCCATCGGGTCGCCGACATAACGTACTTTGCCGTGCGCCAGCACCCACGAGTCCTTCTTCGGCCACCCATAGCGACCATGATCGACAAAATCATCGCACGTGAGTGCCGCCAGCACTCCGGGAACTAGCAAAGCCGGCGCGACGTCCAGATGGACGATGCGCGCGTGCGGCACCGGGCTGAGTAACATGCGCGCGTGCAACATCCCGGGCACGGAGAGATCAGCGACGTACTGGGCGTGGCCCATCACTTTCTCCAAGCCATCTACGTTGCAGGCCGATTGGCCGACGTAGCTTGGTTGACTCATCGAGTCACCTCCTGGCGCGCCGATCGGCGTCGCTCGGCTGTCTCCTGGATCGCATCAACGATCTGCTGGTAGCCCGTACAGCGGCAGAGATTGCCCGCGATGGCCTCCCGGATCTGTTCGCGCGTTGGTTCCGGCTCATGCGCCAGGAGAGCCTCGCCCGCCATCACCATGCCAGGCGAGCAATAACCGCATTGAACGGCGCCATGTTCTATCAGGGAGCGCTGCAAATCATCCGGGCCACCGTCCGCGGCATGGATTCCTTCGATCGTAACAACCTCGCGCCCAAGCACCTGCGGCGCCAACACCAGGCACGCGTTGACGACCTCACGATCGAGAATCACGGAGCATGCGCCGCATTCGCCCACCTCGCACCCCGGTTTGGAGCCAGTGAGCGAAAAGTAGTCTCGCAGCAGCTGGAGCAGCGTAATGTCCGCGGGTGCGTCCAAGGACGCAGGTTTGCCATTAAGCGTGAACTCTAGCTTCACCATTCCCTCCCACGACGTGCTCCAGCGCTCGCTCCGTGATCGCAGCCACCACCTGTTCCTTGTATTCCGCCGACCACCTCCCGCCATTCCGGGTACGGTAATATTCCGCCATCCTCCGTCCCGCGACCGCAAAGAGCTCTTGACTCGGCATTTGCCCAATCAACATCGCTTCGACCGGCTCGACGCGTCCGGAATGCGCCATTATGGCGCCGTGCGCCAACCGCATCAGGGCGATTCGCCCATCGGAGCCAAGCGCACCGAGAGCAGCCAACGACAGTCTTGCCACGACTACGGCTTGTCGTTCGCCGATTCGCTCGTAGGCCATCCCGCAGCCGTCCGGCGGAACGTCGAACACGAATTCCCGGATGAGGGAGCCGCGCGGCAAGTGCTCGCTCCGCCGCGCGACCAGGTCGGAGACCGGCATTCGCCGTTCCCGATTTCCAGAAACGACAACAGCCTCGGCACCCAGGCAAATCAGCGCAGGGACGCTGTCGGCACATTCCGCGCCGTTGGCAACGTTCCCGCCGATCGTGGCGGTGTTGCGAATCTGGACGCTGCCGATGACGCGGCAAGCCTGAATGAGAAGCGGTACCCTGGTTTGGATGATCGGGCTTGAGAGGATTTCGGCAAAGGTTGCCGCCGCCCCGATCGTAATGCGCCCGTTTGCTTCAATCACCTTCAATTCGGGCACACGCGATATATCTACAACGCGATCCCAGTCTGCGCCGTGGCTTCGAAGGTGGACGATCAAGTCCGTACCCCCGGCCAGCAACTGGCTCCGCTGCCCTGGCTCGTTCAACAAAGCCAATGCGTGCTCAAGGCTGGTTGCGCGGACGTAAGAGAATTCTGGCATGTAGGTTTCCCCTTAAAAAACCGTTTTCTGCGAGAAAACGGGTTGCGATCCTCGCTCGCGCCGGAATTTTGGCGAAGGTATTGCTCTAACTGAAGCCTTTGTACATGGTGCAACCGGTCAAGTTTCTTGCTACATAACCAGACTCATCACCGCTTTTTGGACGTGCAGGCGGTTTTCGGCCTCGTCGAATGCGGCAGAGCGCCAACCCGTACCGCCGGTCTTGTCGATGACGTCGTTCGTCACCTCGTAGCCGCGGTCGCACGGCAGACAATGCATGTAGACCGCATTCTTGTCGGCGAGTGCCATCGTGTCCTTGGTGCAGATCCAGTCCTTGTGCTGATCGAATATCGCTTGCGTCTTCTTCCCATCCGATTGTCCAAGGGGCGGCTTGAAAATGGGCAGCGCGCACCATGCTTTCGGGTAGACGACGTGCGCGCCCTGCATGGCTCTATCAAATTCGTTGACGACGTTGAACGACCCACCATTGGTCGCAGCGTATTCGCTGCACTTGGCCAAGACCTGCGGATCCAGCTCCATCCCCTCTGGATGCGCCAGTGTCACATTCATTCCCATCATCGTGGCGTATAGAATGGCGGACTGCGGAACGGCACGGGGCTTGTGCACGCTCGGCGAATACGCCCACGACATGACGAAATTCACGCCGTGAAAACCGCCGAATTTCTCCTTCACCGTGAGGACATCCGCCAGCCCCTGAAACGGATGGTAGACGTCATCTTCCATATTCAAGACGGGCACGTCCGACCAACGCGCGAACTCTTCGAGCATGGCGTGCGCCCCGCCATACTCCCAATCGACCGGATCTCCGTAGCAGCGAATGGCTATCGCGTCGCCCATCCGATCCAGGACGCGTGCCACGTCAGATACTCGTTCGGTGCTGTACGCAACCTCGTGTCCTTCCATGGCCGGCGTGTAGATCTTTGTCGGGTCGAGATAATGCGCGTGTCCGCCTAACTGGGTCATCCCGGCCTCGAACGAATTCCGCGTGCGCAGCGACTGGTTGTAGAAAATCATGAACAGCGTCTTGCCGCGGAGCAGCTGATCGTGGTACACCCCTTTGGCGCGTTCGCGCTTGAGATCAGTCGCCACGTCCAAAATGGTTTCGATCTCCTCCCGGGTAAAATCGGTCTCCGCCAGGAAATCGCGACCCTTCCAGACCTTCGTCTTCATGTGTCACTCCTCTGAGTTGGTATTTGCCCTATGCTTCTACTTTATCTGGGCCCACAATCGTTCCGCGGCCGCGTGGTTCCGGGCCCGCAGCTCGTCGAGGTCTACGCCTCTCACGCTGCCATCGCGCATCAGAATCTGCCCGGCCACGATCGTTGCGCGCACGTTCGAGCTGTTTCGGTGCAGCAGCAACTGCTCGTAGAAATTGGCCTCCGTTAGCGGCGTCGGAAGATCAGCGTCGATCAATTGCAGATCCGCCTGCCAGCCCTTTTCGACGCGTCCGACGGATTGGAGCCCAATCGCCTCGGCGCCACCCGCGGTCGCGAGGTGCCACACCAGACTCGCCGGCATCACCGTCGGGTCTTGTCGATCGGCCTTGTGGATGAGAAATGCCCCGCGCATGACTTCAAAGAAATCGTCGACGTATCCGTCGCTGCCCAATCCGACTCGAACGCCAGAAGCGACCAATTCCGGCACCGGCGCGATGCCGCCGCCCACCTCGCAATTGGAGAGCGGCATGTGCGAAACGCGTACTCCGCGTTTCGCGATCAATTCGATCTCGGACGTATCGATTTGGACGCATTGGGACGCCAGCATCTCAGGCCCTGTCACACCCAGTGCGTCGTAGTATTGCATTGGCCGCTTGCCAAAGTGGTCGAGAGCGTAACGCGGCTCGTACGCTCCTTCTGAGCAGTGCATGTGCACGAGCGCGCCAAGTTCATGGGCGAGGTCGCAAGCCTGACGGACGAAACCAGCCGAACACGTAAAGCAGGTGTGGAAGCAGACCATCCCGGAGACCAGTCCGCCTTGACTCTTGCGCATGCGAATGAACTCGGCGTTCTCGGCCAGACCCTTCTGCCCGTTTTCGGCGCTCACACGCTCGGTAGCTTCAAAGGACAATATGCCGCGCAAACCCAATCGCGTGACGACTTGTGCCTGGGCTTGAAGGCAGCCCGGCAGCGCGAAAGGCGCTTCGGTACAATCGTAAAAGCCTGTGACTCCACTCTGAAGCATGCGTACGCATTGCATCTCGGTCGCGGTGCAAATCATCTGTTGATCCAGGCGATTCTCCACCAGGGGCCACCAGAATTCCTCGAGGAATGCGCGCATGTCCGATGGCGCGGTCGTGAGCGGAATCCCATGGGCCAAAACGCCGTACAGGTGCGTGTGCGTGTTCACAAAGCCAGGTGCCAGCACTTGGTCGTCCGCTTGCCACTGGGGGTCGTTCGGGTATCGTGCACGCAGCGAATCGTTGGGTGCAACGTCGTCAACGCAGTCGTCGGCAATGCGCACACCCCAGTCCTTCCGCGGCAGCTCTCGAGCCGCGGTCATCAGCCAGGCCGGCAGAATAAGCGTGCCGCTCATGTCAGTCCGTATTCCAATGGAATCGTCATTTCTCGCTTCAAGTACCGGCCGAGCCCCCTGGGACCGACGTAGGCACCGTTGGCGGAGAGAACTTGGCCCTTGGAGAGCGTCAACACCGGGTAACCCCTTAGAATGAAACCCTCATAGGGTGTATAGTCGACGCGCTCGTGCAGGCGCTCACGCGTCAGGTGGACTTTAACATCCGGGTCGAAAACCACGATGTCGGCATCTGAGCCAACCGCCAACGAGCCTTTGCGTGGATAGAGTCCGAAGAGCATCGCCGGCGCGGTGCTGCACACTTGAACCCAGCGATTGACGGAAAGGCGGTTCTCGCAAACTCCGGACGAGTACAGCAACGCGAGGCGTGTCTCGATACCGGGCAAGCCGGAAGGGATCTCGGAAAAACGATCACGCCCCAGTTCTTTCTGTCCGCGAAAGTTGAAAGGACAGTGGTCCGTGCCGACGGACTGCAGGGTTCCGCGGGCCAAGGCTTGCCAGAGAGCCGCGTTGTCGTGCGTCTTGCGCAGCGGCGGGGAACAGACGTATTTTGCCCCTTCAAACTCCGGCCGAGTGTACTCGGCGTCGGTCAAGAGCAAATAGTGCGGACAGGTCTCGCCATACACGATCTGGCCCCGATCGCGGGCACGCGCGATCGCGTCGACACCGCGTTCGGTAGACACGTGCACGAAATAGATGCGAGCGCCGGCGATCTGCGCAAGCGACGAGACGCGCTCGATCGCCTCACTTTCCGCGGCGGCGGGGCGGCTGCGCGGATGACCGGCTGGAGACGTTGGCCCTGCCGATAGTAACCTCTGTGTGAGCCATTGAATGATCGCGTCGTTCTCTGCATGTGTCAGTATCAAGCCGCCGGCGTTAGCCACCGCGTGCATAACCCTGAGCAGTCCTTCGTCGTCCAGACGCAGTCCCGGATAGGTCGTATAGGTCTTGAAGGAGGTGATTCCTGCATCCATGACCGCCGGAATCTGCCCGAGGACTAGGTCGTCGGAAGACCCGAGCGTCATGTGCAGCCCATAGTCGATCGCGGCCTTGCCTTCGGCCGGCTCCCGTCGGGCTCGATAAGCGTCGAGCAGTCGCTCGCCAGACTGCGGTTCGACAAAATCGATCAAGGTCGTCGTTCCGCCGCACGCGGCGGCAATCGTTCCCGTCTCCCAATCGTCGCTTGATACTGACACATGC
>JAMCRS010000301.1 GCA_023380675.1 Chloroflexota bacterium
CTGCGTATCTGGCGAGACGGGTTCTACAATCTCTTCTTCCTCTTCCAAAAGCGCTGTAGCCGGGGTGTCATTGAGAAAGTCCCACGCCGGTTGGGAACGCGCAAGCGCTGTAGCCGGGGTGTCATTGAGCAAGTCCCACGCCGGTTGGGAACGCGCAAGCGCTGTAGCCGGGGTGTCATTGAGAAAGTCCCACGCCGGTTGGGAACGCGCAAGCGCTGTAGCCGGGGTGTCATTGCGAGGAGGCGGTGTTTGCCGACGAAGCAATCTTGCAACTCGAAATGCCACCGTGCGGACTAGACACGAGGCGACACCGCCTGTGGGGGTCCGCGCTATCGCGGCACCAGGTTCCCCACCCAATGTCCGAATTGCGGCGTCGCTTTGAAGGTGAGACGTGCGATCTCCTTCATCGCGCAAGATTGCTTCGTCGCACAAACCGCTCCTCGCAATGACACGCGGTGAAGCGGTCGCAATGACACGAGGTGAAGCGGTCGCAATGACACGTGACGAAGCACTCTCTTCCCGCGATTCGGCGTTGTCTTCGGCCGGTGACGGCGAGTGTGTGTCACTGTTGCGCGCCGACAGATCCGCGCCCTTCGGCGCGCTAGCCTTCAAATTGCCCGAGGCACGTCTGGCGTCACCTGGCTGCGCCAGTTCTCTCCCCATCGCGAACGCGCCGAACGCGGCAATGGCGACGGTTGCCGCCATGAGCGCCTTGATCGAGTCGGCGAGAGCCAGTCCGAACAGGTGAAACGCCTCGGCGATGTAGTAGATGAGCGGCGCATAATAGTGAAAGACCGGATACCCGTAACCGTAGGCAAGATCGGGCGCCCAGCGTGGGTAGAACACACCCTGCCGGATCACGCGGTCGAATTCAAAGACGCGGAAGAGGTGCCCAAAGCCGTCGTCGAGCACAAAGTAGGGAGGAGGCAGCCACCAGAGGGGACGCGTCGCGGCGGCGACGAGCGCGACGAGCAGGATCCACGGGATCGAACGTGTCATCCGGCGCCCTTTGTGCGCGGCGCGCGCCAATCACGCGTGCGGGCGGATGACGCGGCACGCGCATTCGGAATCGTGGTGTTTGTTGGACCTGAGTAGATCATGTTCCGGATCAGCGCGAGGCTGGGGAGGAGCGCGCGACTTTGCATCGGCGCCATCGTCGATCGACCCGGCTGATGCCGCCGCCGACGGAAAGCGACAATCAATGAGCGGGCCCTCGGCCCGCTCATTGTCTACGCTTTTACTTCTTTTTGCAAATTCAATTCGCCCGGCTCGACGAGCGGAGGCGCCTGCCCCAGTCTTCCCAGGCGCTTTTGGAAGAGGAAGAAGAGATTGTAGAACCCGTCTCGCCAGATACGCAGCTTGCTGACGCCGTGGCGCTCTTTGTAATAGATCGGCAGCTCTTTGGACCGGATGGTCCGCTTTTTCGACATCGCTTCGAGCTTGATCTCTTCCGAGAACGCCATGCCGTCGCTCGTCAGGTTGACGTGCTGGAGCACCCACCGGCGGAACACCCACATGCCGGACTGGGAGTCGCGCACGCGAAACCAAAAGAGGAGCCAGATGAACAGGTTGAGCACGTCGTTGCCGAAAACGCGCACCCAGTTGCTCGCCTTGTCCTTGTGCCCGGTGCGGTCGCAGGTAATGAAATCGAACCCTTCGTCGATCATCACGTCGAGCAGGATCGGGATAAAGTTGCGCGGGTAGGTGCCGTCCCCGTCCATGGTCACGATGATGTCGCCGGTCGCCCGGCGCAGTCCGCTCTTGTAGGCGGCGCCGTACCCCTGGCGCGTCTCCTTGACCACGATCGCGCCGAACGCGCGCGCGATCTCGGCGGTCCGATCGGTCGAGTTGTTGTCCGCGACGATCACCTCGTCGACCAGGGTGGGAAGGTCGCGAAAGACTTCGGGCAGGCCGCGCTCTTCGTTGTAGCACGGCATGACGAGCGAGATGCGGTGGTTTTTGTACATCAGGCTGTGGGGATCAGACCTCCACGCGATAACTTTCGATCGGCCGCGGCGCCGAGTTCATCACTTCGGGCGAAAGGCCGTGCCGCATCTGCGCCCATTTCAAGCTCGCCCATTCCTTCATGATGACCGGGTACATGAGCGGGTTGAAGAGGATGTTGATGGTCATGAAGCATTCGTAGGTGCAGTAGCACTTTGTCTTGGAGATCCACTCGCGCGTGTCGTCCGCCTTTTGGCTGAACCATATCTTTTTAAAGTCATAGTCGAAATCGCGCACGTTGCCCAGGATCTTTTCCTCAAGCAATTCGCACGCGAGGACGTCGCCGTTCGCGTACATCGCCCCGCCGAGCGTGCCGGCGTAACAAGGGATGACGAAGCGGCGCTCTTTGACCATCTTGGTGATCAGCTTGGGGCGAATGATGCGCTTGGCGTTGATGAAATCGCCGAACGGGAGCTTGTAATAGCCCGAGAGCTCGCGCTCTTTGTTGTCGTGCTCCAGGCGGTTGTGAAAGTTCATATAGTTGTCGATGTCGAACTGGTTCGCCTTGGGGTCGATCGGCGGGGTGTATTTGGCCGCCGGGTCCTTGGGGCCGCCGCGCAGCAGCAGCGTGAACACGGTATTGACGCCGACGTAGCTTCGCAAATAGTCGTAGATCTCGTCCAGCCGGTCGTGGTTGTACGCGCTGACGGCGATCTGGATGCACGCGGAAAAGTTGGGATAGTGTTTTTCCAGGACGCGCAGCTCGCGGTAGGTACGGATCGACCGGTCGAAGAGGCCTTTAAAGCCGCGGAAGCGATCGTGGTCTTCCCCGACGCCGTCGATGGAGATGTCGATGTGCAGGTCCATGTCCGGGCACGCGTCGAGCATTTCACGCGCGCCGTCGACCACGCGGCTGGTCAGCGACCCGTTGGTCGGGATGCCGACGTTGGGCGCGTGGTTGTTCTTGTGAAAGATCTTTACGATCTCGGGGAGGTCTTTGCGCAGGAACGGCTCGCCGCCGGTGGGGGTGAAGAAGATCATGTCGTCCATCGAGGCGCTGACCTTTTCGATCTCGTCGATCGTCAGCTCGCCGGTGTGGCGCTCGTGCGATCCCAGGAGGCAGTGCCCGCAGCGCGCGTTGCAGTTCTTGGTGATGAAGAGGACAAAGTATAGGGGCGACGCACCTTTTTTGTAAAGGATGCGCGGCGCGAACTTCATATAGCTGGTGAGGGACATCGATTCTCCTTCCTCGACGTGCTATGGTGCGGGGAATTCCACCCCGGAAATCGGTAGAGTGCTCCTGCGGCCGCCGGCCGGCTACGCGGTCCGCGGACGGATAGACGCTGGGAGGAATCATCGGCGGGCGTGAGGCTGCAATTGGAACGATTATAACACAAGCGGTACGGG
>JAMCRS010000302.1:0-1496 GCA_023380675.1 Chloroflexota bacterium
AGCTGCGGCCAACCCGAACACCGTCGTATAGCCCAAGCCGTGCCGACAGACATAGTCTTGCAGGTCCCGGCGCGTGGGCTGCCACGTCGGCGACCAGAACTCGCCCGAGTCCCGGTCGCGCAGATAGAGATAGCGGCCGCCCGAGTCCAGTGGGACGTTGTTGTAACGATAGCGGGTGAGACGGCGCAGGCGCGCGTCGCGGTAGAACGAGTAGCCGCCGGCGGTGTTCGAAATCAGTCCAAAGTAGTCCTGATTGCCCAGATAGTTGATCCACGGAAGCGGAGTGTCGGGGCGGGTGATGACGTACTCTCGGCGTTCGTCGTCAAAGTGACCGAATTGCATTAGGCTATCCCTCGTTGGGTGATTCTGTCAGGACGTGCCGGCGGCATCGCGCGGTCGGACGTTACTGCAAGCGGCGACTAAATCTCGGCCAGGCCCGCGGCGATCGCAGCGAGCGCATCGCCGGTCAAAACGTCCGGATAAAGGACGGCGAGCTGATCGAGCGATTGGCTTGCCAGGCTCTCGATGGGGTAATGCGCCAGGAGCGGCGCGATGAACTTGTCGACCACGCTCCGCGCTCTGGCATCGTCGAGGAGCGCCCGCAGCGACTGGCCGGTGCTCAGCTCGACGCCGGACATCTTTTCGCCCCGGTAGTTAAAGCCGGCGGTGAGGCGAATATCGCGTGACGACGCCCCTACCAGCGCCTGAAACTCGCCAGGCTCGGCGACCCAGCGTTCGACCGACGGATCGTAGTATGCCAACGCCGTTTTGTCGAGAGCGAACGACATGGTCTTGGCCTCGCCCGGCGCCAGCGCGACCCGGCCGAATGCCTTGAGCTCCTTTTCCGGGCGAGAGAGCCGCGACTTGAGGTCGCGCACATAGACCTGGACGATCTCCTGGCCCGCGCGGCTGCCGGTGTTCGCGACCTCCACAGAGAGTTGAATCGTCTCCTCGGCGGCGAATTCGGACCGGCTCAGCCGCAAGTTGCGATAGTCGAACTTGGTATAGGAAAGGCCAAAACCGAACGGGAAGAGCGGCTCGAGCTCCTTCTTGTCATAGTACCGGTAGCCGACGTACAGCCCCTCTCCGTAGCGTACCCGTCCGTTCTCCCCCGGATAGTTGAGATACGCCGGCGTGTCCTGAAGGCGCCGTGGAAACGTCGTGGGGAGCTTGCCCGACGGGTTCACGTCGCCGAACAGCACATCGGCGATCGCGTCGCCGGTCTCCTGTCCCAGATACCAGGCTTGCAGCACCGCCGCAACGCGGTCGAGCCACTCCATATCCACGGGGGAGCCGGCGCTCAAGACGACGACGGTGTTCGGGTTGGCCGCTGCGACCTGTTCGATCAGCCGCGCCTGCGCGCCCGGCAGAGCCATATCCGGCCGATCAAAGCCCTCGCTTTCCCATTCGGGGCCAAGGCCGGCGAACACGATCGCCACGTCCGAATGCGCCGCCAACGCGACCGCCTGCTCGATAGAGTCGGCCGGCGTCTCGAG
>JAMCRS010000302.1:1506-16187 GCA_023380675.1 Chloroflexota bacterium
CCACTGATAGGATTGGCCGGCGACGAGGTCGATCTTGCCGGTGCTTTGCTCTTGGGTCGTCGGCGGTAGGTCCCAGCGATCGACGACGCGGCTGCCGTCGACGAACAGGCGGCCCCAGCCCGCGCTCGAAAGGCCAAACGAATAACGCCCGCCCTCGGGGACCTTGAAGCGACCGGACAGGCGGACCGAAAAATTGGAAGGCTCGATTTGCGGAATGTGATTGCCGAACCAGACCAGCTCCAGTTTGCCGGTCTTGTCGGTCCGGACCGGCTCGCCGGCGAGGTCGCGGTTGGCATAGTACGTGAGCTCAAAACCGCCTTCCAACCACGTCTTGTCGAACAGAGGAAGCTGCCGGTGCATTTCGCAGCCGATAGCATAGCGGACCTGTACGTCTCTACCCACGCGGGTCCTGACGGATTGCAGCGGGGTGGACATGTGGTGCGGGTTGACGCGCACGCTGCCGCCACCTGTGATCGCCGGCCGTAGAGCCGGCTCGCCGATCACAGCGATCGATTTGACGCCGGGACCGAGCGGCAAGGTCGACCGATCGTTCTTGAGAAGAACGATCGCCTCGCCGGCGGCCTGGCGCGCCACCTGGCGGTGCGCCGGTTTGTCGACAGCTTGTTCTGGCCTTTCCGCGTCGCGTTCGAACAGGCCGGCTCGGTCGAGTGTGCGCAGCAGACGGCGGACCTTGTCGTCGATCTGTGTTTCCGACACCTTGCCGCGGCGGAGCGTCTGCATTGCCTTGTCGCCCATCCAGCGCGTCGGCCCCGGCATTTCCAGGTCCAGTCCTCCCTCGAGGACGCGCGTGCTGTACGTCCCGAACCAGTCGGACATGACGATCCCGTCAAAGCCCCACTCGCCCTTGAGGACGTCGAGCAGCGTGTGCGTATTCTCGCTGGCGTAGACGCCGTTGACCCGATTGTAGGAAGACATGACGGCCCACGGTCTCGCCTCGCGAATGGCGATCTCGAACGGGCGCAGATAGACCTCGCGCAGCGTGCGCTCGTCCACCTCGGAGCTCATCGAGCGGCGCTCGAATTCGGAATCGTTGCATACGAAATGTTTGATGCACGCGCCGATGCCGCGACTTTGCAGGCCGCGGATGTACGCCACGGCCATTCGCGCGGTCAGATAAGGGTCTTCAGAGTAGCACTCGAAGTTGCGCCCGGCGAGCGGCGACCGGTGGATGTTGACCGTAGGCGCAAGCAAAATGTGCGCCCCTTTGGACTGGGTCTCCTCTCCGAGCGCCGCGCCGACGCGTTCGACCAAATCTACGTCCCAGGTCGCCGCGAGCGCGACGCCGCACGGAAAACAGGCCGACGTGGGTCCCGCCGGATCGTCGGCGCCGCGGGCGCCCAAGGGGCCGTCGGTAGTTTTCAAGGAAGGAATGCCGAGCCGGCCGACCGGAACAGTATGCCACATGTCCGCGCCTGCCAGCAGTGAGACTTTCTCCTCCAGCGTCAATTGTGCCATCAACGATTCGATTCGGTTTGTCATGCCTTCTCGCTTTGGGTGGATTTCTATCGCTCGCGTTCGGCGCGGACGCCGAGCGACTCGCCGTTGTGAGCGGCCCCCGACGGAGCTTCGGCAAACGTGTCGTAAACGGAGCGGATTCTGAGCGCCTGGGATACCCTCTCCAGCGTCCAGCCGGCGGGAAGCGGAAACGACACGGCGACGTTTCGTCCGGCCGGAAGATCGAAATAGTTGTCGCTGAAGACGACGTCGACGCCGTCAAGCAAAAGCTCGACTAGACGTGCCAGGGAGCGGGACGCCAGGTCTACGGAGACGCGATCATCGTCACGGCGCAACTCGGCCGTCACTGCCGGATCAGTCAATGAGAGGTGCTTGGTAGGAGCGAAGAGGGCCGTCTGGAGAGCGACTCGGCTGGCATTTTGCCACAACTCGGCGACGAAGACAAGCTCCCGACGGTTGTCGTCTCCGATGCGATCAGAGAAATCGAGGGTGCGGAGACGGAGTGCGCATTGCGGCGGCGCCTCCACTGATTCTTGGCCCGAGACGAGGACACGGCCTTGCAGTGTCTCCAGCGACCATTGCACTGAGCCAGACCAATGCGCGCGGAGGTCATTCGTTACATAGATTGCCAGATCGCGCGACCCATCCTCGATCGAGAGGAGCACGGGCGCGTAAAACCGGCGTGCCGCATAGTGCAGCGCCTTCCAGCGGCCGAAATAGTCCAGGCTCGACCAGGACGCGACCGGCCAGCAGTCGTTCAACTGCCAGTAGAGAATGCCGGCGACCCGGTCTCGATGGCGGCGCCAATGCTCCACGCCGGTGCGTATGCCCTCGGCCTGCAGGACCAGGCTGAGGTAGACGAGCGACGCCCAGTCTCGAGGCAGGCGAAAGTGGTCCGTCATTTGAGCAACCATGAGGCCGTTGCCGCTCGCGCTCCGCTGATGTGCCTCCATGACGTACGACGTCATATTCCAATCGGCCGGGTCGGCGTACGTACGGATGGTTGCCAGGGGAGGGAGAGACTGAAATCCAAACTCGCTCATGAATCGCGGGAATTGGCTGCGGTAGGCGGAAAAAGGCCGGCGCCCGTGCCAGACGTCCCAATAGTGAGCGTCGCCCTGAGATTGGCTGTTCGGGTTTTCGAACGGAGTGTGCGAGGACGGGGAGCTGGGCCAGTAGGCGTGGTCCGGGTCTTGCGCCTGGCACCATTCCGGGAGTGTCCGGTGAAAGAACTGGTCGTAGGCGGCTTTCAGGTCCTGGAGGTCCGGCCGGTCCCAGCCCCAGATCGTCCAACCCCATTCCATCTCGTTGTTCCCGCACCAGAGCGCCAGGCTGGCGTGGTGACGCAGACGCCGGATGTTCTGAACAGCCTCGACCTGCACGTTCTCCAACATCTCGGGAGAGTCGAGAGGGTAGATGCTGCAGGAGAAGATGAATTCCTGCCAGACGAGAATACCGTACCGATCGCACAGATCGTAGAAACGGTCGTCCTCGTACACACCTCCGCCCCAGACGCGCAGCATGTTCTGCCCGGTTTCGGCGGCCGCGCGGACGAGCGTGGTGAGCCGTTCGTCCGTAACGCGAGTTGGGAACGAGTCCGCCGGGATCCAGTTGGAGCCTTTGACGAAAATGGGCTCTCCGTTGACGACGAAAGAGAACGAACGGCCCCACTGATCCTCTTGCTGGCACAGCTCGACGGTGCGCAAGCCAATGCGGTAGGCGCGCCGGTCGAGCACGGCGCTTGCGACGGGATCCCCGGCGTAGAGCGTGATCTGTGCGTCGTAGAGAGGCTGGTCGCCGTAACCGGCCGGCCACCAGAGCTGGGGCTGGGGAATCGTCAACTGCATCGCCGCCGCGTCGCCGGCGATCACCGCGCTCGTTTCAAATACCTCTTTTGTGGGGGAGACGATGCGGAGCACCGCGGTCAGCGGCGTTTCGCCCCAGCGCTGGATGCTCAAGTTCGCCGTGACGGTCGCGGCTTCGCCGGCGCGGAATTGACGGAGATGGACGTCTTCGATTCGCGCTTGCGTATGGCCTTCCAGCCGGATGTCCTTCCAGATCCCGATCGGCGGAAGCTGCGGGCCCCAGTCCCACCCGAACTGGCAAGGGGACTTGCGCAGGTAAGGACCGCCCGGCAGCGCCTGCGAAACGCCGGGAAGCGGACGGGCCGCCTGCCGGTCGCGCACGCCGCGCAAAGGAGAGGTAAACTTGATCGTGAGTTCGTCGACCCCGGCATTCGCGACAGTAGAGGCACCGAGCGCCGCGGTCACATCCCAAAAGTACTGGCGAAACATGTTGTCGGTGCGCCCGAGGCGCAGACCGTTGAGCGAAACGTCCGCGAGCGTATCCAAGCCGTCGCACACGAGGCGGATTCGATCGTGCGCAAGCAGCTCGGGCGCGCAGCTAAATCGGTAGCGGTACTCCCAATCGGAGTCGGCGACCCACTGGACGCGTTTTTCATTGTCTCCCGCGAACGGGTCCGGGATCAGTCCGGCGGCCATCAGGTCCGTGTGGACGCCGCCGGGGACGCTGGCCGGGAGCCATTCCGCGGTCCCCGCCTGACGAAACTGCCAGGCGCCGGCGCAAGATTGGATGTGCACCTAAAACTCTTCTTTCTCGTTTGCGGATCGAGACAGACGGACGCGGCTGCTGCCGTGGACCGCGCGGACGCATGTGGGAAAAGGGATGATCGGGAGGTGTGCTCGCCGGCGCTGGACCTCACGGAGCGAGGTTCCCGGATACCGCCGGGGTCGAACCGGGCTCCCTAACAGTCAAGGGGGTGGCGCGTGCGTCGATCCGTGTGGCGGAGCGGGACCGCGCCGGCCGGGATCGCGACGACCACTCAGACACGCTCGATTTCTTTTTGATGGATGCACGCGACGACGTGGCCGGTCTCGGTCTCGACGAGCGGGGGCAGGTCGCGGGTGCAGGCCGCGTCGCCGATGGGGCAGCGGTCGTAGTAGACGCAGCCACTCGGGGCCAGGAGCGGTTTGGCGGCAAGGTCGACTTTGCCGTCGTCCCATTTCTTATCCAGGCGGGGCACCGACGCCATCAGCATCTGCGTGTACGGATGGCGCGGATGATCGAAGATCTTGTCCGTTTCCCCCATTTCGGCGACGCAGCCGCGATACAGGATCACCGCCTGCTCGCTGATATAGTGCGCCAACGACAGATCGTGTGTGATGAACAGGATCGACAGCCCACGCGCTTTGAGGTCCGCCAGCAGGTTGAGCACGTCGATGCGCGTGGACGCGTCCAACATGCTGATGATCTCGTCCGCCACCAGGAACCGCACGTCGAGGAGGAGCGCGCGCGCGATGAGGAAACGCTGAAGCTGCCCGCCGCTGAGCTGGTGCGGAAACTTGTCCAGGACGTGCTCCGGATTCAACCCCACGGATTCCATCGAGGCGTCGACCTTGTCGTTCCACTCCGCGGCAGGTACGCCTGGAAAGAATTCGTCGTGGATCGTCCGAAAGATCCGGTCGGCTTTGAAGATCGGGTTGTAGGAGCTAAAGGGGTCTTGAAACACCCCCTGGACCCGGCGGTAGTACTCTTTGAGCGCGTTCCCCTTAATCGTCGCGACGTCGAGGTCGTCGAACCAGATCTTGCCCGCGCTGATGGAAGTCAGGCGCAGGATCATTTTCCCGATCGTGCTCTTGCCGCTCCCGCTCTCTCCGATGAGCGAGACGACCTCGCCTTCCGGGACCTGGAAGGTCACGTTCCGCACGGCCGGGAGCTCTTTGCTGCCGAAGGTGCCCACTTTGTAGTTTTTGGAGACTCCGTCGAGCTTAAGCATTCGCTTCGGACTCCTTCCAGCACGCCACAAAGCGGCCCTTTTCGATCTCGACGAATGGCGGCGCCTGAATGCACTTGTCGAACGCGACCGGGCAGCGTTCCCTGAAACGGCAGCCGGCCGGGGGATCGAGCAGCAAGGGCGGGCTGCCCGGGATACCGGTGAGCCGCCGGTCGGCGAACCGGACACCCACCGCCGGCAGGGACGAGATCAAGAGCTTGGTGTAGGGATGCCGCGGCGAGTGGATGATGTCTTCGGTCGAGGCTTTTTCCGCCGCCTGCCCGGCGTACATGATCAGGATGCTGTCGGCGATCTGGTAGAGGATCGAGATGTCGTGCGTAATGACGATCACGCTCTTGACGAAGCCG
Source organism: Chloroflexota bacterium (assembly GCA_023380675.1). Next base: position 7,144 of record JAMCRS010000302.1, read on the forward strand.
CGGTCGCGAAAGCCGGCGAGCATTTCGGCCACCGCTTTTTGGGTGGAGACGTCGAGCGCCGAGGTGATCTCGTCCGCAATGAGCAGGGAAGGATCGAGCAGCGTGGCAAGCACCATGACCATGCGCTGCTTCATGCCGCCGGAGAGCTCGATGGGGTACATGCCCAGCACCTCGTCCGGCAGCTTGACCAAGTCCAGTCTCCGCTTCAATTCAGGCAGGGTGCTCTTGTAGTCGACCTTCTTGGATGCCAGCAGCTCTTTGGTCATCTTGCCGATCTTGCGGGTCGGGTTCATGGCGTTCATGGCGTACTGAGGAATGACGGAGATCTTTTTGAACCGGAACTCGTTCATTCGGTCAGTATCGGCCAGCGGCAGGGCTTGACCGTCGAGTGTCGCACCGCCGTGGACGAGCTTCAACGGCGGCTTTAGGAGTACGAGGCCGTTGCAGAGCGTGGACTTGCCGCAGCCGGACTCGCCGGCCAGACCCATGATCTCCCCGTCGGCGACGCAGAACGTGGCGCCCTCGAGCGCGCGCACTTCGCCCCGCAGGGTCTGATAATAGACGGTTAGCTGGTCGACGGAAAGGCTCACGCTTACATCTCCCGGAGCTTGGGGTTGAAGACTTCGTCCAAGCCGACGTTGGTGACGTACAGCGCCCCGACGATGGCAGTGATGGCGAGGCCGGGCGGAATGAACCACCACCACATCCCTAACATGAGCGCGCTCCAGAGCAGCGCCATGTTCATCATGAGGCCCAGTGAGATCGCGTTCGTCGGACCCAGCCCGATGAAGTCGAGCGTGGCGGCGGTGAGGATCGCGCCGCCAAACTGGAGTATGAAGACGAGCAGCAGATAGGACAGCATGTTCGGAGCGATCTCGGTAAAGATGACCTTGAAAGAGGACATCCCGCTCAATCGCGCGAGATCGACAAATTCGCGCGTGCGCAGGGAAAAGGTCTGGGCGCGGATCGCGCGCGCCGCCCAGGGCCAGGCAAAACAAGCGATAAAGATGCTCTCGGTAAAAAGGCTGCGAACCTGCAGATAGGCCGCGATGATGAGGAGGACGACGAGCGCGGGAATGGAGAGGACGACGTTGGTGAGCATATTAAGCAGCTCGTCGACCAGCCCGCCGCGGTACCCGGCGACGAACCCGATCAGGACCCCCAACAGGGTTCCCAGCCCTCCGCCGACGATGCCGACGAAAAACGTTGCGCCGAGTCCGTAGACCAATTGCGTAAAGACGTCTTCTCCGAACGTGGTGGTCCCGAACCAGAATTCGGACGAGGGCGCCTGCGCTGCCGGACCGACAAAGTCGTCCGGCTTGAAATGCGTCAGCCGGGGACCGACGAACGTCATGATCACGAAGAACAGGACGACGCTCAAACCAATACGAAGTTTGTTATTCTTCAGCGCGAAGTAGAGAATCTCGTTCTTTTTCTTTTGACTGGTCATCCCGCATCATCCTTCGCCTTGCATTCCGATTCGGGTCCTCGGGTCTACGAGCACGTACACGATGTCGATCGCGAAATTGGCGAGCAGCACTCCGACGATGATGAATAGAAAGCACCCCTGAAGGAGGAAATAGTCCTGATTATGAATGGCCTGGAGGATCAGGTACCCGATGCCCGGATAGGCGAACACGATCTCCGTCGCCAGGGCTCCGGCGACGACGACGCCCAGCGAAAGCGCAAGCCCCGTGACTTGCGGCAGGACGGCGTTGCGGAAGGCATATTGCCGGATCAGCCGGCGCGGCGCGCCGAGCGCTTCGAGAAAGTGGGCATAGTCCGCTTCCAATTCGTAGATGATGAGATTGCGCATGCCGATCGCCCACCCGCCGAACTGCACGATGAAGAGAGAGGCGAATGGGAGGAACCAGTGCAGGATCAGACTCCAGACGAAGGTCACGGACAGATCGGGCCGCAAATCGAATCCGTACCCGCCTCCGAGAGGAAAGATGCGGAAGACGATCGAAAACGCCCACGCCAACAGGATCCCGAGCCACATGTACGGCGTGGCCGTGAGAATATAACCGACAGGGAGGAGCGTATTGTCCAGCCATTTGCTCCGCGCCGCAAAGGCGCCAAAGTTGTTGCCGGCGATCCAGCTCAAGAGGATTGCCGGGAGCAATAGTGCGAGGTCATAGGGGACCGCGTTGAGGATGACCTGGGCGACCGGCGTAGGGAAGAGATAGATGCTGATGCCCAGATTGCCGTGAAAGACCGACGTCCAAAAGTTTAGGTACTGCTGCCAGGCGGGCAGGTCCAGCCCGAAGGTTTGCGTGTAGTAGGCGTACATCTCGGTCACGGCGCTGCCGCGGAGGCCGGCCCGCGAGATCATGATGTCGATGGGATTGCCGGGCATGAAACGGGGAATACACCAATCGACGGTGACGGCGATAAAAAAGGTCAGGATATAGATGACGAGCTTTCTTCCAAAATACCGGCTCACGGGGCCTCCCCATCGATCGGCGCATAGAGTTACCGCCCCTCCCGCCGAGGGGAGGGGCGGCAATCGCACAGACGACTACTGTTTTGGTACCGGCTTGAGATCGAGCAGCATCAAACCGGAAGTCATGTTCCAGTAACCACGCCAGGTGGCGGGCAGATAGTGATTGCCCTTGTCTGTCGAGGTCGGCCAATTGGTCCAGGCGGTCGTGCTCATCTGGGCCCACAGACCGTTGTACCACAACGGGATCGTAGGCAGGTCGGTCATCGTGATCTTTTGCAGCTTGGACGTGATGGCCTTGATGGCTGCATCGTCGCCGACCTTGACCTGGTCCAGTTGATCCACGAGAGCGAACGCGTCCGGATTGTTGTAGCGGCCGTAGTTGCCCCACTGCGCCGTCGCGATCGTGTCGAGTGGGTGCTGGAACACCCACATGTAGTACGAGTAGACGGTGCTGCTGAGCTGGGCTTCGTTGCGGATGGACATGTCGAGCGTGCCCTTGAGCAGGGAATCGAGCCATCCACCGTAGTCAGGGTAATCCGGTGTGACTTTGATTCCGATGGTCGCAAAGTTCTTGGACATGATTTGGATGGCGGCCATCCAGTCCGTCCAGCCGCTCGGGCAGGTGATCTTGAGATCGATCTTGGAGCCGTCCGGGGCTTCGAGGAACCCGTCGCCGTCGACGTCTTTGTAGCCCGCGTCGGCGAGGATTTGCTTGGACTTGGCCGGATCGTACGACCAACCCAATTGCTTCACCTGGTCCTTGTCGACGTACTTGTCCCACGACGGCATCAGGCCGGTCGGGTCGGATTTCGCCACGAGGCCGGCGTAGTCGTTCTGGACAATGTCGTCGACGTTGATCGAGTACGCCAACGCCTTGCGGAAGGCGAGGTCGTCCATCGGTTTCTTCTGCAGGTTAAAGATCAGCTGCACGGTGTTGGCGGGGATCATGTACGGCGCATCCGGATAGTACGTCGTGACGCCGTAGCCGCCCTTGACGAGCGTAGCGACGCCGGGCAAAAAGTTGTTGTCCAGGTCGATCCCGCCCTGCAGGACCAATCCGAGTCCGACGTTGTTGCTGGGAACCACGATGTCGACGATCCGCTTGGGCCCGGGGGTCTTGCCGAAAGCTTTGATGCCCCACCAGTTGTCGTTGCGCACGAGCACCGCGCGGTCCTGCGCCGCCGATTCGGCCATGTACATGCCGCTGCCAACCGGTTTGTCATTGGGGCCGCCGCTGATGTCTTTGACGTCCCGCCCCTCCCACAAGTGCTGCGGAACGATCGGGACCTGATACATGAAGTAAAACCCAACTTCCTGATACGGCGGAGTTGACTTGAACTTGAAATCGAGTGTGTTGGCATCCTTCTTGTCGATGGACGCCAGCGACTTCCACATGTTCTGGAATGCGAGCCCCGTCCCCTTGTACTTGCCGTTGGGATCGGCGAGCTCCATCGTGAACTTGACGTCGTCCGCCGTCAGTGGCTTGCCGTCCGTCCAGTTGACGCCCTGGCGGATCTTGACTTCCCACGTGGTGTCGTTGAGCCAGTTCGCCGATTCGGCCAGCCACGGCGTGAACTTGTCGGTCAGGGGGTCGTAGATGAACAGGGTTTCATAGATCAGACCGACGGTGCCCACGGAGTAGCCGCCGCCGTTCCAGGGGTTCCAACTCGAGGGAGGACCCCACTGGACGCCGGTGGTGTAGAGGGTTTCGTCTCGTTTGAACGTCACGGCCGGGGCGGTGGTAGGCGCCGCTGTCGGTTGAACGACGACGGTCTGCGGGGCCACGACCGTCTGAGGAACGACGACCGTCTTCTCCACGATCTGTGGAGGTGCGGTGGGGGCCGGCGGCGCCGCCGTGGGCGCCGCGCAGGAACCGAGGAGCACCATGCTGAGCGCCACCAAGAGCAGCACAGGCACTCGCGACCAATTGCGGTTCATCTGTCTCTCCTTTTCGAGAATCTGTGGTATAATCCACTGCAGGGGAGCCCGGACTCGGCACCAGACGGGCAGGGTTCCCCCTTTGTCTTTGGCATCCTTGGTAGACCGCTGAGCGTTAGGGCGTGAGGCGGTTCACCGGGATGCCTCTTTTTGTTCTCGCGTACCGATCACGCGGAAAGCTGGTGCTTGGCTTTGCGTGCCGCATCGATGGTTCTGGCTGGGTCACCTCCTTCCTTTTTCAAACGGCGAGTCACCGGTCGGAATTGCGCTTGACGAAATCGACAATCTCATTGACTCTGGCAAATGCCACGCCCGTGACCGTATCCGCAGCTCCATAGTAGATGGCGATCCGATCCGTCGGCGCGTCGACGAGGGCCGCGCAGGGAAAGACCACGTTGGGCGTATCCCCCACGCGCTCGTACAATTCGCGCGGCCCCATCAAATAGGGCGCGGTGCGCGCGATCACCTTCCACGGCTCGTCGAGATCGAGCAGAGCCGCGCCGAAGCTGTATTCGAATCCGTTGCATTGGGTGATGACGCCGTGGTAGAACAAGAGCCAGCCCTCGCCGGTCTCGATCGGCGTGGGACCGGCGCCGACCTTTGTGCTCTGCCAGAACCATCCGCCCGTCGGGGACATGACGAAGCGATGGTGTCCCCAATGTTCCAGGTCCGGGCTCTCGCTGTAAAAGATGTCGCCGAAGGGCGTGTGGCCGCGGTCGCTCGGGCGGCTCAACATGGCGTACTTGCCGCGGATCCGGTGGGGGAACAGCACGCCGTTGCGATTGTACGGGAGGAGGGCGTGCTCGATCTGGTAAAAAGTCTCGAAATCGTAGGTGTAGCCGACGCCGATGGTGGGTCCGTGATATCCGCTGCACCAGGTCACGTAATAGCGGTCTTCGATCCAACAGACGCGCGGGTCGTAGGCGTACTGGGGATGGGCAAGCTCGGGGTCGTCGCAAACGAACTGGATGGGCGCCGGCTGGATCTGCCAGTTCAGCCCGTCGGCGCTGCGGCCGCTGTGGATCTGCATCGCGCGCCGTTTGTCGTCACAGCGGAAAACGCCGGCGAAGCCGCCCCGGTAGGGGACGACCGCGCTGTTGAAGATGCTGTTGGAGGTGGGCAGCAGGTCGGCCGGGATGATCGGATTGCGGCTGTAACGCCAGACAACATCCTCACAGCCGGGGACGCGCTCTTCCCACGGGAGGTTCGGTACAGCCGGACCGAGGGTTTTCTTCATGGACAACTCGTCCTCGAGTTGGAGTCGTTCTTACTTGACTCGAGCTATTGACTCGCGTTCGATCAGGGTCGGGTGTATGGTGAGGGTAATGCGTGCGGCGTTCGGGTTGTCGAGCCTAAAGTTGAGCATCTGCACGGCGGCGCGGCCCATCGAAACGATGTCGACGTGCATCGTGGTGAGCGGCGGCGCCGACTTGACGGCGAGGTACGTATCGTCGTATCCGATCACGGAGAGGTCTTGGGGAACCACGCGGCCCAATTCCTGAGCGGCATGCATCGCGGTCACGGCGACTTCGTCGTTGATGCCGAATAGAGCAGTGATCAGGGGATGCTCCTTCAGCAGTTGAGTCGTCTCGGAGTGCCCGTGAGACTGATTTATATTGAACTCGGCGACGTAGGTATCGCCGATTTCGTTCTCTTTCAGCGCGCGCAGGTAACCGTTGCGGCGATCGCGCAGGCTCGGGTAGGAGCACGCTTCGCCGCCGATCAACGCAATGTGCCGGTGGCCTCGACTCAACAGGTACTCGACGGCCTGGTAGGCCGCCCGAAAGTTGTCGGAGACGACCGCGTCGAAGCTCTCCGTGTCCGAGTAGGCGTCGACCAGAACGAGCGGGGGAGTATGCTTGGTGCTGATCCAGGTGATCGTCTCGTCCACGAACGTGCCGACCATGAGCAGCCCGTCGATCACGTCGCTGTTCAACATCGCAGGCACTTCGGTCGGGCGGTTGTTCGCGTCCACCGGGAGTCGACTGAACATCAAATTGATTCCGTCGTGGCGGCAGGCCTCTTCGATGCCCACGATCACCTTGGAGTAAAAGGGGTTCGCTTCGGAAGGTACGCTTGGTTCGCTCTTGACGATCATCCCAAGTGTCGACAGACGGACGGCGCGCGAATTGGCCTGCGTGCGCTTGAGAGGGTATCCAAGACTCTCGGCAGCCTCCAACACGCGGTTGCGCGTGGACTGCGAGATTCCGGGACGGTTGTTCATGACAAGCGAGACTGTGGCCACGGACACACCACTCTGTTTCGCAATGTCCGACAGTGTCAACTTTGACTCGACCAATGCATCGTCTCAAAACCGAGGATACTTTGAATTAAAACTTCAGTTAGAGTTTAACATATTTTTGACGCCAAGTCAATACCACACTATTTTGCCTTATTTTCCTAGCAAAATGGTATCCGAGAGCGGTTGCATTTGTTGCGCGGGACAACAAGCAAATCTTCATCGAGTTGAATATCCGGCGTCTGGTGCCAAAAACGGACCGTCTACTAAACGGTTTAATTCAGACTCGCATCCGGTGCCGATCGGCTTCACATGACGCTTTTCCAGAAGCGGCGTTGCGTCTTTAGAATCGGTCTGGCGATCGCGTTGGCTCAATCTAGACCGCGGTCGCAGTAATCATTTGGGAGAGCGCGCCCGCCGGCTCGACGCCGGTGAATTCGTAGCCGGTCCGGACCAGGAGGTCTTGGAACTCGGTGAGCGTCCGCTCCCGCCCGCCGTCGACGACCATCATGCTCATGTCTGCCAGAACGGACTCGAGCGTCGGATCGGCCGGATCGAGGACGCGCTCGACGATCAGGAGCCGGGCTCCCGCCGCCGACGCGCGCCGGCAATTCTCGAGAATCCGCGCGGCCTCTCGATCGTCCCAATCGTGCAGGACGCGCGACAGTATGTACGCGTCGCCTCCCGCCGGTACCTCCTCCATAAAGCTTCCAGCCACCACTTGGCATCTGGAATCCAATCCCATCGACCGCAGTCGCTCTAGGCCGGCCTCGACCGCTCCCGGCAGGTCGAACAGCACTCCGCGCGTCGCTGGATAGGCTTGTAGGACCGCCGCGATCAAGGCCCCCTGGCCGCCCCCCACATCGACGACTAGCCCAAACGGCTCCCAGTCAAACGCCGCGACCACCGCACGCGCGATGGCGTCGCCGCGCGGCCGCGTGGCCGCGTCGAATACCTTTCTTGCCGCGTCGTTCTGCGCTCGATACTCCCACGCGCTCATTCCAAACTGCCGTTCGAAGCCGGTCTCGCCGGTCTTGACGCAGTGAAGAAGCTGGCTCCAAGCAGGATAGTGCTGACTGATCGTAAAGATCACCCGCGCCCGCAGCGAGCCCGGGCTGTCGTGGAGCAGCGTCTCGGCAAGCGGATTGAGCGCATACCGGTCTCCATCCAAGCGCGTAAAGATTCCCGCCGCGGCCAGCCCGCGCAAGAGTCGCCCGAGGCGGTCCGGGTGCGCGCCGGTCGTGTTCGCCAGGTCGGCAGTCCGCACCGGCCCGTCCTTCATCCGGTCGGCGAGCCCGAGCTCGGCCGCCACGTAAACCATCTGTGACAACTGATAGCCTGCGGCAATCTGTCGCATAACCTCTTGCGGCGTCTCCGGGTTCACGTTCCAACTCCTTTCGTTTCTGGTTGTGCCGCCCAGTATAACAGGCGGAACGCATCCTGCCAACAATTCCCGCTGCCGGCGGGCGCCGCGGGCTTCGCTCGCGCCCGGGGCCAAAACGGGAAACGGGCTCCGGCATCTTTCAGCACAACTTTACCAGAGGTTTGGCGAATTCTAATCTAGTCCCTTTAGAATGAGAATCGGACAACATCGATCTGGGAGGTTTATGTATGAAACGCCGTATTCTGGTCATAGGTGCCCTCGTGGTCATCGCCGCGGCCGCATTCGGCTACTGGACCTGGCAAAAACAAGCCGCGGAAGCTTCCGTCGCCGCCACGCAGGTCCAAACGGCAACGGTCACGCGCGGATCGCTCGTCGCGACAGTTAGCGCAGCGGGAAACGTCTCCGCGCCCTCGACCGTGGACGTGGCCTTTGCATCCAGCGGTAAGGTACTAAAGGTCGACGTGAAGGTCGGCGACACGGTAAAAAAGGGTGACGCGCTCATGCAGGTGGAGACCGCGGATCTGGACTCGGCTTTGAAGACGGCGCAGCTGACCCTGGAAGATGCGCAGGCGAGCTATGACTCTGCCAAGGTCGACAACGATCAGAACGCGAACCAGTTGGTGGTCGCCAAGGCGTCGCTCGACGAAGCCGCAGTCACTTTGCAGTCGGCGCAGGCGGACTATAACACGGTCGCCTGGCGCGGCGACGTCGGCATGACGACGCAGGCGGCGACGCTGCAGACGGCGACCATTGCATATCAATCGGCGCTCGCGAGCTACAAGATCACCGCCGCCGGCATCAACGGGATCGCGCTCAAACAGGCGCAGATCGCGGTCGACAATGCCGAGGTGTCGGTCGAGGAAGCGCAGCGCAATCTCGACGCCGCGACCTTGACCGCGCCCATCGACGGCCTCGTTTCGGAGGTGAATTACTCCGCTGGTGATACCGCGGACGGCACGGCCGTCACCATTGTCGACCCGTCGCAGCTGCAGGTGGAGGTGACGGCGGCAGAGGTGGACATTGCCAAGATCAAGGTC
>JAMCRS010000303.1 GCA_023380675.1 Chloroflexota bacterium
GATCGTAGGGCTCGTAGTCAGACTGGGATGGACTAATCTCCCTGAAGCGCGGCGCTATTTCGACGCTCATCCGGCCAAGGCGCAACAGCTTGTCCTACGCAGGTTGTCTGACTTTTGAGAAGCCGTGGCCCTGCGTGTCCCCACGATTGACTTTTGCCCGCGCCGCGATATACTGAAACTGGAGACCTGAATGGACGAACTATTGGAGCTTTCGGAAAAACCGGTGGTCGAAGAGACCTACATGATCGCGGGGTGGCGTCAATGGGCCGACGCGGGCAACGTCTCTTCCGGTCTTCCGCAATACCTGATCGACGAAACCCACGCTCGCAAGATTGGTGAAATCCGCTCGGACCCCTTTTATTTGTTTCAGATTCCGGGAGCACAGCATTTCTTGAGGCCCGAAGTCAAAATGCAGGAGGGATATCGGGTCGAGCTCAAGGCCCGAAAGAACGAGTTCTACTACAGCGGGGATTCGCACAAGGGTCTCGTCATCTTCCTCGGCGACGAGCCGCACTTGAATGTCGAGCGTTACGCGCAAACCCTGTTCGGCGCGGCGAGTGAGCTAGGCGTGAAAAGGGTGGCCGCGATCGGCGGTGTCTACGCACCCGTGCCGTACTCCAAGGACCGCCAGATTTCCTGTTCCTACAGTCTGCCGCAGCTCAAGTCCGAGCTCGACGAGTACGCGGTCCAGTTCTCCAGCTACGAAGGGGGCGTGAGCATCGGCACTTTTCTAGCCGATCAGGCCGAACGGCTGGGCATCGAATACATCGTCTTTTATCCGATCGTGCCGATGTACGATTTCTCCCAGCTTTTTCCGCTCGTCGAAGCGATTACGATCGGCAACGATTCCAAGGCCTGGTTCGACGTCATGCGGCGACTGAACTATATGTTCAAGCTCGGCATCGACCTGGCCGATCTCGAGCAGCGCAGTCGCGAGCTGATCCGCTCGGTCGCCAGCCAGATCGACGCGCTCGAACAAAAGGTACCACAAGCCCAGGTGCGCGAGTACATGGACAAGGTCAATGCCGGGTTTACCGAAATGTCGTTCATGCCGCTGGACGACGCATGGGAAGCTGGCTTGAAAGACCTGTTCGAGGACCCGGAATAGAACGCATAGATCGACCCTATCCGATCGCGTGAACCACAATGCGCGGCTCTCAAAACGAGCCGCGCATTGTCTTTCCAAAACGTGTTGGAAGCTGATCGGTTAGCGGCCCGGCGTCGCCGTTGCAGTTGGCGTTGCGCTCGGCGCCGGCGTAGTGCTCTGTGTCGGCGTCACCGTCGTCGGCGGCGGCGAGGTCGGCGTGGGACTGGGTGTCATGGTCGGCGTCGGAGGTGCCTTGTAACCCTCAAAACTAAGGTTGTCGAGATTCAGCAGCATCTCGCGTGCGCCGATCGCCCATTTCTTCCACGCCCGAAAATACACTGTCAGGGTCTCACTCGGAGCGAGCAGCACGTAGGAGAACGAGTTTATCTTCGTGGGCGACTCGCGATAGTCCACGTGGCCCCAGGGGATCATTTGCCAGTTCGAGACACTGCTCCATCCGCCGCAGTCCGGGCTCGCCCCCGACCCATAGCCCCATTCCGCGACGTAACTCCAGTCGTCGAGGTGCACCGGGTCTTCGATCTCGCTGATGCGCAGCAGCCCTCGACCGTCGACGTAGTACGAGGCCCCGGGCGTCAGTCCGCTCACCACCTGGCAGATGCCGGCATACCGATCGGGCTCCTGGTACGGGTCGTGCTCCCCGTACATCGTCGTATTGATCTCGATCAGCTGCGAGTGACTGCCGCCCGCCACCACCGGCGGCCAATTGTCGTCGTAAGGGGCTTGAGAGACGTCGCGTCCGCCGTTGTTGAAAAAGCCCCAGGCGTTTGCGATCGCGCTCCCTACAAAGCCCCCCTCGAAATTCCCATTCCGGAAAAACTCGGCGATCGGCTGAACGTCGATCGTGCTCGTCACCGTCGTCGTCGTTCCAAACTGGTTTTGCGCTTGGAGCGTGAGTGTATGCGTGCCCGAGATCGCCGGCGTCCACGCAAAATCCGTTTGCTCACTCAGCGGCCCGACCGCGTGATCGACGCTCGCTGCCAGCTTGTCGTCGTCGAACAGCTTGAGCGACGGGATGCCGACGGTGTCGGTCGCCACGACATGCACCGGAAACGGCTTACCCGTGTAAACGAACGTCGGCCATTTCACGTCGACTTGCGGCGGCCCGTTGACGCCGTAGAGCAGCCCGTTCAGACTGATGCCGTCGAGGTTGACGAACAGGTCTCGGAAATTGGTCCCGAACTTTTTGAGCGCGCGGACGAACAGCGTGATCCGGTCCGAAGGCGCCGTAAACGCCGTCGTGTAGCTGGAGAGAGGGCCGGGTTTCTGCCAGTCGTACGTGTTTTGCCATGGCACGTCCTTCCAGGCTACCGCGCCCCAGTCCGTCCGGCCGGTCGGGTCGATCCCCCATTGGACGATGTAGCTCCAGTTGTTCATGTCTGGATCGTCCGGCAGAACCCGTAGCATGCCGCGCAATGTCAGGGTATAGCTGGTCCCCGCGGCGACCGCGACCGTCTGGTAGATCCCGGCGTACCGCTCCGGCTCGGTCGCATAGTAATTCATCGTGCTGATCTCGATCAGCTGCGAATGGCCGCCGTCAAAGGCGAATGCGGGAGCGGTGTCGTCCTGAAAATGATAGAACGCCGATCCGCCGTTGTCGAAGCCGACCCAGTTCGCCGCGACGCCGTTCGGCTCGAACCCTTCCTCGAACGAGCCGTTGCTCAATCGATCGCCGTACCCGCCGGCGCGCACCCTTGTCGCAGTCACGCCGACGACCACCGACGCGGCGAGCGCAATGAGGAATATTCGGAAAGGTGTGAGGTGTTGAATGGTCCGCCGCATGATGGACTCCCGGCTTCGAGGCTTTCCGGCACAGGCTCCGGGCGTTCGCCGATTCGGTCCGTTCGATAGCGTGACGACTGTCGCAGCCGCTAGGTCTTTTTCTTATCGAGCTTGGCGCGGCGCTTACCCTCGTAGACTTGGCGCGCGCTCTCTGGCAGGACGCGTCCTACATAGCGCGAGCGCGTCCGGCCTCCTTCCTTCCAATAGGCGTACCAGTACGGCCCGTGCGGGCAGCGCGTGCAGTTCGCCTTGCCGCAGCGCACCGTCTCGTATCGAAACGTGATGGAGCCGAACGATTGCTCGGCGTGCACCGCCGGCCGCGGCATGCTTGCGCGCCGCTCTTGGACGACGCGGCGCAGCCGTTCGTCGATCGCGCGCAACTGCTGGATTTCTTTATCGGAGAGCTTGGAAAGAGGGCTGGGTTTCTTCGGTCGCGGCATGGTGGACTACCTTGTCGGCGGCGAACGGGCGTTGGGCAAAAGCTTAGGTAACTAGCGGCATTATACCACGCGTTACCTAAGAGGTCAAGCGCGAAATCCTCGTCACTCCTCGTTCTCGCATCGTTACATGGCTACGCGTAAAAAATGCTTGCCGCTGGGATTCGCATAGTAATCATCTCGCCGGCAAGCAAAACCCCGGCCCCAATTCGACCTGTTCCTTCGACTCAGAACGCAGTGGGGGCTGTCCAATTCACGTGATTTGTGGTACGATCGAGAGAATCGCCGCGCGCGCCTGGACTATTCGCAAGCATCGCCGGCGCCTGCGTGCTTTTCCGCAACTCGAGCAACATTTCAGCCTGCTGTGGCAGGTCGGCTATAAGGAGGTCAGATGAGTAGGAAGAGGAATGCGAACAAGGCTTGGCCGGGTCTTTGCCGGGCGCTCGCCCTCGCCGGGTTGGTTCTCACGTCGACGGCGTGCCTCACTGGCGGTCAACTGACGGCGTCGAGTACTCCAACCAACGTGGTTACCGCTCAGGCGACGAACACCCTCACGCCTACTCCGACTCGAGTGATCGGCGTGGTCGAGGTCACCCCGACTCCCGTCGTCGAGACCTGGCAGGGCACAATCCATAGCGAAACGACCGGAAATTATGGCGCCGCCGGCGTGTGCAGCGGCGAGGCCTGGGATATGCAGTTTCAGATTCAAGTCGCCGGCGACGCTAGCCTGACCGGCAAAGGGACCGGAACGATCGCCTCAATGCCTTCCTGTTCCGGTCCGGGCTTTACAGACAACAACTATGTTTCTCATGAGGCGAAGAATCTACAATTCAGCGTCCGCGGAAGCCGAAAGGACAACGAATTCGGCCTGCAGTTCACGGAAACCGGCATCGACGGATCGACCGCGGGGCTGATCAACTACAGCCTGCTACTCTCGGCCAGCGCGAGCCCGCCGCTTCTCGTCGTTCCCATCACAGGGCCCTCTACCGCGTCTGGCCAGACGAGCGTAACCGTCCCCGTACCGGCGAGCGACGGTGGCACGGCGGTCGGCAAACACAAAGTCACCCTGACGTGTACCTCGTGCAAATAGGCAGCCGCTGCCCTTTGACCCTTTTGCGTTCCAACCAGTGACGCTGGCACGGCGGTCGGCAAACACAAAGTCACCCTGACGTGTACCTCGTGCAAATAGGCAGCCGCTGCCCTTTGACCCTTTTGCGTTCCAACCAGTGACGCCGTATATCGTGCTCGCAGGTTAGACTGCGAGGCGTCTCACCCAATACGTGGGATTCGAGCCATCCGCCGACTAGATACGCGGCGTCCTGTCTTTAGGACTTGCGTTGCAGAGGCCCATCCTTGCGCGCCGTTCAAGGTGAAGGAGACTCGATTACTGCCTCCGCCGCAAGGCGTTCGCTCGCCGTGATGTACTTGACTCTGCTCATGGTTCCCAGAACCACCTTTGTTTCCCTGATGGCCGCCTCAGGATGATCGGCATAGTAACCCGGAGCGTTGAGTAAGCCGGCCAAATACGCTGCCTGGCCGAGAGTCAACCGGTCAGGTGAAACGCCAAAATAGCGTTCGCTCGCCTGGCCTATCCCTCGCGCGTGCGGACCATAGATCACTTCGTTCAGGTACATCTCGAGGATGGCGTTCTTGGAGTAACGCACTGTGATAAACAAGGCCAGTGCCTTGGTGGCAACATCGGTTTGAATCGAGTCGATGTCGCGAAAATACACGTTCTTGGCAAGTTGCTCCGTGATCGTGCTGGCACCTTGACGCTGCCTGAGCACCAGTGTATAGAACACCGCCCGGACGGTCCCCCTCAGATCGACTCCGCTGTTGGAATAAAAGCGCTCGTCTTGCGACGAAATGGCGGCCTCTCGCACGAATGGGCTGATTTGGTCCAGGGTCGTGTACGGAGCGCTCGCATTGGCCAACGTCTGATCGATTCGTTCGGGCATTGTCCCGACGACCTCGAGGGCGCGGACGCCGAGAACCAACCCGGCGATTGCGGAAGCAATTACGGCTGAGGCGATTATCACCGTGAGCGTCCGTTTGTTTTTGCGCCCTCCGGTCGCTTCCGAGCCGGCAGCCCGCGATAAACCATGCGATTCTTCGATCGACATTACGCTTCAACCCGTCCGTTCGCGGTCCTGGCCGCTAGGCCGCCGCTGGCAGAGGTCCTGACTACCGCCAGCTGCTAACATTGTGATTTCCTCACTCCACCTTGAGCCGGTATCCAACCCCCAGTTCGGTCGTCAGATATCGCGGGCGCGTCGGATCCACTTCGAGCTTGTGCCGGAGCTGGGTCATATAGACGCGGAGGTACTGGCTCTCTTCTGCGTAGGCCGGCCCCCATACTTCCTTGAGCAGTTGGCGATGCGTGACCACTTTGCCGGCGTAGCGAATTAACGTCGTCAGCAACCTGTATTCGATCGGGGTGAGATGGACCTCGTTCCCTCCCATAAAGACCTGCCGTTTTCCCAGATCGACTTTCAAATCGCCGGCCGCAAACAACGGGTCCTGCTTTTCACCCACGTGGTTACTATGCCTCAGGATAACCCGAATGCGTGCAAGCAGTTCGCTCACGCCGAACGGCTTGGTCAAATAGTCGTCGGCCCCCGCGTCGAGGGCGGCGACCTTGTCACTCTCTTGCCCACGGGCGGACAGGACGATAATAGGCAGCATCGTCCATTCGCGCAATTGCCGAATGACTTCCAGGCCATCCAGATCGGGTAGGCCCAGGTCGAGAATCATCAGGTCGGGCTGCTTCGAAACGGTTTGTTCCAAGGCTTGCCGCGCCGTCGTGGCTTCGAGGAACCGGTAACCATGATTCGCGAGCGTTGTTCGCAGAAAACGGCGAATCGGCAGTTCGTCCTCGACGGCGAGTATCATAGGTTCGTGGTCGGTCATAGATCCTTCGCGTTGTGCCTACCCGGCGTGAATCCAGCCTGCCCGTTTGGAAACGCGCGATCGCCGGCGGCGCACCAGGCCCTACGGTGTCGGGTATTCCTTCCGCGCCTCGACTTCGTTGTTTCCTAATCCGGTCGCTCGGGCTCTACCTCTGGCGGTGTGCCTTCCAAAGGCAGCGCAAATTCGAACGATGCCCCACCGCTTGGCAAATTGCGCACTCCGATTTTGCCGCCATGTGCCTGCACGATACCGCGGCAGACGGTCAGCCCCAAACCCACGCCTCCGACGCCCTGCGAACGTGCGCGGTAAAACTTGTCGAACACCCGCTCTTCGTCGCCGGGTGGAATGCCTGGACCGTGGTCGGCAACCACGATCTGAACGTGGTCGGCTGTGACGTTCGCCGAAATGTCGATGGGGCTGCCTGCCGGCGTGTACTTGATCGCGTTCTCGAAAAGATTGACGAGCACTTGTTCGATCAGCACACTGTCGAGCGGGACGAGAGGCAGGTCGGCTGGAATGGAGGTCGTGACGGGATGCTCTTGCAGCGACTCGTCCATGCGCGTGAGAACGGCTCCGATGACCTCCTCGAGCGCGTGCCACCCCTTGTGGATCATCACCGCGCCCGCTTCCAGTCGCGTCATATCCAGTAGGTTACGAATGAGCCGATTCAGGCGCTCGGCTTCCTCCGCAATCGTCTGCGCCATCTCACGGCACTCACCGGTCGTATCGTCCACCAGACTGGTTGCAGCTCCCGTGATCGCGGCGAGCGGGGTTCTCAGGTCGTGCGAGATCGAGCTGAGCAGCGCATTGCGCGTCCGCTCAGTCTCTACTTCGACCTTTGCCCTTTGCGATTCGTCCGCCAGATTGACGCGTTCGATCGCCAAAGCCGTCTGGTTCGCAAAAGTTTCGAGCAGATGAAGTTGCTCGGGCGACGCCACAAGCGATGCGTTCGCCGGTTGGACACCGAGAACGCCTACGGTCCCACGCGCAGCGGCCAAAGGCAAATAGATCGCTTTGCTGCCGGGCAGCGTGTCGGTTCCCAGACCCGCCGGTTGGTTGTGGGTGTAGGCCCATTCGGACACGGCGCATTCGCTCGCGTCGAGCGGGACCGGACTGTCTATCGGCGTCAGTTGCTTGTACGCGTCGGGCAGCAAGATCGTCACCCGGCTTTCCATGACCTCACCGATGTGCTTCGCCGCCACATCCACCAGCCTGGACGTGCTCGACGTGCTCGCCAGTTCCCGGCTCATCGAGTAGAGCGCAGCGGTTCGTCGCTCGCGCTCCCACGCGCTGTCGGCCTGTTGCCTGATTCGCACGGTCAAGGTGCTGATGATGATAGCAACCGCCAGCATGACGCCAAAGGTCACGACGTACTGGGTGTCCGAGACGGCAAACGTGTAGAACGGCGGTACGAAATTAAAGTCGAAGGCCAAAACACTCAGGACGGAGGCGAGGACGGAAGGCCCCATCCCGTAGCGCGAAGCGATGAAGATGACGCCCACCAAGTATATCATCACCAGGTTCGTAAGCGAGAAAGTCGGAACAATCGTCGCGTCGACGACCGTGCACAAGGCGATCACCCCAACGGCCCACGCATAGCCGGGCCAGTTGATCGAGCGGTCGAGACGGCCAGCCATCCGCGGGCGCGGCTCCTCGCGCTCACCCGTGATCACGTAGACGTCGATGTTGCCGCTGCCTCGGACCAATTCGTCGACGACCGAACCCAGCAGCACCTGGCTCCAGCGCGGGCGCGACGGTTTGCCGACGATGATCTTGGTCACGTTCCGCGAGCGCGCGAAGGCAAGCAATTCGTCGCTCGTGCGGTTACCGCTGAGGTTCACGGTTTCCGCGCCCAACTGCTCGGCGAGGCGAAGGGTGCGCGCGATTCGATCGCGGTCGTCTTGCGACAAGTGAGCGTGTTCCGGCGTCTCAACGTATACCGCGAACCACTCGGCGTTCAGGGCGGACGCCATGCGCTTGCCGGACCGGAGCAGTCGCGACGACAGGGGACTGGGGCCGATGCTTACGAGGATTCGCTCGGCCACGGGCCAGGTATCGTCGATATCCCATTTGCGCATGTACGCCTGGACCTCATCGTCCACCCGTTCGGCGGTCCGGCGCAAGGCGAGTTCCCGCAGCGCGATCAGATTCCCGCGACGGAAAAAGTTGCGCCGCGCTTCTTCCGCCATCTGGGGGACGTAAACTTTGCCTTCCTTGAGCCGCTCGAGCAGATCGTCCGGCGACAGATCGACCAGCTGCACGTCGTCTGCATTTTCGAGCACGGAATCGAGTACGGTTTCTCGGACGACGACACCGGTGATCTGCGCGACGACGTCGTTCAAACTCTCGAGATGCTGGACGTTCAGCGTCGCATAGACGTGGATTCCGGCCGCGAGCAATTCTTCGGCATCCTGCCAGCGCTTGGAATGGCGGGAGCCGGCGGCGTTCGAGTGGGCGAGCTCGTCCAGGAGGACAAGTTGGGGGTGGCGCGCCAACGCGAGGTCGAGATCGAATTCTCTCAGCGTGGTTCCGCGATAGTCGACGAGTTTCGGGGGGAGGATTTCAAGACCGGCGAGCAGTGCCTGGGTTTCAGACCGGCTGTGCGTCTCTACGACGCCAACCGCCACGTCCATTCCCCCGGCTTTCTGCTGGCGCGCGGCGTCGAGCATCGCGTACGTCTTGCCCACGCCGGCCGCCGCGCCGAAAAAGATCTTTAGTTTCCCGCGCCGCTGCCTGGATTCTTCTAATTTCACCCGCGCGAGCAGTTTATCCGGATTGCGGCGACCCTGCTCCATGCTTGCCCCGGCTCGCCAAAAGGTCCGCTCTCACACCTGCATTCTTGCACACAATGCGGGTTTTGTCCAAATGACACGGTACGTGGGCCGTGGAAATCCTTGTTCGGTCAAATCCGCCGGTGTGAGCGTCAGCCCGGGGCTCGCCGCGCGACGAGGGGTAGCGTTATCGTCACGATAGTACCGCCGTCGTCGCGATTGACGGCGGCGATTGCGCCCTGATGCGCCTCGACGATCCGTCGACAGATCGTTGGTCCGAGCCCCATCCCGATCACACCAACGGTTCGCGGCACGCGGTAGAATTTGTCAAACACGCGCGCTCACGCCCGCCCTGAATCGAGACCCGCGGAGTGCGTTAGGTCGTGCGAGAGCGAATCGAGCAGCGCCTCTTCGACGAGGCCAGTCGTTTGAATCGAGCCCATCTTGCCACGCGTGTTCCAGACTGCGAACAGTCACGCTCGCCGGACCTACCTACGCGACGACACGCGCGCTCAACTTCGTCAAGACGAGGCTTGCGCCTTTTCCGCGCGCTGTCCGCCAGCAATCGCAAACCGGCGGGCATAGCGAACCTTACTGCGCCGAATCGAGCGCTAGGTTGAGTTGCAGCACATTCACACGCGGCTCGCCAAGCAAACCAAACGTCCGCCCCTCGGTATTCTGCACGACCAGGGCCTCCACCTTGGCCGGATCCATTCCGCGCGCCTTTGCCACTCGGCTCACCTGATATTCCGCCGCGGCCGGACTGATGTTTGGATCCAACCCGCTGCCGGACGAAGTGACCAGATCGACCGGGATCGGGGCCGTGTTACCCGGATCCGCCTGATGCAGCGCGTCGATACGCGCCCGCACCTCGTCCGTCAGAGCCTTGTTGGTCGGACCCAGGTTCGAGCCGGATGATGCCGCGGCATTGTATGGGAAGGGCGCGGTTGCAGAGAGTCGCCCCCAAAAGTACTTGGCATCGTCAAAGGGCTGCCCGATCAGGGCCGAGCCTATCGGCTTGCCATCCTTCATGATCAGGCTGCCGTTTGCTTGGACCGGAAAGACTATTTGCGCGACGGCCGTTACAGCCAGCGGGTAGAGCAAGCCGGTGATGACTGTCAACACAAAGAAGGACACGATCGCGGGTCTGAGTTGTGATAACATTAGTTTTGAATTCCTTTGCGGTGTTCGGCGTCGGGCCGGGAAGAGTCGTGAACTGAATGATCCAGCGCAGCCGCCAACGGCAGAAAGGCCGGATCGACGTACCCTTCTACTGCCGGAATGGTTTCTCTTTCGTCATCGGGTTCTTGCCAGCCAGCGCTCGCCCAGTCGGCTGTGTCCGCCCCCGCAGCCGGATCAGGTTTCTCGATGATAACCCACCGTTCCCGGGCCATTTCCTCGTCCATTAGCGTACCTTGATTGCCGTGCACCCACAGCGCCATCAATCCAAAGCCCGCCACGACGATTCCGGGTTCCATGATCTGCTGCGCGACCGCCGGGATCGGCAGATGCCCATCCACGATGAGCAGCGTGAGCATCAGCGGCACAGTGAGGTAGAGCAGCCACCAAGCCGGCTTACGACTCCGGTTCATGTTCGCCCCCTACGCAAGGTGCAGCGCGACCAAGACCAGGTCGATCGCCTTGATCCCGACGAAGGGTACGATCAGTCCGCCCACGCCGTAGAGGAGCAGGTTGCGCTGCAGCAGCGCTGCCGCGCCGATCGGGCGATACCCGACGCCCCGCAGTGCCAACGGGATGAGCGCGATGATGATGAGCGCGTTGAAGATAACGGCCGAGAGGATCGCACTCTGCGGCGTTGCCAGCCGCATGACGTTGAGCGCGCCGAGCGCCGGATAGGTGGTAGCGAAAGCTGCCGGGATGATCGCAAAGTACTTGGAGACGTCGTTCGCGATGCTGAACGTCGTCAGAGCGCCGCGTGTCATCAGCAATTGCTTTCCGATCTCGACGATCTCCAAGAGCTTCGTCGGGTTTGAGTCGAGGTCGACCAGGTTGCCGGCCTCCTTCGCCGCTTGGGTCCCGGTATTCATCGCCACCGCCACGTCGGCTTGCGCGAGCGCGGGCGCGTCGTTCGTTCCATCCCCCGTCATCGCGACCAGGCGTCCGCCGGCCTGATAGTCACGAATGAGCTTGAGTTTCGTCTCCGGCGTCGCCTGGGCAAGAAAATCGTCCACGCCCGCTTCCGCCGCGATCGCCGTCGCAGTCAAGGGATTGTCGCCGGTGATCATCACCGTCTTGATGCCCATGCGCCGCAATTCGGCGAATCGCTCCCGGATGCCGCCCTTGACGATGTCCTTGAGCTGGATCGCGCCGAGCACGCGCTCGCAGTCCGCCACCACGAGCGGCGTGCCCCCCTGCTTGGCGATCGATTCGACGTTTGTGCGCACGGTCGCCGGAAATTGCCCGTGCAATTGCTGCACAAAGCCCTCGATCGCATCCGCCGCGCCCTTGCGGATTTGCCGTCCGTCCAGGTTGACGCCGCTCATGCGTGTCTGCGCGCTGAACGGGATAAAGGTGGCGCCGAGCTCTTCGATGTTGCGTTCCCGAAAACCGTACTTTTCCTTCGCCAGGACGACGATGCTGCGTCCTTCGGGCGTCTCGTCCGCCAGCGACGCGAGTTGCGCCGCATCGGCCAGGTCTTTTTCTGTGATCCCGTCTGCCGGCATGAACGCGGTGGCCTGTCGATTACCGAGCGTGATCGTGCCGGTCTTGTCGAGCAGCAGCACGTCCACGTCCCCTGCGGCTTCGACCGCCCGGCCGGACATGGCGATGACGTTCGCTCGGATCATACGGTCCATGCCCGCAATGCCGATGGCGGAAAGGAGTCCGCCGATCGTGGTGGGGATGAGACAGACCAATAGCGCGATGAGCACTGTGACCGTAATGGGCGTGCCCCGGCCGGCCGCTTCAACGCTGTACAGTGAAAAGGGAAGCAGTGTCGCGCAGACGAGCAAGAAAATGATCGTCAACGCCGCTAGCAGGATGTCGAGCGCGATCTCGTTCGGTGTCTTTTGGCGCTTAGCTCCCTCGACCATCGCGATCATGCGGTCGAGAAAGGTCTCGCCCGGATTCGTCGTGATCCGGACCACGAGCCAATCGGAAAGGACGCGTGTCCCGCCGGTGACGGCGCTCCGGTCTCCACCGCTCTCGCGGATCACCGGCGCGCTTTCGCCGGTGATCGCGCTCTCGTCGACGGAGGCGATCCCCTCGATCACTTCTCCGTCGCCGGGGATAAAGTCCCCGGCTTCAACCAGCACGACGTCGTTCTTTTTGAGATGGCTGCCCGAGACCGGCTTATAGTCGGCGTCGTAACGCGGGGTCGGGAGCTTTTTCGCCGTGATCTCGCGCCGCGCGCGCCGGAGGGCATCCGCCTGCGCCTTGCCCCGCCCCTCCGCCATCGCTTCGGCAAAGTTAGCAAAGAGCACCGTGAACCAGAGCCAGACGGAGATGGCAAGGATAAACCCGGCCGGCGCCTCTCCCTGACCGGCGAGCGCTTGCACGAACAGCAGCGTCGTCAGCACACTTCCAACTTCGACCACGAACATGACCGGGTTGCGCACCTGGTGCCGTGGATCGAGCTTCCGAAACGAATCGAGTATCGCCCGCCGAACAATCGACGTGTCGAAAAGCGGGCTGGTCTTTGCTTGAGTAGGCATGATGTTCCTCATGGGGATGAATTGCCGCCGGAGGCGACAATTCATCATTGCAGCATTAGATGTTCTACGATCGGGCCCAGCGCGTCGGCAGGAAAGAAGACAAGGGCGCCGACAATCAGGATGACGGCGATCAGCCACGCCATAAAGAGCGGTGTATGGGTAGGCAGCGTCCCGGCGCTCGCGGGAATCTTCTTCTTGCGCGCCAGCGATCCCGCAAGGGCCAGGACCGGGACCTTGATCCAAAAGCGCCCAAAGAGCATTGCGATCCCGCCGATGGTGTTGTAGAACGGCGTGTTGGCGTTCAAGCCTGCGAAGGCGCTGCCATTATTGTTCCCCTGCGATGTAAAGGCGTACAGTATCTCGCTGAATCCGTGAGCGCCTGGATTGAGAATACTGGAGATTCCAGCCGGCGTTACGACCGCAACTGCCGTAATTCCCAGGACGACGAGAGGCATGACCAGGATACCGATGGACGCCATCTTCATCTCGTACGCTTCGATCTTTTTCCCGAGGTACTCGGGCGTACGACCCACCATCAGCCCGGCCACAAAGACGGCGATGATGACGAAAATCAACATCCCGTACAGGCCCGAACCAACGCCCCCAAAGATCACTTCCCCCAGTTGCATCATGACGAGTGGGACGAGGCCGCCGATAGGCGTATACGAGTCGTGCATCGAGTTCACGGACCCGTTGGAAGCCGCTGTGGTCGTCGCGGCCCATAGTGCAGAGTTCGCCACCCCGAATCGGACTTCCTTGCCTTCCATGTTGCCGCCCGGATTGGTATCGCTGCTCGTTTGATTCACACCTAACGCCGCGACTCGGGGATTCCCGCTGGCTTCCGCGCCATAAGCGACGAGGATCGCGACGATGACGACCGCGAACATCGCCGCGAGAAGCACCCACCCCTGGCGCGTGTCGCCGACCATCTTGCCAAAGGTGTAACAGAGTGCCCCGGCGATCACCAGGATGGACAACGACTCTACGAAGTTGGACATGGGTGTCGGGTTCTCATAGGGATGCGCCGAATTGACATTGAAAAAGCCACCGCCGTTCGTCCCCAGTTGCTTGATCGCAATCTGGGATGCTGCGGGGCCAACCGCGATCACCTGGTCTTTCAACGTCACTGGTTCAGTCACGGGACTGCCGTTCGCATCCAGAACGGGATTCCCGTTTGCGTCGACCTTCGGTTGGGTATACCGGCTAGGCTGCAGCATCGGTACCGTCTGATAAGCGTTGAACGTCTGCACGACGCCTTGCGAAACGAGGACGAGCGCGACGACAAAGGACATGGGCAGCAGGATGTAGAGCGTCGTTCGGGTAAGATCCACCCAAAAATTGCCGATGGTCGCAGCGTTGCGCCGCACTAAGCCGCGGACCAAGGCGATCAGGACTGCCATCCCGGCGGCCGCCGACACAAAGTTCTGCACGGTGAGTCCTACCATCTGGGTCAGGTAGCTCATGGTCGTTTCACCACCATAGCCCTGCCAGTTGGTGTTGGTGGCAAAACTGATCGCGGTATTGAAAGACGAGTCGGAGCTGACCGCGCCGAGCCCTTGCGGGTTGAGCGGGAGCGCGCCCTGCAGCCGCTGTAAGCCGTACAGTACGAGAGCTCCGATCACGCTGAACAACAGCACCGCGACCGTATAGATTTTCCAATCCATCCCCTGGTCCGGCTTGATGCCGAACAGGCGGTAGAGGAACCGCTCCACCGGACCGAGCACGCGATCCAACGGAGTAGATTCTCCTTCGTACACGCGCGCCATGTATGAGCCCAGCGGCTTGGCGAGCGCGGCGAGAACGAAGAGATATAAGCCGATCTGAAGTAAACCGTTCGGTGTCATGAGAATGCCTCTGGTTTCAACAATGCGATGACTAGGTAGACGAAAAGAGCGAGCGCCACGATCCCGGCGGCGATGTAAATGATGTTCATGTCTCTCCTAAAGATCAAAGCACGCTTCGATGGCCGGCAACTCCTAGAGTCGCCGCGAAACACAGCGAGTCAATTTTGCCGAGCATGTGCCTGCCGGCCTGCCTGCCCTTTGGCCTTCGCGCACGTCAGGGCGATGCCGTCTTGGCGACGACCACCTCGCAGGACCCGCCCAACATTCGTCTCGTCGCGCTCCGGCCGATTCCCGACGACAGCCACCCGCGCGGAGGGGTGGCGCCGAGGACGATCGTTTGCGCGCCGGTTTCGCTCGCCAAATCCTTGATGGCCCCCAAGGTAGACCGGTGTCGCACAATGCGGGACAGGACAGTCAGTCCACGTCGCTTTGCCAAGACCTCCGCTTCCGCCAGAATGCGCTTGCCGTTTTCTTCTTCATCTTCGAGCGGAGCGTCCAGGCCCCTAGTCATCGGAATCACGATCACCTTGGCCAGGACGATCTCGGCGCAGCGTTTCGAAGCCAGATCGCAGGCGCATTCCAGTGCTTGCCTGGACACGGTTGAGTCGCCGAGAGGAACGATGATGCGGTTTCGTCTGGTACTGTCTCTGCCCACGCGATATGCCTGCGGCGCCGGTCGGGCGCTGAACAGCCACCCGAGAATGCCGGCGATCGCAGACAGAAATACGACGCCTACCAAAATCCCCAGCGGATGTATTGCGGCTGGCACCGCGTCCTCCACAATCAGCGCTCGTGCACAACCGTCCTCGCGTCGCTACCGCTCAGCCGATCGCACAGCACTACGAGCCCCCAAGTTGCGGCAAAGAATACAACCGTCAACGCTACGAAAAAGACGTCCAATTGAGCCTCCTTCTCACACGCCGCTTGGTTATATCACGGATGCGTGTAAGGAAGCGGTCAAGGTTCGCAGTCGCGGTATCAAGATCGTGTAAAGATCACGCGCGAACGGCCCAAAAACGCGTCGTTTTGCGTCCGCAATGCACGATGCGAACAGGACCGATGGAGACCCGTGGAGGTTGGTGATACTACGGGATCGAGGGAAAAGACTCGGGGCGCGCCTCATACGTCGGAAGCATATCCAACTCGGCAGCGCCCCGGCGAGGAAAATAGAGTCGAGGGATTATGACGTCGCGTGGAGATCCGTCAGCCGGCTTGGCGAGCCGATTGCGCGGTCGCCGGCGGCCGTTCGCCGACCGGGAGGCGGATGATAAAGCTGATCCCGCCGCGCGTGCGGTTTTCTGCGGTGATCCGGCCGCCGTGCGCTTCGACCAGGCCGCGCGCAATCGACAACCCAAGGCCGACACCGACTCGGTCGGCATTCGGGGCACGGTAGAATTTGTCAAAGATTTTGGGCAGGACTTCAACCGGCAAGCCCGGACCTCGATCGGCAACGGTGATAACCAGCTCGGTCCCTTGCACCTTGGCGCTGACGCGCACGCGAGTGCCGGGAGGCGTGTGTGTCGCCGAGTTGTGGATCAGATTGGCAAGCGCCTGTTCCATCAACGCAAAGTCGAGTCGGACCAGCGGCAGATCCGATTGAACGTCCACGATCACTTCGTGCGAAACGAGGTACGGCTTGAGACGCTCGAGCGTGGCACCGACGAGGTCGGCCACGTCGCACCAGTCGAGTTTCGGCTTCAAAAGCCCTGACTCGAGTCTCGTCATGTCTAAAAGGTTTTCCACCAAACGGTCTAGCCGGTCGGCAGCCGTCCGAATCTCCATGAGGAGTTTTTCGCGGACCTCTATCTGGCTGTCCACCTTGGGATCGCCGAGAGTTTCCGCCGCTCCCCGGATCGTTGTCATGGGCGTGCGCAGTTCGTGCGAGACGGAATCGAGCAGCGTCCGATACATTTGCTCCGACTTGGCGACGACCGCCGCGTGTTCCGCCGCCTCGTCCAGGAATTCCCGCTCCACGGCCAGGGCGACTTGGCTCGCAAAAGTTTCAAGCAGTGACTCTTGGTCCAGCGACAATCTCTCGCGAACGCGTACGCCCATTACGCCGAAAACCCCGCTTGGTGTGATTAGCGGGATCCATCGAGCCTCCGCCAGCGGAAGCGTGTCGGTAAACTGACCTGCGGGCCGCCGATTCGTGAACGCCCACGTTGCGACGCTGCGTTCCTTCTCGTCAACCGTCAGATTGCTCATTTCGTGCGTTCGTGAGTTAAGGTGATCCTCGCCCTCCCGGAGGTAAAAAGCCACAGCCGCGTCGAACACCTGGTCAATCTGCTTCGCCGCAACTCCGAGCACGCCGTCCATCGTTGGGGCACTGGCAATGGCCCGCGCGAGCGCGTATAGCGCGGCCGTCCGCTTCTCCCGCTCGCGCACGGTCCTCTCCTGAGCGCGCAGACGAGACGTCAAGCTACCCGTTGCCAGGGCAATGGCAAAGTAGAGCCCGAACATCAGCGAATTCTCGATGCCTCCGATACTGAGCGTAAATACCGGCGGAAGGAACAGCAAATCCCACAGAACCGCGCTCAGTGCTGCCGCAAGCAAGACCGGGCCGCGCCCCATAAAGTACGCCAAGAACGACACGGTGAAGAGCAAAACTAGCCCAACGGCCTGGTAGCTGATCCAATTCTGCGCTACGAGATTAATGGCGATCACGCTAGCGACGACTATTGCGGCGAGTAGGTACTCTTTTATGTCCGATACTTGCGCCGGCATCGCTTGCGCAGAGCGTCTCAATCGCACGTACGCGTCGCCCGGGCGACTTCCATGCCGCAGCTCGCTCTTCTGGCCGGTGACGACGTAAATGTCCAGATCTCCGCTCGCGCGGATCAGCCGGTCAACCATCGACCGGCCGCGCCTCAAATCGTCCACCAGCCCGCGCACGGGTTTGCCGACGACGACCTGTGTGACGTTGCGTTCGTGCGCTACGCGCAACAGTCCGCGGACCACGTCTTCGTCGGAGGTGGTCACTACCTCCGCCCCCAGTTCGCGCGCAAGTGTGAGGTTGCGCGCGAGCAGGGCCTTGGCATCCTCGGACAGGGATCGAGATGTCTCCACGTTCACGGCCAGCCAGGAGGCCTGAAGGTTGTAGGCGATCCGCCGCGTCCACCGCACGAGGCGCTCCGTCAGTGGACTTTCGCTCACGGCGACCATCAGGCGTTCGCCCGACTTCCACGGTCCTGCGATGCGCTTGAGGGACATATAGTCCTGGAGCTGGTGGTCCACGCGTTCGGCCGTGAGGCGCAGCGCCATTTCGCGCAATGCCGTAAGATTGCCCACACGGAAGAAATTCTTGGCCGCCAGCTCCGCACTTCCCGGGACGTACACTTTGCCTTCCGTCAGGCGCTGCCTCAGCTCCTCTGGCGTGAGATCGACCAGCTCGATTTCGTCCGCGAGATCGACTACCGTGTCGGGGACGGCCTCAAATACTGTGATGCCCGTAATCTGCGCGACGGTGTCCGCCCGGCTCGCGATGTGCTGAACGTTGAGCGTGCTGAGGACGCTGATGCCGGCGTCCAGCAGCTCCACCACGTCTTGGTAGCGCTTTAGGTGCCGCGCGCCTGGCGCATTCGTATGCGCGAGTTCGTCCACCAGGACCAGTTGCGGGTGGCGCGCGAGGATCGCGTCCAGGTCCATCTCTTCCAGAATGTGCCCCCGGTACTCTAGTCGCGCCCGAGGTATGATCTCTAGTCCGGGCAAGAGCGCCTCTGTTTCGGCGCGTCCATGGGTCTCAACATAACCGACGACGAGTTGAGCGCCAGTCTTGACCAACGCATGCGCCGCCTCTAGCATGGCATAAGTCTTGCCAACTCCAGCCGCCATACCTAAAAAGATCTTTAGTTTGCCGCGCTGTTGGCGAGCATGCTCCTTTTGGAGCTCTGCCAAGAGTGCGTCCGGGTCCGGACGTAAGTCGTATTTCATCAGTTGTATTCTATCATACTCGGTCTGCAACACCAATGCCGCGTCGCGTTTCCGCGTCAGGCACCCCTCGGCCACCAGAGGATTACGGCCGCGCCGATCAGTGCGATTGCCGTTCCCAGCCAGTCTCCTCGGTCCGGTACGTGCTTGTCGACCCACCAACCCCACAGCATCGCTGTCATGATGAAGATGCCGCCATAGGCTGCGAACACGCGGCCGAAACTAAACGTTTGGACCGTCTGAATGAGGCTGTACGCCAGCAGCGCGACCGCGCCCATCAGTACAAACCACGCCGGCTTGCCGCCGTTTCGCCATTGCCATATCGAGTAGGCGCCTCCGATTTCGAAGATCGCCGCGGTGAAAAACAAT
>JAMCRS010000304.1 GCA_023380675.1 Chloroflexota bacterium
GTCAGACTGGGATGGACTAATCTCCCTGAAGCGCGGCGCTATTTCGACGCTCATCCGGCCAAGGCGCAGCAGCTTGTCCTACGCAGGTTGTCTGACTTTTGAGAAGCCGTGCCGGCAAGCCGGACTTGACAAATGATACCATATGTCTATAATTATTATTGGAATTGCAAGTCTGTGTTTGGGTGTGTCCTGCCAAAGCGCCATGGACCGGAATTGCGGCCCTGGCGTTTTTTGGTACTCGATAATCCACACTCAGGAATCCTTGCAGGGGAGGAGGTGAGACAAGTATGGCAGATCGAATTACGGGCACCGTCAAGTGGTTCAACGCCTCAAAGGGGTACGGCTTTATCGCGCACGAGGGCGGCAAGGACGTATTCGTTCATTTTTCGGCGATTCAGGGCGATGGGTACCGAAACCTGAACGAAGGCGAACAGGTCGAATTCTCGATTGAGGACAGCCCCAAGGGTCCTCAGGCCGTGAACGTGGTGAAGTTGGCATAATTCATCCACTTGACCGAGATGCAGCCACCGCGAGAAATCGTGCGTGGCTGTTTTTATGCAGAATGGCGCCAAACCAGTTGAAATGCGCCGAAAGGACGAACGACCCGCGATCGGCGCGGAGGTCGCGGGTCCATGAGCATTCGAGGGGTAGCGAACTGTGGTTGTCGGCACCGTAGTGCGGCTGGACAACGTAACCCAATACTTTGGCGGTCAACTCATCTTCTCCGAGCTGTCGTGGCAGGTTTACCATGACGCGCGCGTTGGCCTCGTCGGCCCCAACGGCGCGGGCAAATCGACGATTCTCAAATTGATGGCGGGGGAACTGGAGCCAAACGAAGGGGGCGTTTTCGTCACTCGGGGAATCCGGGTGGGCTATTTGCCTCAGGAGCCGGAGTTCGATCTGTCCCGGACCGTGCTGGAAGAGGCGCTGGATGCCTCGCCTACGCTCAGCGCGCTCGAGTCCGAGCTCGATCGGCTGAACAAGCAAATGGCCGACCCGGCGGTCTACGACGACGCCCGGCGGCTGGAGCGAGTTCTGGACGCACACGCCCGCGCGGTCGCCGAGTTCGAGGAAAAGGGAGGGCTGAATTTCGACAATCGAGTCCGGGCGACGCTAAAAGGGCTCGGATTTGACAAAGCCTCCCTTCAGCTTACGCTCGCGGCGCTCAGCGGCGGCCAAAAGAAACTGGTCGGACTCGCCAAGCTGTTGATCGAGCAGCCCGAGCTGTTGCTGTTGGACGAGCCGGACAATCACCTCGACCTGAACGGCAAGGCTTTTCTGGAGAAGCTCATCTCCGACTATCCGGGCGCGGTCGTCATCGTCTCCCACGATCGATACCTGCTGGACATCGTCGCCGAAGAGATCGTCGACCTGGAAGACGGCGGTCTGACGCATTACGTCGGCAACTACTCCGAATACGCTTTTGAAAAGAAGCAGCGACTGCTCAAGCAGCAGCAAATGTTCGAGGTGCAACAGCGGGAGATCCAGCGGCTCGAATTCGCCGCGCGAAGGCTTATGGGTTGGGGCTCCGGCCAGAACGAAAAGTTCGTTCGACGTGCCCGGTCGATGATGAAACGGATCGACAAGATCGAACGGATCGACAAACCGCGGTTGGAAAGAAGAACCATGGGTCTGTCGCTATCAGCCGGTCGACGCGGCAGCAACAAGGTTCTCGAACTCGCGGGGGTGCGCAAGTCGTACGACGGGAACGCAGTCCTCAAGGGAGTGGACTTGCTGATCTGGCACCAAGAGCGTGTGGGCTTGATCGGCGTGAACGGCGCTGGCAAAAGCGTCCTATTCCGGTGTATACTCGGGGCCGCGGGCCGCACCGACGGCGACACGCCGGACGAGGGCGAGATCAAGCTGGGACCCAGCACCACCCTGGCGTATTACGCGCAAGAACATCAGACGCTCGATTACGGGGCGACGTTGGGGGAAGAGCTGCGCCGGATGAGACCGATGGTGGACCGGGAGTTGTACGGGCTGCTCGGCCGATTCACGTTCAACGCGGACGACGCGGGCAAAAAGATCAGCCAATTGTCCGGCGGCGAAAAGGCCCGGGTCCAGATCGCCAAATTGGTCATGCAGGGTGCGAATTTCCTTCTCCTAGACGAGCCGACCAACAACCTGGATATTCCTTCCTCGGAGGTGCTCGAGAACGCGCTCGCCGACTACGATGGAACCGTCCTGGTCATTTCTCACGACCGCTATTTTTTGGACGGAACGGTGGACCGGATCGTCGAGCTCGACCAGGGGACGCTCACCGAATATCTCGGTAACTATACGTATTACGCGGAAGAAAAGGCGCGGCGCGCCCGCGGGGAGCCGCCGCTGCCGCTCGATGCCGACGACGAGCAGACCGAGTACGAACGACGCGTGAGGAGATCGCGCGCGATAAAATCTGACGGAGGAGGAACAGCATGTCCGATCACATTCTAGACCAAATCACCCTGGGCGCGCTCGTCATCGTGCGGGACAAGATGATGGCGCAGCAGGCGGCCGGCCGGAAAGTGTATCGGCTCGAAGTCGGCGACACGTCGTTCGATACGCCGGCGCACATCCGCAAGGCGATCGTCGACGCGCTGGAATCCGGCAAGACCCACTACCCGCCCTCGACCGGGCTGCCGGCTCTGCGGGAGGCGATGCTGAACAAGATGCGCGAGCAGAACCGCCTACCGATCAAGGACGCCGATCACGTCATGGTCACCATCGGCGGAATGCACGCGTTGTACATGGCTTTCAGCGCGCTGCTCGAGCCGGGAGACGAGGTCATTCTTCCCGACCCGATGTGGAGCGAGATTGCGGAGCTGATCCGCCGTCCCGGCGGCGTGCCGGTGCACGTCAAGCTCCATCCCGAGCGCGATTTTCTGTACGACCCGGCGGACATCGAGGCGGCGGTCACGCCGCGCACCCGGGCGATCTACGTCAACACGCCGCACAATCCGGTCGGGACGGTGCTCTCGGAAGAAACGCTCCGTGCGATCGCCGACATTGCGAACCGACACGGCCTCACCGTGGTCAGCGACGAGGCGTACGAGAACGTCATTTTCGACGGGCGCAAGCACGTCAGCATCGGATCGCTTGCCGGCATGGGCGACCGCACGGTGACGTGCTTTACCTTGTCCAAAACGTACGCGATGACCGGGCTGCGCCTGGGATACCTCGCCAGCAACGACCCGGTGCTGCTCGACCGCGTGCGCAAGCTGCTCCGTCTCACGACGAACGGCGTGCCGTCCATCACGCAGTGGGGCGGGCTGGCCGCATTGACCGGACCCCAGGCGCCGACGCAGCAGATGATGGCCGAGCTCGAAAAGAGGCGCGACATTTTCTACAAGGGCCTCGAAACCATCAAGGTGTTTGACTCGTTCAAGCCCCAGGGAGCATTTTACGTCTGGGCCAAGATCTCGAAATCGTGGGGGGGCTATGACGGGGCCAAGGACTCGTGGGCGATGACGAACTATTTGATCGACCAGGCCGGCATCGGGACCTCGCCCGGCATCGCGTTCGGCGAGAGCGGCGGCGAGTACGTGCGGTTTGCCTTTACGGTCGAGCCGAACGTACTGGTGGAATCGATCGAGGTCATGCAGGATTTGTTCAACTGAAAATGAAGAGGCGCTCCGACGAGCGCCTCTCTTGTTTTGTGTGAACAGCCGCAAGTCGGTTCACACCGTTGACAACGCGTGCGGTATTGGATATGATACCACCATGCCGAAGCCTCGAATCGTCGTCGACACCAGTGTTTTCATCGCGCATGAGAGCGCACGCAACTTGGCCAAGAAAGAAAGCATCTCCATCAACCAGTTGATTACCTTGGCGTTGGCGGAGAAAATATCGGCTTTGACGGCAGAAGACTATCTCAGCAATCGGGCCAAGCGTGGAAATAGGCGCAAGTTCCAAAAGGCCATGGCGAAGGTTCGCAACGCGCAGCCCGAAGAGCAAGACAGATTATGAACAAAAGCGGGTAGAGCATCGCATTCGAAAGGACCCGGTTCAGCATCGGGCGCTTGATGGTGTGGTATGCCAACGGCCTTGTCGACGCTCATTGAAAGCCCCACATGTCAAACCTTTCGAACCCGTCGGTGATCGCGTAGGTGCGCTGCAGCGTCGGCGTGCTGAGCGTCGCTCGCGTCGACCACCACAACGGCGCGATCACCGCGTTATCCTGGACAAGCTGCTTCTCGGCATTCCGATAGAGCGCCACGCGCTTGGCGAGATCGATCTCGCGCGCCGCGGCGTCGACGGTCTGGTCGAACGTGGAACTGAGCCAGTGGGTGTAGTTATCCGGAGAGCCGCTCTTGAATGATTCGACGTAATTGGCGGCATCCGGCACGTAGGCGCACCAGCCGAGGCGAAAGATCTGCGGCGTGTTATCGTGCAGGGACTGCAGATACTTGGTCCAATCCTCCGACGTCGACGTGACTTCGACGCCGAGGTTGGTCTTCCACATCTGGATAATCGTTTCGGCGATAAGCTTGAGCGAGTCGTTCTCGTTGACGACGAGCGAGATCGCCGGCATGCGCTTGGTCTTGCCGTCGTAGCCGGCCTGTTTCAAGTAATCGCGCGCGGCGTTCGCATTGAAAGGGATTCCCACCGTGTCCGAAATGCCGAGGGACGCGACGACGCCGGGGCGTGCCAGCCACCGCGCCGGCTGGCCCAGCTTGACGACCGAGCTCACCAAGGTGTCGCGATCGATCGCCGCGATAAAGGCCTTGCGCACCAAGACGTCGTTGAACGGCGGCTTGGACGTGTTAAAGCCGTAGTACTGGGTGCAGAGGCTCGGGACGATGTGGAGCTGCTTGGCGTATATCGGATCGTCCTTCAAGTTGTCAAAGTCGTCCGTGCCCAAGCCGTCGTATGGATCGAGCGTGTCCAGACTGCCATTCTTGTACTGCGCCAGAGCCGTCGCCGTATCCGCGATCATGTCCAGGTGAATACGCTCGATCCGAACGTTCGCCGCATCGTAATACAGCGGGTTTTTGCGTAGGACGATCTCCAAGTTATGCGACCAGCTCTCCAAAACGTACGGCCCGTCGGTCCACAGCGCGCCCGGCTCGGTCCATACCGATCCACCCGCCTCGACTGATTCGCGCGGCTGGGTGCGCACGAGCCACGTGCTGACGATGCTGGGAAAATCGCTGGCGGGGCGCGTGAGCGTAAAGCGAACGGTCCACTGGTCCAGCGCCGTGACCCCCAGATTCGCGAACAATTGCTGCCAGACGGCGTCGCTCGTCTTCTTGGGATCAGCCGCCTGGAGCTGACCCGCGCCCCGGATGAGCGGCGCAAAGAGGGAGGCAAAGCCGGACCCGACACGCGGATCGAACACACGACGAACGCTGTAGACGACGTCTTGCGCGTCCACGGGCCGCATGCTCTCGAACTTTTGGGTCGACGGTACGAAATGCACCCATACGGCATCCTGGCGCAGGCGGAATTCCCAGATCAAGCCGTCGGCGGAAACCGCCCACGAAGTGGCGAGCCCATGCTCGGGAGCAGCCGTGGCCGCGTCCGTGTCCACGAGGCTGAGGAATATCATTCGAGCGACTTGCTGCGAACCCGGGTCGGTGGCGATGGCAGGGTCGAGCGTGGCGGGCTCTGCGCCGAGGTTGAGATAGAGCTCTCGCGAAACGTTCGTGGCGACAGATCGACAGGCGATCTGTGCGAGCAGGCTGGCGAGAAACAGGATCGTGACGATGGGTACGGCTAACGTCCGACGGGAGGACGGCGACGGCCAGAGCATCATAGAACGCGTCTGAACAAAAATCGAGCGCGGCCGATGGCGACAGTGCCGCGCTCGAAGGTAAAAACTAGAGATCGTTTGTGTTTCGATCCGCAGGGCCACTCCGCGCGCCCGGCTTACTCGGGATGGCAGGCATTCCAATAGACCGGGTTGCCGCCTGGGAGGTCCTCCCAATATGCATTGCATTGATAGTCGTGTAGTTGCGCGGTAACGTCGATCAGGTAGCTTAGTGTCTTGTCGCTATCATTCTTCACGAGTGCGTACCAAGTTCCGACTTGGAGAAACTGGCCCCCAGCCCAATTCAGATCAAGGGGGTACTTCGGGGAGTAGGTCCCGCCCCCCGCCCGCTTTGTGGTGGGTGCCCCAATGGGTTGGTCCGGCGCGTAGACATCAAAGCCCAGGCCGGGCACGCCGTAGGTACGCATCCAAACGATAATGTGGGCGCCGTTCTTGCCGATCTTATACCAGACGCGCCCGCCCGGCGGAATGATGTGCTCGTTCTGGTCGACCTCGAGCGCCGTGCTCGGGCTGTCGCCGCCGATATCCACGTGCGGCAATGCCGCACTGGGCGCTGCGGACGCCAGAGATGCGGCGACGACTATCGGCGTTGCCGTCGGAGCCGGCGTCGGCGTCGGCGGCGTTCGATATCTAACCTGGCACCACAACGCGCTCGCGGGCGCGCCGTAGTCGATCGGGTCGCAAGCCTGGACGGTCGATATCGAGGTGGCCCACAATACCACAAAGCCGGCCACAAATGCCAAAGCGATACGACTTACTCTCATATTCCCCCCGCCACACACGTTCAATCGTGCGTGCGCCATAATACCACAGATACGAATTTTCGGAAAATCCGCTATCGGCCGCTCGCGGCCTTGAAGGCACGGGTCAGGGCTGGCACAATGCGCGCCCAGTCTCCGACCAGACCGTAGTCGGCCTGTTTGAATATGTCCGCGTTCGGGTTGTTGTTAATGGCGAGCACCAACCCCGCACGCTGTATGCCGACCACGTGGTTGAATTTGCCGCTGATTCCGATCGCGACGTACAGTCGCGGCGAGATCGACCGGCCGGTCAGTCCCACCTGCAACTGGCGCGGGAACCAACCCGCGTCGACGGCTCGCCGCGTCGCGCCGATCGGCGCGGACAGGACCGCCGCGAGGTCACGGACGGGCCCAAGATTCTCGGGTCCGCCGACTCCCATGCCAACCCCGATCACGACTTGCGCATCGTCGAGCGCGACGCCGCCGCTTGCGTTGACGTCCGTTTTGACGATCCTTGCGCGCGGCGCGCGTACCTGGCCGGTCGCAAGTCTTTCGGCGACGACCGGGCGAGAGCGATTCGGCTCAGCGCGCTGCAGCATGCCGGGACGCACTGGGAATACCCCTTCGGCCGGGCCGGGCATGATGACCACGCCGGGCGGGGATCCGAACACGCCCGCGCCGATGAACACGTCGACGCCCTGGTCTACCCCCGAGCGCT
>JAMCRS010000305.1:0-1897 GCA_023380675.1 Chloroflexota bacterium
CTGCAGGCGCAGGTGCCCGGCGAGACTGGGCCGACAGCCGATGAAGCGATGCTCGAATGGCTGCAGCGCGAATACGCGCTCGACCGGAACTCCGCTCTGAACCTCGTCTCCTACGTTCGACGGCAGATCGAAACGCTCGGCACGATGGCGTCCGACGCGACCCTCGTCGCAGAATCGTTCCAGGACGCGCTGGGCGAGCCGCGTCTCGTCCTTCACTCCCCCTTCGGCGGCCGGGTCAACGGTGCCTGGGCGCTGGCATTGAGCAGCGCGATGCGCGAACGCTTCGGCGCAGAGGTGGAAACTCAGTCGAACGATGACGGCATCCTCTTCCGTTTTCCCCGTACCAGCGCCGGCCCGCCGCTCGACCTTCTGCAGCGGATGACGCCGCAAGAGGCGCGCGAGCGCATCGTGAGTGCTTTGCCCGGCTCGGCGCTCTTTGGGGCGCATTTTCGAATGAACGCCGCACGGGCGCTCTTGCTCCCCAAGGCGCGTGGGACAAAGCGCACCCCCTTTTGGCTGCAGCGGCTCAAAGCCAGGGACCTCCTGGCCGCGGTGGGCCGGTACCAAGACTTTCCCATCGTCGCCGAAACCTATCGCGACTGTTTGCGCGACGTGTTCGACCTTCCGCACCTCGAGGAGCTCCTCTCCAGAATTCAAGCCGGCGACATTCGCATCGTTCCGATCGAGACGATTGTTCCGTCCCCCGTGGCGTCTGGGCTGCTGTTCAATTTCGTCAGCGTGTACATGTACGAATGGGATGCACCCAAGGCGGAGAGACAGCTTCAGGCGCTGTCGCTGCGGCGCGAGGTCCTGCAGGATCTGCTTCAGGGTGCTGCGTTGGGTGACCTGCTCGAGCCCGCAGCGCTGGCAGAGGTCGAGGCACGCGGGCAGCGCAACGCGCCGGGCTATCAGGCACGCAGTGTGGAAGAGCTCGCGCTCGTGCTCAACGATCTGGGCGATCTCACTGCAGACGAGATCGCGGCGCGCTGCGCCGGAGACGGTCAGGCCTGGCTCGCCCAGCTCGCGGCCGGCCGTCGGGCGGTCGAGCTGCAGATTCCCACGCGTCGCGGGTTGGTACCCCGCTGGGTCTCCGCCGAGCGCGCCGACGAATATCGCGCGACCTTCGGGGTGGCCAAGTCGTTTGGCGAATTCGCGCAGGCAGCAGAATCGATCTTGCGCCGCTCGATCGCCAATTCGGCCGTGCTGACCCGGGATGCGATCCTCGACCGCTACGCCTTGCCCGAGTCGTGGCTCGCGGAGACGCTCGCCCGTCTTGTCGCAGAACGTGTGATCGCGCGAGGGCCGTTTACGCCTGGCGGAAGTGAAGATGTATACTGCGATACCCGCAACCTGGAGCAGATCCACCGCAAGACGTTGGCGATCCTCAGAAAGCAGATCAAGCCCGTATCGCCGTTTGCGTTTGCCGATTTTGTAGCCCGCTGGCAGCACGTCGAACAGCCATTGACCGGCGGGGACAGCCTGCGGCGCGCGATGGAGCAGCTGCGCGGCCTGAGCTTGCCGGCGTCGCTCTGGGATCAAGAGGTCTTGCCGGCGCGGGTCGCGGATTTCGATCCTCGAGACTTGGATGCCCTGTGTCAGAGCGGCGACGTGGTTTGGGTCGGCGAGCGCGGACACGTGCGGTTCTTTTCTCGAGGTGAAGGGAGTCTGTTTCTGCCCGCCCAGGACGAGGCGGCTCTGAGCGAGCCAGCGTGCAAAATAGTTGAATATCTAAAGTCAGAGGGAGCCTCGTTTACGCAAGACCTGCCGGTGCCGCCGACGCAGCTAGCCCAGCCCTTGCTCGAGCTCGTTTCGGCCAGCCGGATTACCAACGATACGCTGGAGGCTTTGCATGCGATCGAACGTGTGCGCGTAGGCTCACGGCACGCGACGCCCACCC
>JAMCRS010000305.1:1907-2820 GCA_023380675.1 Chloroflexota bacterium
ACGGCTTGCGTCGAAAACGCGGCCGCTCACACGCACGCGCTATTACGATGCCAAGCGGCGCGTCGCCCGGCGGATGCAGGCCGACGGGCCGGACCAGCTCGCGTGGTCGGGACGCTGGTCACTGGTCCATCGCGCCGCCGTGCTCGGTCCGCCGCTGGACGAAGATGCGCGTGTCGAGCGGTTGGCGCGCATTCTGCTCGAGCGCTACGGCGTGGTGACGCGCGAGTGCGTCGAACGCGAGGATGCCCCGGGGGGGTGGGGCGCGCTTTATTGGACATTCCAGCGTCTGGAAATGCGCGGCGAGATCCGGCGCGGGTATTTCGTCGACGGGATGGGAGGGGCTCAATTTGCTCTCCCGGCCGCGGTCGAGCAGCTGCGCGCTGCAGCGGTGGAATGCGAATCGCCCGGTCTTGGCGCCGACTCGCCTGTGTTCGTGCTGAATGCGGCGGACCCGGCGAATATATTCGGCGACGCACTGCTCGATGCGCCGGACTTGGCGCGTGTTCCTTCGACGGACCTCGTCCTCTGGCGCGGGCGGCCGGTCCTGGTCGCGGCAGACCACGGCGAACGCATCACGACGATGCAGGGGATAGCGTCAAACGTGATCGCCCGTGCGCTCCAGGCGTACGTGGCACGGCCGAATGCTCCCCGACACATCGTCGTCACTCACTGGGACGGGGCGGACGTGCTCGAACAGCCGGCGGAAGGGATGCTTCGCTCGTTGGGATTCTCTCGAACGCCAAAAGGAATGGAGCGCTGAGCCGGACGGTGCCCAATGACGCAAACCAAGATTGTCCTGATCGGCGCCGGGAGCACAAGCTTCGGCGCACATACACTTGGAGACCTGTTCGCGCATAGAGAAGATTTGCGGAACAGCCACATTGCGTTGTGTGACGTCGACGGCGCACGTCTG
>JAMCRS010000305.1:2830-8646 GCA_023380675.1 Chloroflexota bacterium
AGTCTCGCCGAGAGGATGAACGCCGCGACCGGCTCGCCGTTCAAGATCACCGCCGGTACCAATTGCGCTGCTTTGCTGCCGGGCGCGGAATTCGTCGTCGTCTCCGTCGAGGCGGACCGGGTCGCGCGCTGGAAGTTGGATTGGTCGATTCCCCTGGAGCACGGCGTCCGGCAGGTCCTGGGCGAGAACGGCGGGCCCGGCGGCCTCTCTCATGCGCTGAGGACGATTCCGCTCGTTCTGGAGATCGCACGCCAGGCGGAACAGGCTTCGCCGCAGGCCTACCTGTTGAACTATACGAACCCGCTGTCGCGTGTGTGTCTGGCTTTGACGCGTTACACAAGTCTCAAGGTTGTCGGTCTATGCCATCAGCTCAACTATGGCTACTACCTGGTCGCACGCGTGCTGGGCTGGGCGCCCGACATCCCGGGGCATTTTCCGCCGCCCGCGCTCGCGCGCGAATTGAAGGACAAGATCGACTTGCGCGCGGCCGGGTTGAACCACGACACCTGGATTCAATCGATTCACGAGCACGCGACCGGACAAGATCTCTACCCAGCGTTTCGAGCTCGATTGCTCGACTTTGACCCCGAGTTCGAGCCGCTGTCGCGACGCCTGCACAAAGCTTTTGGCTTGTTTCCGGCAAGTGGCGACGAGCACGTGGGAGAGTACTTTGGCTTTGCGGCCGAAACGTGCGGCACGCGCGGATACGATTACGCGCGTCACCAAGCCCAAGGCGCCGAGCTCGACGCGCGAATCGAGCGGGCGCTGCGAGAGGATGACGCCCTCGCTGCATTTGTGGACTGGGAGCCGGTCGAACGCGCCGCGAGCGTGATCGCCGGGATCGTGAACGACTGGCACAGCTACGAGGTGAGCGTCGACGTCGTAAACCAGGGAGCGCTTTCCGGTCTCGCCGACTGGGCGGTGGTCGAGGTGCCCGCGGTCATTGCCGCCTCGGGCGTCACGCCGTTGCGGATGTCCGCCCTCCCGCCGGCGCTGACCGCGCACTTGTCCCAGCAGGCGGCGATTCAAGATCGGGTGGTCGAGGCGGCGGTACACGGCGATCGGTACGCCGCGCTGCAGGCGCTTCTTCTCGATCCCGTGTCGACGGGATACGCAGAAGCGGAGAAACTGCTGGACGAGCTCTTGACGGTCCACGCCGCATACCTGCCGGCGTTCCGATCCTGATCGCGCACGGTTGCCGCGGTGACCAGGGCAGTGTGAGTAGCGGTAAGTCGCGAACGAGAGAGTCTCTTGCAGTTCGAGGCCCGGTCCGCGATCGCGGAATCTGGAAACGATGCGCCGCTCCATGACTCGCCCGCGCGGCCAAGATCCAATGGGCAATTCGCAGGCTGCCAGTGGATCTCACCGGTGCGCAAACCAAACCCGCGCGACGGAGAATAACTTGGCGAAATTCCCGCGCAGAAGCGGAATCCTCCTGCATCCCATATCACTGCCGGGTCGATTCGGTATCGGCGATCTCGGCGGCGAGGCTTACCATTTCCTCGATTTTCTCGCGGACGCGGGTCAGACCTATTGGCAGATGCTTCCACTCGGACCGACCGGCTACGCCGATTCGCCCTACCAAACACTCTCCGCTTTCGCCGGCAACCCGATGCTCGTCAGCCCGGACAAGCTCGTCGAGGCCGGCCTCCTCTCGCCGGCCGACATGCGCCCGGCGACGCACCCGGCCGACGACCGCGTCGAGTACGGCTCCGTCATAAAGCTAAAGAACGATCTGCTCGATCGCGCCTTTGCCAGATTCCGATCGCCCGCGGGCGCGGAGCGCCCTGCCGCGTTCC
Source organism: Chloroflexota bacterium (assembly GCA_023380675.1). The sequence continues at coordinate 4,630 of JAMCRS010000305.1, forward strand.
TCCAGTTCTGCCGGCAAGAAGAATTCTGGCTGGACGATTTCGCGCTCTTCATGGCGCTGAAGGAAACCCACACCCTGCGTCCCTGGCACACCTGGGAGCCGGATGTGGCCGCGCGCGAGCCGGCTGCTCTGGAGGCGGCGCGCCAGGCCTTGGCCGAGCGGATCGAGAAGCACAAATTTCGCCAGTGGCTGTTCGCCGATCAGTGGCAGCAGGTGAAGCAGTATGCCAACGCTCGCGGGATCCGCATCATCGGCGACATCCCGATATTCGTGTCCGACGACAGCGCCGATGTTTGGGCGAATACGCGCCTCTTTCACATGGACGACCGGCTCCGTCCGACCTGCGTCTCCGGCGTACCGCCCGACTATTTTAGCGCGACCGGCCAATTGTGGGGGCACCCACTCTACCGCTGGCAAGTGATGGCGGAAGATGGCTATGCCTGGTGGATCCGGCGGTTTCGTTCCGCTTTTCAATTGGCGGACCTGGTCCGGATCGATCATTTCCGCGGCTTTCACAATTACTGGCAGGTGCCGGCCGGGGCCAAGGATGCCATCGAGGGACGTTGGGTGCGCGGGCCGGGCGCCGAACTGTTCCACGCGGTCAAAGCGGCGCTCGGCGATGTCTCGATCATCGCAGAGGACCTCGGCGATTTCGACGCCGAGTCGCGCGCCGGCGTGGACGCTCTGCAGGCCGAATTTAGATTCCCCGGGATGAAAGTCGCACAGTTTGGTTTCGCCTCCGGCGCGCAGGACCCGTTTCTGCCGCACAACTATCCGCGCAACACGGTCGCTTACACGGGTACTCACGATAACGATACGGTGACCGGCTGGTACCAGGTGACCTCGACTCCCGGAGAGCGCGACTATGCGCGCCGGTACCTGGGGCGTGACGGTTCGGATATCGCGTGGGACATGATCCGGCTCGTGTGGGCGTCGGTAGCCGATACGGCGATGACGACGGCGCAGGACCTCCTGCGGCTGGGCAATGCGTCCCGCATGAACCTCCCGGGGACCGTCGGCCGGCCGAACTGGTGCTGGCGCCTTCTCCCCGGCGCGCTGCGCGAACAGACTGCGGCGCGACTGCGTGATCTGACTTGGGCCTACGGGCGTGTCCCTTGAGTCACAAGGTTCAATTTGTAAAATCGACCGACTGGGTGCATACTGAGGCGTATTGACGCATGATCGGCGCGTTCGATTTCGCGCCGGCAAATCCGTTGGCGGATGGAGGTAGTGGCGATGGCACGATTCGCATCGCGAGTCAAGAAAAAGATCGCGATCAGCACGGGTGGTGGGGATGCGCCCGGCTTGAACGCCGTCATCCGCGCGGTGGTCCTCGCGGCGCTGAATCGCGGCTGGGAGTGTGTGGGCGTCCGCGACGGCTTTAACGGCTTGCTTCTGCCGGAGCAGTACGAGAACGGCGGGTTGGTGCGGCTGACGCGCGAATCGGTCAGCGGGATCACGCACCTGGGCGGAACCATCATCGGAACGACCAATCGAAATAGCCCGTTGGCGTTTCCGATCCGCGAACGAGACGGCTCGATCCGCGAGGTCGACCGCAGCGACGAGCTGGTCCGCTTGTTCGCACTTCACCACATCGACGCGCTCGTCACTGTGGGCGGAGACGGCACCATGTCGATCGGTAAGGTGCTCGCCGAAAAAGGCTTGTGCGTGATCGGGGTGCCCAAGACGATCGACAACGACCTCGACAAGACGGTTGTGACCTTCGGCTTCGATACGGCCTGTGCCTTCGCGACGGAATGCCTCGACCGGCTGCACACGACCGCCGCGTCGCACGGCCGGGTGATGGTCGTCGAGGTGATGGGGCGGTACGCTGGCTGGATCGCCCTGAACGCCGGCATCTCCGGGTCCGCCGACGTGATCCTGATCCCTGAGATCCCGTACGACCCGGAGAAGGTCGTGGAAAAGATACAGGAGCGCGACGAGGAAGGCCGGAACTTTACCATCGTCGTCGTCGCCGAGGGCGCGCGCCAAAAGGGGGGCGCGCTCACGGTGATAGAAAAGGAAGTGGGCCGCGCCGAACGGCTCGGCGGCATCGGCGAGAAGGTGGCGCGCGAGCTCGCGACGCTGACGGGCAAAGAGACGCGGGTGAACGTCCTCGGGCACCTCCTGCGCGGAGGAAGCCCGACCCACGTGGACCGTCTGACCGCGCTTCGGTTCGGCGCGGCCGCCGTTCGCGCGTTGGAAGAGGGCCAATCCGGCATCATGGTCGCCCTCGATCCCCCCAACGTGAACTACGTGCCGCTCGAGGATGCCATCGGCCGAATGAAGACCGTGCCTCTGGGTTGCGACTCGATCTTGACCGCGCGCGATCTAGGCATTTGTTTCGGGGACTGACGCGCCGCATCTCATCCCATCTCTCGGAGGGCTCTATGCGCAGCCAGGGCCAGCTTCTCTTCGGCGCATTATTCATTTTCTTCGGCATCTTGTTCCTCTTTGGCACTCTCTTCAACGTCGACGTTTGGGAGTTCTGCTGGCCGATCGGGTTGATCCTGCTCGGAGTCTGGATCCTGGCCCGGCCCCGTATGCTCGGCGCGGACACGGCGATCCGAATGATGCTGCTCGGAAATATCCGGCGCGCCGGAAACTGGCGCGTGTCCAACGAAGAATTCTGGCTCGGCGTCGGCGATGCGAGCTTCGACCTGAGCCGCGCCGACGTTCCCGCCGGCGAGTCCGTTCTGCGCTGCTTTGGATTCGTCGGAAACGTCGACCTGATTGTGCCGCCGGGTGTCGGCTATGCCGTTTCCTCCAATGCGTTCGTCTCCGCCGTCCGGCTCATGGGGCAGAAGGAAGAGAATTTCGTCCTGCCGTACAGCTACGTCAGCGACGATTTTGCTTCCAGCGAGCGCAAGGTCCGCTTGGAGGCGACGCATTTTGTCACCGGCATTCGCGTCAGCCGTCCCTAGCAACGCGGGCAAGCACAGAGTCCATTCATAGCGCTGACTTAGCGCGCCAACTTATCACCCTGAGTGTTCCATTGACCTCACAGCCAACCCCCGATCTTTCCCGCTCTCGTCCCGGCCGCGGCTCATATCTCCTCTTTGCCGCGGCCAGTCTTTGGGTGGCGGCCGCGGCAGTATCTGTGCAAGTCGTCGCGTGGCTCGCGGATCAAATCCTCATCATTACCGGTATTTACCTTCCGGCGTACGCCTGGCCGCTTCTCTCCTGGGCCGACCTCGCGCTCGTCGCCGTCGCGGTCGTTCCGCTCGCTTGGTTCAGCCGCTCCGTGCGATTCCGCTCGGTCTACCGGGCCTGGGGGTTGTGCCTCGCCTTCGCCGCGCTCGTCGCCCCAGCGCGTTTCTTTTCGACCTCGCAACTGCAGCCGGCATCGTTGGCATATGTCGTTCTCAGTTTGGGCGGTTGTATCGCGCTCGTTCGTTTCGCGCCCGCCGGACTCGGGCGTGGCTTTCGGCGAGATGGCGTCGCGCTGCTGGCCGGCAGTGCTGCCGGCGTCTTGGTTGTCGCGCCGATGATTGTTTTCGGAGCGCTGGGCTCCCTGACGGATACCCTATTGACCCTGTGCGCCGGTTTCAGCCTGGGCCTGTTCGCCGGCCTGCTTTTGAGCGCATTCTTGTTGACCGCGCTGGACCAAGACGAGTCGAAACCCTCCTCGATCTTCGTCGGCTGGTCTGCCGCGGTCGCGCTCACGATTCTGGCGATCGGTTTTGGGCCGCCGGGTTCCAATCTCCTGCTTGCGGCCGTGCTGCCGCCACTTGGATTTGCCGTCGCCGGCATCGGCCGAATCGTTGGAGCGGAGCGTTCCTGGATTGCCGCGGCCGGGCTCGTCGGGGCGGCCGGCGCGGCCGTGCTCATGTTTTTCGACCCGACCGAGCTGGCGCTCGTGCTCAGCCTCTCCTCCGGCGGCGAAACGCTTGCGTGGGCGCTGCGAGCGGCCGGCGCATCGATGCTGCTCGGCCTTGTGCTAGGTCTGATCGCGCTCGTCGCCGGCGCGCGTCGCTTGAGGATCCCTCGGGCGAGCGCCGCGCGCGGCGCGGCCCTA
>JAMCRS010000306.1 GCA_023380675.1 Chloroflexota bacterium
CAGCCGAGATGATATCGGAACATCCCACCAGCTGGCGGCGACGCTCTCGCTGCTCGGCGAGAGGGAGGCGCACGCGGAACGCAGGAAAGGTATTAGCTATGGCAGATGGCAAATTACAGACCGGTGATTACCTTCAAGCCGTGGACTCGATGCTGCGCGCCCTGGTCGTTTCGCCCGGCCCGGCGTACGACACTTACTACGGGATGTTCCGATATCATCTCGGCTGGACCGACATTAATTTCGTCGAGACCAAGACAGATTCGGGCAAACGAATTCGCCCGCTGCTCTGCCTGGTCAGCTGCGAGGCGGTGGGCGGAGACTGGCGGCCGGCGCTGCCGGTCGCGGTCGCGATCGAGCTCGTGCACAATTTCTCGCTCATTCACGACGACATCGAGGACCAAAGCGACGAACGCCGCGGACGGACCGCCGTTTGGAAAGCCTGGGGCCTGGCGCAGGGGCTGAATGCCGGCGACGGCATGTTCATGCTCGCACGCCTCGCGCTCGACCGGTTGTCTCAGCACGGCGTCGCGCCGGACAAGTGCACTCGCATCAATCTGGAATTCGACGCGACCACGCTTGAGTTGTGCCACGGCCAATACCTCGACCTGGGTTTTGAATCCCGGCTCGACGTGACCGTCGACGAATACATCCAAATGATCCGTGGCAAGACCGCGGCGCTCATCTCTTCCGCCACGCGCATCGGAGCCATGCTCGCGACCGACGACGTCCGGACGATCGACGCGCTTTCACGCTTTGGAGAGAACATCGGACTAGCGTTTCAGGTCACCGACGACATTCTCGGAATCTGGGGCGACCCCTCCGTCACCGGCAAATCCGCGGCCACCGACATCCTGTCCAGGAAAAAGTCGCTGCCTGCGATCTTGGGGCTGAGCGATCGCGTCGTGGGTCCTTCGCTCCAAGAGATCTACCGGCTGCCACAGTTGGAATCAAGCCACGTCACGCGCGTGCTCGAGCTTTTGGACGCGGTGGATGCGCGTCGGCTGGCTCAGCACCGGGCCGATCAGTACCGCTCCGCCGGCCTCCAGGCGCTGGACGAGTCGGGGCTGGACAATCCGGCAGTGCGCCTATTGCGCGATATTGCCGATGCAATGACTCGCCGGCAAAAGTAGGCGGCAGCTTGTCGACGAGCCGGAGTGGGAGTGCGACCGACACACGCCGACGATGGCGTGCACCAAATCCGTACGGCGAGGCCGGGAGCCGGGCAGAACCTTAGGGCTCGGTTTCGCTAGAGGGCACGGCGAGCACCGGAATGCGGCGACGGCAATGGGGGGCGCGCCGCGACGACAAGGCACGACAAATAGCGGGTCCGTGAGGGACCGTGGCCCCACGACCTTAAGGCAGAAACCTCCAGAAAACCTCGTTCGAGAGCAGTCTTCCCCGCGGCGTCAGCCGCACACGGATGTCAGAAGATTCGATCAACTGCAGCTCTTCCAGTTCCTTTAGTTGTATGCGATAGCGATCGCGCACGTCCTGTCCGTATCGTCGCGAAAAGGCCGCAAAGCTGACTCCCTCACACAACCTCAGGCCCAAGAACATTCCTTCGGCCATCTCGAGCTCGCGATCGATTTCTTCACGACCGGCGACGACGCTTTCGCCGCGTTCGACGCGCGCAATATATTCCTGCGGAGCGAGAACGTTCCAATAGCGCGTTCCGCCAAAGTACGAATGCGCGCCTGCGCCAAATCCGAGATACCACTCGTTGAGCCAATAGGTCGAATTATGGTGAGATTGCCACTGACGACGGTCGCGTCTCGCCCAATTCGAGATTTCGTAGTGCTCGTAGCCGGCTGCATCCAGCATCGCTTCCGCCATCTCGTACATGTCGGCGGCGAGATCGTCGTCTGGCATGAGATACTTGCCCCGCCTGATCTGGTACTCCAAGCCGGTGTCGGCTTCGACCTTGAGTGCGTAGAGCGAAAGGTGCTCCGGGCGCATTTCGAGAGCACGCTCGAGCGTCGTCTCCCAGTCCGCGAGTGACTGCAACGGGAGACCGTAGATCAGGTCGAGATTGATATTTGCAAAGCCGGCCTCGCGCGCGAGGCGGTACGAATCTACGACGTCGGCGACGGTATGACCTCGGTTCAGGCGCCTGAGCGCGGCGTCGTCAAACGATTGCACTCCGAGGCTGAGGCGGTTCACGCCGGCCCGCAACAGCAGCTGGAGCTTGTCCTGATCGAGCGTGCCGGGGTTTGCCTCAAGCGTGATCTCAGCGTCAGAGGCGAGCGCAAATGCCTGCCCGCAAGCCTCCATCACGCTCGTAAGCTGCGCGGCTGTCAACAGCGATGGAGTTCCGCCTCCCAGATAGACTGACCTAGCCCGCCGTCCAGAGTGCCGGTCCCCTTCGATGCGGACCTCTTGTGCGAGCGCGTCGCAATACGGCTCCATCAAACGGGACAAGTTCGCATACGCGTTGAAATCGCAATACGTGCACCTGATCTTGCAGAATGGAATAAAGAAGAAGAGAGCGATGTCCGTCAGGTCGGGACCGGCCGCAACAGCCTCCGAATGAATTTCATCCATCGGCGATCATTATACTCTGCGGCGGCCGGGGCCGCAATCGCCTGGAGGGCGACGCTGCGGCTGTTGCCAAGTCGCTTGACATCGCTGGCCGACCTCGATGGAGCGACCATTACGCCCGGCCTTTGGTCGGGCTTTAGCGACGCTCCATCGCCCCGGCCCGCTAAAGGCAAAGGGGGAGTCGCGTCAAGGAGGAGCCAGCCGGAGGTCCGCAAAGGACTTTGCAATAGCCGTGCCTGAGACCGGCCCCCTCTTGCGCCGGCTTGATTCAAGTGCTAAGATTGCGGCAACATGAGCCACTTGGGGACGGTCCGGGTCGTGCTGGCAGACGATCACGCGATGGTACGCAAGGGGATACGCGAATTCCTCGAAGAAGACTCGACCATTCGCGTCGTCGCCGAGGCGAGCGACGGCGAGCAGGCGGTTGAGTTCGTCGTGCGCGAGAAACCGGACGTTGCAATCTTCGATATCCAGATGCCGCGGTTGAACGGTCTGGACGCCCTGCGCCGAGTCAAGTCCGAAGCATCGGGGGTTCGCGTGCTGATGCTCACGGCATTTGACGACGAGCCCTATCTATTCGCAGCGCTCAAGGCCGGCGCAAGCGGTTACATGCTCAAGACCGCGAGTCCGGATGAACTTTGCCACGCGGTGCACGCGATCGCCGACGGCGAAAGCGCGCTTTCGCCGTCGGTGGCCAAGAAACTGGTCCAGCGCGCGACCGGCCAGACCTCCGAATCCGAATACCTCGAAACGCCTTCGGAGCGCGAGCTCGAAGTGCTGAGGCTGGCTGCGGCCGGGATGAGCAACAAGCAGATCGGCACGAACCTGTCCATCAGCGACCGAACGGTCCAAGGGCACCTCGCCAACGTATACGCCAAACTCCACGTCGCCACTCGCACAGAAGCCGTTCTGACCGCGCTGCGCGAGAAATGGATCTCGTTGGACTAGATGTTCCGCGATCTCCGCACTCAACTCCTCGTCTGGACGCTTCTGCCCCTTACTGTCATTCTGGTCGGCGTGGCCTACCTGGGCGTCAACAGCCACCAGAACGCCATGCGCGACATGGTCTATAACCGCGATGCGGCGCTCGCGCACGTGGTCGCATCGCAATGGACCGGTTCACTCGCCAGCCACGCAACGCTGCTTCCCACACTCGACCCGGTCCAGTCCACGTGTGACACGGCCTGCGCGGCCTTCGACGGCGGCATCGCGCTGTACGATCCGCCGGATACACTGGTGCGCGGACAGCCTTCGGCCGACATATGGGCGCCGCGCCGAGCACGCGTAGCCGCGCTGATCGGGAACGGCAACAGCAGGTTTGCCTCGCCTTTTCTCGAAAACGGCAAAACCGTGATACTCGTCGCGAGCGTTCGCGCCGACGGATATCTGGTTGGCGCCTTTACCGCGCCCTCGCTGACGGGGCTGGGATTTGGCGAAATGGGCACGGCCTACGTCGTGGACCAGTCAGGCGAGATCGTCGCGGATGCGGACCCATCGCAAATCGGTCTGGACCTCGCAAAGGAGGCGGAGATTTCCGACGTGCTGCAGGGCCGGTCGGGCGCCACGTATCGCACGGACGCAGCGGGGAACGAGCTGGTAATCGGATATGCGCCGATCGCGGGGACCGGCTGGGGACTCGTCATCGAAGAGCCGTGGGCGGCCGTCGTCGAGCCGATGTTCCAGTATTCGGTGCTGCTGCCGCTCGTCTTCCTGGTCGTCGCGATCGTCGCACTGGGAGCGATATACTTTGGAATCCGGAACGTCGTCCGTCCGCTGCAGAGGCTCGTGCAAGTGGCCGGCCGAATCGCCTATGGAGATTACGCAGCAGCCTCCCGGACGGTAGGAGGCATACACGAAATCGAAGAACTGCGTGAGACGTTGGACGGTATGGCGCAGCAAGTTCACGTTTCGCACAATGCGATGCAAAGCTACATTACGGCGATCACGCGCGGGCAGGAAGACGAACGAATGCGGCTGGCGCGAGAATTGCACGACGATACGATCCAGTCCTTGATCGCGCTGCAGCAGCGGGTGGAATTGACGCAAAAGGTGATCACAAGGGATACGACGCTGGCGAACGAGCGGTTGACCGAGCTCAAGACTCTGGTCGGCGATACGTTGGCGTCGGTCCGCCGATTCGTGCGGGACCTGCGGCCGACCTATTTGGCCGAATTGGGGCTGATTCCGGCGCTCGACTCGCTCACGCGGGAAGCCGGCGCCTCGTTCGTCGTACGCGGCAACGAGGTTCGCCTCGATGCGGAGCGTGAGCTCGTATTATTCCGGATCGTCCAGGAAGCGCTGCGGAACGTCGGAAAACACGCCCGGGCCAGCCAGGTCTCTGTGACACTCTCGTTCGACGAGCGTGAAGTCACTGCGACGATCCGGGACGACGGGGTGGGCTTTGACGCACCCGAGGCGCCGACGGATTTCGTGCACGCCGGCCATTTCGGTCTCATGGGAATGCACGAGCGCGCACAGTTGTTCGGGGGTAACGTATACGTCAAGTCGGCGCCTGGCAAGGGGACCAGCGTTATCGTTTACGTTCCGACCAGGACTTAGCCGAGGACCTGTGGAGGCGCGGCCGCTTCGGGCCAATGCAAAGCAGATAGAGGCCGAAGCCGATATTGGTGAATTAGTCCTCTTCACTGCTCCGCATCAGTTATGCTGAACCAAAGCGGCGGGCTGTGATGGTAAAACCCAATAATCGCCAACCGCACTGAGTGGACCTACCCGCCAAACGGCCTACTGGACCCGCGCCGAATCCATTGCAGAATGCCTACCTGACAGTAGGCATTCTTGCTTCTGGCAGACGGGGTAAAAGGCGATGGTGGAATGGCTCCGGACGTCGTAGAATGCAGGTGAAGTCAAATACAGGAGGATAGAAATGGCACAGATAGTCACTCGCAATGGTTCTCAGATCACCGACCCGCCCGTTTCCAAGTTCTTGTTTTCGGACACGCGGTTCGCGTGGATCTGGCTGATAGTCCGGCTTTACCTCGCCTACACTTGGCTCGAGTCCGGCTTTGGCAAGCTGACGGGCACCGGTTGGGTCGACGGCGGCTCGGCGCTCAAGGGCTTTTGGGTCAATGCACTCAAGGTGGACCCCAAGCCGGTGATCACTTTCGACTGGTACCGGCAATTCATTCAATTCATGGTCGACAGCCAGTCGTACGTCTGGTTCGGTAAGCTCGTCGCTACCGGCGAGTTCCTGATCGGCATCGCGTTGCTGCTCGGCGCATTCACGGGCATCGCAGCATTCTTCGGCGGATTCATGAACTGGAACTTTATGATGGCTGGCTCGGCGAGCGTCAATCCAATGTTCTTCACCCTGTCGGTCCTCCTGATCCTGGCCTGGAAGACGGCCGGTTATTGGGGACTGGATCGGTACTTGCTCCCCCTGCTCGGCACACCCTGGAAGCCCGGTTTTGCGGTAAACTCTCGGGCTCCGGCGACCAGTGCTTCGGTGGCAGAATAGCGCTCACACAAAGGCGGTCGCCCGTGCGGGGGCGACCGCCTTGTTTTTTCGATTTCGGCGAATGGCGCGAATTCCGAACGCCGTTCGACACTGGCTCCAAACGCAGAACTGCTATTAGATGAATTCGATGATCACTCTACACATGTCGTTCCCGATCGTGGGAATGAAAGCCGCCCGTTGTGCGGACGCAATTCAAACCAGTCTCGGCCGAGTCGACGGCGTGATCAGCGCACGTGTTAACTATGCGACCGAGCGGGCCCGCATCCTGTTCGTCCCGACGCGCAACCTTGCGACGGCGTTGCTGAATGCGGTCCGGGCGGACGGCTGCGATATTCCGCTCGTCATTACTCACGTGGCGCTGCGCGACCTGATGCGAACGTCCGTCCGGCTCGATGCGGTCGTGAGTGTCTGGTTCGATTGGCGGCACGCTCGCGTGACTATCGAATCGTTGTCCTACGGCGACAGCGGTACGCCTGCACCCGCCTCGCTCCGCACGGCCATCAATCTGCTTGCGCGTCTCGTTTGGCGCTCCGAGGAGCCCGCGCTGCCATCGGTTGGGCGACCGGCGCCGACCGGCGCAACCTCGACCGAGTAAGTCGGCGGCATTCCTTTGCCCCCTCCTGCACGCGCTCAGGACGGCTCGCGCATTAGGCTCGATAGCCAGCCCCCTCCAGCCTGCTGAGGCAGATCTCCCCTCACGTGCCCGTTTTGCCCGTTCACTGCGACCAAGTACCACTTTTGCTCGTAGCGATACCGCGCGATCCACATCGGCACGAGAATCAATTTGAACGTCTCGACGACCATTCGGGTAGGGTCCAGATGCAGGTCGCGAAACGTTCCATCGATCCCGGCTTGAATCTCTGGGCGCTCCCGGGCGAAGGTGCGCGAGCGCGCGACGAGGGACGCCTCGCTGACGGAAATCTGGTACGTCTCCGCCGGCCAATCGGCCAGAAAGCCTGGGTCGTAGGGCTTGAGTCGGTCGAGCGGAAAGGCGTTGATCTCGTCGGCGACCGGCGCGCTGAGCGAGTGACTGGCCGCTACCGTCAGCTGCTTTTCGTAGACCAGCCGGGTCCATTCTTGGGTAACCCATTCTTCCCCCTGGCGCGTCTCGCAGCGCCAGGCAAGCTCGCCGCCGATATCGAACGCCCACGCGGGTAGATAAACGCCGGCCGGCAGCGCCCGAACCGCGAGAACCCGGAATCCCTGCGAGCGGTACCACTGCATGACGACAGCTTGCGCCTGTTCCTGGGTGATCGCGAACGGAACGATGGCTTCCGGCGGAATCAAGCTGAGGCTTTCCGGCTGTTCCACGACGTACGCGGACGCGCAGTACGGGCACGTCGTCGAGACGGTGCCGGGCGAGAGAACGAAGGACGCTCCGCAACCGCTACATTTGAGCGCCTGGGTCGCGACCGGGATCGTATGCCCTTTCGCCGTCGCGAGCGCGACGACAAAATCACCTTCCTCGACGACAGCGCCTTGGTCTATCGCCGAAATCACGGACTGGCGGTTGCCGCAGTAGGCGCAGGCGAGAACGTTGCCGTCGGGCGCAAATTCCATCCGACCCCCGCACGACGGACAGACGAAGCGACGAGCCGTCGCGGCGCGCGGCGCAACGGGCGGGGCTTGTGCCGGCATGCGGTCCGGATCCACGATATCTTGCGGCTGCAGCTTGCCGTCGAGGACCGCGAGGGCGCGCCGCGCCTCGGGATCCGTCGGCCTCTCGTACGGCGCGCATTCCAACTTGTGCGTCAACCAGCTGCGCCTCAACGGCACCGACGCGCAGCGCGATCGCTACTTGCCGAAGCTCCTCAGCGGCGAGCA
>JAMCRS010000307.1 GCA_023380675.1 Chloroflexota bacterium
GGCCGGGGGGCGACTTCGGGCGCAAGCATGTCGCATCACGAAGGACGCGAGTTCGGGCTGATCCTCGAGGGAGAGCTGGTCGTGGAGTTGGGGTTTGAGCGGCACGCGTTGTGTACGGGGGACAGCATCATATTCGACTCGACAACGCCCCACCGGCTCACGAACGCCTGCACCAAGCCGGCGCGCGCGGTGTGGGTCGTGCTGGCGGCGGACAAGGGTGAGTAGGGGCGGGCGCGATCTGGCGCATCTCAGAGAGCAAGGACGGGTCCAACAGCAACTCCCTTCACCCGGCCGTCTCCCCAGCGGGAGAGGGAGATGCGCGTCCGTTGCTCAAGGTAGAGCACTGTGATATAATCGACTAAGATAAGTACGGAGTGGTCCCTGATTGGTCCGGTCGGATCCGGCTCGCTTGATCGGAGCAGTAGAAATGGCCGTTCAAGGGACTGGACAATGGAATAGCAGTGTCGATTCGCAACGTGAGGCACCCCTGCGACGTGGAGACGCGCCGGCTCGGGGTGTTTTTGTTTTGGGAGGATATTCATGCCGCAGAATACGATAGCTGATTCCAGTCCCGCGCAGTCTCTAGGTAATTCGCGTTCGCCCCACGCCAGACCGGCGGAGCGTCCTCTCTTTCGTACGCTTCGCGTATTCGCGTTCGACCCGAGCCTTTCGAGCGATTTTGAATACGCTGGTCTCAACGAAACGATCGTTCAGGTACCCTGGGAACCTCTGGGCGAGGGGCCTATCGGCGAATACCTCGAAGTAGTCGACGTCGACCCGGCGGGTCAGTGCTGCTACACGCCGGTGAACCTCGACGATGCGTTCCTCCTTGCGCAGAACGAAACCGGTCCATCGGAAGCAAACCCACAGTTCCATCAGCAAATGGTGTATGCCGTCGCGATGACGACAATCCGCAATTTCGAGCGCGCCTTGGGCCGGACGGCGTTCTGGGCGCCGCACTATCGGCGAGGTCCGGCCGGCAGGGGAGACCAACCGGTCGAGGAGTACGTACAGCACTTGCGCGTCTATCCGCATGCGCTGCGAGAGGCGAACGCGTATTACAGCCCTGAGAAGAACGCACTCCTCTTTGGCTACTTTCCGGCGCCGACCGAAGACCCGCGCTATCACCTGCCCGGCGGAATGGTCTTTACGTGCCTCTCGCACGACATCGTGGCGCACGAGACGACGCACGCGCTGCTGCACGGGATGCACCGCCGGTTTCAGGAACCGAGCAATCCGGACGTGCTGGCATTCCACGAGGCCTTCGCCGATATCGTCGCGCTGTTCCAGCACTTTACGCTCCCTCAGGTCGTTCGAGATCAAATCGCCAAAACGCGCGGCGATCTCGCTTTGGAAAACCTGCTGTTTCAGCTCGGTCAGGAGTTCGGCCGGGCAACCGATTCCCACGGCGCACTGCGCGACGCCCTCGGCGAATACGACGAACGCGGCGAATGGAAGCCCAAGCCGGCAGATCCCACTCTGATAGACACCGTGCTTGAACCGCACGCGCGCGGCTCGCTGCTCGTCGCCGCGGTCTTCGATGCATTTGTCGCGATCTTTAGATCTCGCATCGCCGACCTCGTGCGCATCGCGAGCGGCGGGACGGGAATTCTGCCGCCCGGCAGCCTGCACCCGGATCTGGTCGAGCGACTGGCCGGCGAGGCGACGAAAGCGGCCCAGCACGTCCTCACTATGTGTATCCGCGCGCTGGACTATAGCGTCCCGGTCGATCAGACCTTTGGCGACTATATGCGTGCACTCATCACCGCCGATTACGATCTTTACCGGGAGGACGAACGGCACTATCGCGCCGCGTTCGTCGAGGCATTCCGGAGGCGCGGGATCTACCCGCGCAACGTCCGCAGCCTGTCCGTGGAGAATTTGCTCTGGTCGCATCCGACCCAGTCTGATTTCAAACCGTTCCAACTGCTCGACATGGAGCGGGTCAAGCGCAGAATGCCGGCGTGGACGGTCGGCGCCAGGAACGAAACGATCTGGGCCGAACTCACAGAATGCCGTCGAGACGTACACCGCCTGCTTTCCGAAATCGCTCGAGACCAAAGAAAACAGGAATTGCACGATTTGCTGCGGCTGGACCCGGCGCGGCCGTTCGAAGTCCATTCGCTTCGCACCGCACGCCGGGAGGGGCCGTCCGGCGAATTTCTGGGGGACTTGATAATCGAGATCACGCAACTCCGGCCAGGCTATATCGATCCAGCGGTTCAGAAGCAGGTGGAGGATGGATCGACTGAACAGCCGCCGCCGGATTTCAAATTCCGCGGCGGCTGCACGCTGCTGGTCGATCAGGACACGTTTGAAGTGCGTTACTGCGTATACAAGAACATCGACAGCGAGTCGCGACTCGCACGCCAGCGCGAGTCCGCGTCCGGCCGCGACAGCAACTCTCTCCGCGTCACCTATTTTGGCGGCCAAATGAAGAGGGAACCCTTCGCGATGCTGCATCGTTCAGCCAATTCACCCTGGGAGGATAGAATATGGATGCCGTGACTGACGACAAGACCCAAGTCGCCGTTCGAATGTACCGGCAGGGCCTGGGCGATTGTCTCTTGCTCAGCTTTCCAACCACGCGCTCCAAGCGATCCTTCCACATGCTGATCGACTGCGGGTTGGTGATGGGGCACTCGTCCGATCGGGTCGATCGACAATGCCCGTCGCTGCGCGAGGTGGCGGAAGACATCAAGAAGGCTACGGGCGGCCGGCTCGACGTGTTGGTCGCGACCCACGAGCATTGGGACCACGTCAGTGGATTTCAATCCGCCGAGTCAGCCGCCGTCTTCAAGACCCTGGAGATCCAAGAACTCTGGCTGGCGTGGACCGAAAATCCTGACGACGAGGACGCGAAGAAACTGAAAGCACGCTTCGGCAAGACGCGCGACGCGCTGCGGGCGGCGCTGGCGCTGGCCAATCCGCTTTCCGTTGCGCACATCACCAACGTCCTCGACTTTTTCGGCGCGGCCGGCACGCCGGCGGCGATGGCGTCGGTGCGCGCCCTCTTGAAGCAAGGAGAGCCGACGTACCTGGAGCCCGAGCCGACGGGACGTCCACTCACGCTCAAAGATGTACCGGGAGTGCGAATCTACGTGCTCGGACCGCCGCGCGACGCGGAGTGGATCAAGCAGATCCGCCCAAAGGGGGGCGACGCCTACAAAACGTTCCTCCTAAGCGCGCGGGGCGGCGCCGAGGCACCGAGCGCGACAGACCAAGAACAACTCGCCGCCAGCAGTCCGTTCGACGATCGACTGTGCATTCCGAGTGCGGAAGCGGAACAAGACGCGTTCTTCAAATCGCATTACTATGGAAATTCGGACGAGGCGTGGCGGCGGATCGACGACGATTGGCTGAACGCGAGCGGAGAGCTCGCGTTGGCTCTCGACAGCTACACCAATAACACGAGCCTGGTGCTCGCGATCGAGCTGGTGAAATCGGGAAAGGTGCTTGTATTCGCGGCGGACGCGCAGGTGGGAAATTGGAAATCCTGGGGCGCGCTCAAGTGGACCGTCAAGGACGGGGGCGAGGGCCGGCTGATCGGGATCGAGGACCTATTGAAGCGCACCGTCCTCTACAAAGTCGGACATCACGGGAGCATCAACGCCAGTCTGAAGGAGTACGTCGACCAGATGACGAGTCCGGCGCTGACTGCCATGCTGCCCGTCGACCACGCAGACGCGTTGGCAAAGCGTTGGAAGGATATGCCGTGGACTCCTTTGCTGAGAGCGCTGGCGTGCGGGGGCGGCGAAAACGCAGAGCGCGTGATCATCCGAATGGACGCGAGCACGACGGCCAAGCCGGAGGCGATGAGCAAAAAAGACTGGGACTCGTTCCAGTCGCGCTATGAAGAGAACGAGCTTTACATGGAATACACGGTGAGCGGTTGATGCGCATCAGCGCTCGACGCTCTGGTAGTTCGGCGCTTCGCGGGTGATGATCACATCATGCGGATGGCTTTCGATCAAACCGGCATTCGTTATTCGCACGAGCTGAGTTTTCGTCCGTAAGTCCTGCAGGGTTGCCGCGCCGGCGTAGCCCATCCCGGAACGGAGACCGCCGACCAATTGGTACACGAAATCGCGCAGCGACCCCTTGAACGGCACGCGACCCTCGATTCCTTCCGGGACCGACTTGCCGCCATTCCCCTGCCCCGTGCCGTAACGGTCCCGTCCGAATCCCTGCATCGCGCCCAGGCTGCCCATGCCGCGATATTCCTTAAAGCGCCGTCCCTCGTACAGCACGACGTCGCCCGGCGATTCGTCCAGACCGGCCAGCAGGCTCCCCAACATCACCACATCCGCGCCCGCCACAATCGCCTTGGCGATATCTCCGCTGTATTTGATCCCGCCGTCGGCGATGATCGGTATTCCCTTTTTGCGTGCGACGCTGGCGCAATTCCAGATGGCGGTCAACTGCGGCATGCCCGCGCCCGCGACGATGCGCGTCGTGCAGATCGAGCCGGCCCCCACGCCAACCTTGACCGCATCGACGCCTGCGGCGACGAGCGCTTGTGTTCCTTCGGCAGTGACCACATTCCCGGCAATCACGGGCAGGTTGGGCCAGCCGCCCTTGATGCGGCGAATCGCGTTCAAAACCCCGGTAGTGTGGCCATGCGCGGTATCCACGACAATGCAATCCACTCCGCTTTCAGCTAGCGCCGCAACACGCTCCTCCACGTCCGCGCCCACGCCGACCGCCGCGCCGACCAACAACCGTCCTTGCGAATCGGTCGCCGCGCTCGGGTAGTCGCGTTTCTTTTGAATGTCCTTGACCGTGATGAGTCCCTTGAGACGGCCGGCTTGATCCACGAGCGGAAGCTTTTCGATCCGGTGCGCCTGCAAGATCACCTTGGCCTCTTCGAACGTTGTGCCGACCGGCGCGGTGATGAGATGCTTGCTCGTCATGAACTCGCTCACACAATGGTCCAGGTCGTCCGGTTGAACAAAGCGCGTGTCGCGATTCGTCAGGATGCCAACCAGTTTCCCGCCATTTCCATTCTCGGTGATCGGCACGCCGCTGATCCGGTATCGCGCCATGATGTCTTCCGCCTCACGTAAGGTGGCCGTGGGCGAGAGCGTGACTGGGTCGGTGATCATCCCGGATTCAGACCGCTTGACCTGCTCGACCTGCGCGGCCTGCAACTGCACGCTCAGGTTGCGGTGGACGATGCCGATCCCTCCCTCGCGCGCGAGCGCGATCGCCAGACGCGCTTCGGTGACGGTGTCCATCGCCGCCGAGATAATCGGGATATTGAGCCGAATGTCGCGGGTGAGCTGCGCGTGGATAGCCACCTGAGCGGGCAATACCTCACTGTAGCCGGGCGTAATGAGTACGTCGTCAAACGTCAGCGCGTGACCCCCTTCGAACAATTCCTCATTCATGAATGGAACCTCCTTCGGACCTGATTGCGGCGTGCGCGAGCACCAACTATTGCATATTTCAGGTATTCTGCTCAGTGAATTAGTTGTCTGAGAGTCTCGACAAGCAGCCGATGTTCGACCGCGTGAATGCGCTCCTCCAGCGTCACAACCGAGTCGTCGGGATAGATCGACACGGTTTCCTGCGCGAGCACCGGACCGCTATCCACCCCTTCGTCCGGGACCCGATGAACCATGACGCCGGTGTGGGCGATCTCGCCGCGCCGATACGCGGCCCACGCGCGCTCGATCGCATGCGTGCCGGGAAACGCGCCGGGGAGCGCCGGATGCAGATTGATCACGCGGCGGTTTGGAGCGCGCGGAAATGT
>JAMCRS010000308.1 GCA_023380675.1 Chloroflexota bacterium
CATCCGTCCCGAATGCCTGCAAGAGAGAGAGCACATCCACCAGCGGCTGCCCCGCCTGTGAAGGTCTCTGGCCGCCGGAATCCCCCAGGATCTTGTCAATTGCCGCTCGTTTCCCGGCATCCTGTAGCTCGTGCTGCGTGACCTTCATCCGATTGAAGCACATGGCGCAAGGTGCCAACATCGGGTGTCCGGCTGCGGCCGCCAGCCGCAGGTTGCGTGCCGGCAGTGCCAGGGCCAGAAGCGCGTTGGTGCTGTGGGCGGCCGTCGCCCCACAACAGCTCCAGTCCTCGATCTCTTTGAGCTCCAGACCCAGTTTTCCGGCTACAAGCCGGAGCGAGTGATCGTATTCCTTGGCCGTGCCGTGGAGCGAACA
Organism: Chloroflexota bacterium; assembly: GCA_023380675.1. Next base: position 374 of record JAMCRS010000308.1, read on the forward strand.
GCCGGGAAAGTAGCTATACCGCATCTTGTGCCTCCAGTTCCTTGGCCTTTGCCAGGATCGCCTTGAGGCCGTCGATGCTCTTGATCCGCTTGGGGGTAAAGCTAATCCGGCCTTTGGTCACCATCCCCACACCCATATCCGCAATCTTGAACACGCCGAACGGATTGTGTCTGAGCATGTGCTGTGACATGAGGCCGAGCTCGAACGCGTGCCCGTAGTTTTCCACCCAGTCGATAAAGGTCTTTGAGAAATCCGGCGCGGTTGAGTCGTCGGTCATCTTGGAGCGGACGGCCATGCGCTTGAGGGTGTACATGATGTCGGTCACGTGGACTTGCTGGGGGCAGCGGGCCATGCAGTAATAACAGGAGACGCACAACCAGGGGGTATTGCTGCTCAGCACCTGGTCGCGCATGCCGGCGCGGATCATGGCGAACAACTGACGCGGAGTATGCAGCATGTCTGCGCCCGACGGGCAAGATCCGCTGCAGGTGCCGCATTGAATGCACATTTCGAGCCGGGGTACGCCGGGGGTAGCGGCGATCACGCGTTCGAGAAAGCTCAAGTCGACCGGCGCCACCGGCGGCGAGGTCGGCAGTGACTCCGGGATGGCGGTGCTCAAGAATTCCTCCTTTCACAGGCGCGCAAAAAACGCACCCTGTATTCCGCGCGTCCACATCGCGCGCGGCTGCCTATCATTCGATTTTTCGTCGCACCGGAACGCCGACCGACCGCAGTGAGGAGCGGGATGTCCGGCCCACTCCTCACACAACGCGCCTGCATCACGGAGAAAGCAAGAAAAGGCGAGCAGGCGTTCGACCACGCAGCCTGGATCTAGACCCAATAGGCCGACGTCGACCAGACGACAAGGAGTCAGGTCAACCTGTCCGGGGAAATCGCTGGCTGCGAACGCGTCCTAGCGCTCTCGTTCAGAGCGATCCAACCCAACGCCCTGCGCCCAAAACGCAAAGTAACGAATCCTGGTCTGCCTTAAAGCGGTGACCGAACCGTTTGGAGCGCCTGGCTTGCTACAGGCCAACCGTTTACTGATTCTACAACGCCAGACTGACGTTGACCATCGGTAAGAATGGGTATTCGGATTGCAGGGTTTATGTAGGCAAGTTCTGGCAAAATTGGCATTTCGGAGGGTTGTTGGGCTTGCGCTGCACGGCGCTTTCCTCGAGGAAAGAGACAGTCATAGAAAAGCGCCCCTGATCACTCAGGAGCGCATCCGGCGGTCGCTTCGACATACCCTTTCGCGCGCTCAATACGCGATTTCTACACGGGCACAATAGGTCGCAGAGTCTGCCATGACGCGGAGCAAGCAATGCGCGCGGGTCGGTCTGCTTTACGCGCTGACGATCCCCTCGCGAATCGCGTACTTGACCAATTCCGCGCTGCTGTGGATCCCCAGCTTTTCCATGATGTTGGCGCGGTGCGTGTCGATCGTCTTGACGCTCAAGCCGAGTTGTTCCGCGATCTCGCGGCTGCTCATGCCGTCGGCGACGAGCTGCACGACCTGTTTTTCCCGCTCGGTCAGGAGGTCGCGCGATTCCGGCTCCGGCGGTTGGGCGCTCTCTTCCACGATGGCGCGTGCGATGCTGGGCTGTAGATACGCGCCGTCGCGATAGACCGCCCGAATGGCGTCGACCATTTCGCTGGCGCGGGCGCGCTTGCCGATGTAGCCGGCGGCACCGGCGCGCAGCAGGGGGAGCACGTACTCCTTGCTTTCGTACTGGCTCAGCACGAGGATCCGCGTCTGAGGGTGGCTGCGCCGGATCTCGACCGTGGCCTCGAGACCGTTCATCGCGGGCATCGAGATATCCATGAGCACGACGTCCGGCGACAACGCCGCCACCTGCTCGACGGCCTGTCGACCGTCGGCGGCTTGACCGACCAGCTCGATGTCTTTGCGGCGCGCTAGCAGGGAACAAATGCCCTCGCGCACGATGGCATGGTCGTCGGCCACCAGAACACGGATCGGGTGCGAAGCGTCATCTCTTACCATTTTCTCTCCGATCGAGCGGTACGTGCAACCGAATCACGGTGCCGGCGCCGGGTGCGGAGCGCAGCCGGAGGGTGCCGCTTACGATGCCCATCCGCTCCTCCATCCCCAAGAGACCAAGGCCGCGTTTGCCGGCCGAAGCGCCGGTCACTTGCGCGACGTCGAATCCGTCTCCGTCGTCGGCGATGCGCGCTTCGACGCAGTCGTCCGCGAACTGAAAGACAAAGCTGGCGTGCGGGGCGCGCGAATGGCGTGCGATGTTATTGATCGCTTCCTGCACAACCCGAAAAAGGACCGTCTCGATGGCGGGCGGAAGGCGCCGCGCGTCGCCGATCTCACGAAGGGTGAAGCGCACGTCGAGCGGCAGCAGGCGCGTCTCGGCGTACCAACGGAGCGCGGAAATGAATCCCAGATGGTCGAGCATGGTCGGACGCAGGTCGAAGATGATGCGATACACCTCGTCGAGCGCCGCGTCCGTCATGCCGTGCATTTTCTCGAGCAGCGCCTGCACCTCGGCCGAATCGCACGCCTCCGAGGCGTTGTCCAGTGCGTACGAGAGGCCGGTCAGGATCTGACAGGTATCGTCGTGCAGCTCACGCGAGATCCGCTTGCGCTCCTCCTCCTGGACGGAGATGACGCGGTGCAGCAGCTCGCTCCGCAGTTGCTCCTTGGTCTGCAGCTCGGCGTACAACCGCGCGTTCTCTTCCGCGGCCTGCGCGAGCGCGGCGGTCCGATCACGAACGCGCGTGTCCAACTCGCGATTCCACTGCTGAATGTCGCGCATGGAACCTTGAAGCCGCACGCGCATCGTGTCGAACGATCGGGCGAGCGCGCCCAGCTCGTCGCGACGGTGGACCTCCACCGGCGTCTCGAGGTCGCCGGCAGCGATCCGGCGCGTGGCCGCGATCAGATCGCGAATCGGCCGGATCACGCTGCGCGTCGTCGCGTAAACCAGCGCGAGCGCGCCCGCGAGCGCGATCGCCAATAGGGCGAAGATGCGGGTCTGCAAGAGCCGCGTTTCCTGGAACACTTCGCTCTCGCTCTGCCGCACGGCTACGCCCCAGGGAGCGCTGGCCAACGGCGCGAAGGCGAGCACTTCATTTTGCGGCGGCTCCTGCGCCGCATGGGTGTGGCAGTCGTGGCAAGCCGAGACCGCCTGGCGGTGGTCGACGATCATGCCGCTCAGCGTCTGGCCGTGGTCGCTCTCGCGCCCCAGCCGTTCGACCCGGGTACTCGCGAGGATCACCCCGCTCGCGTCGACCAGGTCCATGTAGCCCGTCAGCCCGAGTCCGGACGGGTGAGAAAAGATCGAGATGCCGGAACCTTCGAGCGCGATGTTCATCACCAGCGCGCCCCGGACGCGGCCGCTCGCGTCGTAGACCGGTACCGCCGCCATCGGCGCGGGCGGCAATCCGGCAACGGTCTGCACGTGCCGGGAGACCGAAAAGGTCTGGCCGCTCAGCGAGGCGGCGACCGCATGAAGCGCGGCGAGCGATATCGTTCCGGTCAGCGGCGGCTCCGCGGCGATGACGGTTCCGGCATCGTCGACCAGAAAAACCTGGGTCGCATAGTAATTGAGGCGGCTGTATGCTCGCTGCAGCGACGGGGTAGGGCCGGAGTCGGCGAACCAGTCCTGCTCTTGTGCGGCGCCGGTCAAGGCGTGTTGGATATTGGCGAGCGCGGCGTCGACGTAGTCGGCGGTCGTCTGAGCCAGGACGACGCGCTCTTGGAGCGTGCGCTCGGTACTCTCATTCAGCGCCGCCGTTCCGAGGTAAGCAAAAAGCCCGATTAGAGCTAAAGTGCTGACGATGACCGCTATCGCCAGCTTGGCACCCAGTCCAAGGGACGGAGCCCTTAGGTGGATCGTTCGGGCAGTAGAGTCAACCACTTGCGTTTTCATTGACCGGTTCCGGAAATAAACGAGCGGCACGCTCCTGACACGGAGTGAGCCGCTCGTGACTCGCAACAGCCACGTCTATTCCATTGTACCGCGATAGGTGCGACAAGTCAATCTATCAGCACCCTGCAACAGTCACGAGCCTTCCACAGACAGCACGTGACATCGGAACGCGCAACGCCCAAACGGCTTTGTGCGCCGCATCGCCTCAAAACTCGACCCTTCAGTCGCGGATTCAGTGGTGTATGTCGCCGGCGCTGAATGAGAGTACCGA
>JAMCRS010000309.1 GCA_023380675.1 Chloroflexota bacterium
CCGCTCATGGTCGGGAGTAATCACATTTCCCTTGCTCTTGGACATTTTCTCTTTGCCGTCAGGCGCCAGGATCATGCCCTGATTCCGCAGCCGACTGAAGGGTTCGATGAACGGAACGTACCCCAGGTCCCGGAGCACCTTGGTCCAAAAGCGAGCGTAGAGCAAGTGCATTACGGCGTGCTCCGCACCGCCGACATAAGTATCGACCGGCAGCCAGTACGCTACCTCCTTGGCGTCAAAGGCAGCTTTATCGTTCTTCGGGTCGGCGAAACGCATAAAATACCAGGACGAACACGCAAAGGTCCCCATCGTGTCGGTCTCGCGCCGGCCGCGGCCGCCGCCCGGGAGCTTGACATTAACGAACTTGCCAATTGCAGCCAGCGGGGATTCGCCGGTCGCGGTCGGCTCGTACGAGTCGACGTCCGGCAGCTTCACCGGCAAGTCGCGTTCGTCGACGGGCATTTCTCCCTCGTCCGTGTGCAGGATCGGAATCGGCGTGCCCCAGTAGCGCTGCCGGCTGATGCCCCAATCTCGCAACTTGTAGTTGACCCGCGATTTGCCCTTGCCCTGGTCTTGCAGCCATTGCGTCACGCGCTCGACCGCAACGTCGCCCGGGGTGCCGGTGAATTCGTTCGAGTTGATCAGCATGTTGTACTCGGCATGAAAGAGAGTGTCGTGGTAGAAATCGACCGCGTAGAGCATTTCCATGACCGAGCGTTTGTCGCACACGCTCGGCTGAAGCGACTGACAGCGCGCGAGAATGCGCCGATCGCTCTCGCTTCCTCCGAATGCTTCGACGTCATTCGGTCCAAAGACAAAGAGCCACCGGGCGCCCACGACCTCGTTCCAGCAATTGGGCAGTACGAATTGCGACGAGAGCTCGACGTAGCGATCCAGCTTTGCCGGCGGAATCGTAATGTAGAGCGAGCCTTGTCTGTCCTCGAACTGGATCCTGTCGCTCCGCAGGGCGTCGGCGAAACCATCCCGCATCGTGCCGCTCATCGCGAACGACTTGGCCAGTCCGTCCGAACGTGCAATCACCGGGAGGATGGGCAGGCCGTATTTGAGCGCGAAGGCAAAGTCGCGTTCGTCATGAGCCGGCACGGCCATGATCGCCCCGGTGCCGTACCCCATCAACACATAGTCGGCAACCCAAATTGGGATGCGCTCGCCGTTGACTGGATTGGTCGCGAAGGAACCGGTAAACACGCCGGATTTGTCTTTTTCAACAGCGGTCCGGTCTGCTTCGCTTTTGAGCCGGGCAGTGGCAACATAAGCATCAACTTCGGCGCGGCGTTCCGGCAGTGTCAGCTTGTCCGCGAATGGATGCTCCGGCGAGAGCACCATGAACGTGGCACCCCAGAGCGTGTCCGGGCGAGTCGTAAACACCCTCAGGGGTCCGGCCGGGGTCGGAAAGTCCACTTCCGCGCCGGTGCTTTTTCCGATCCAGTTTCGCTGCATCAACTTGATGTGTTCCGGCCAGTCGATCGTGTCCAGGTCGGCGATGAGACGATCTGCGTATGCCGTGATCCGGAAGAACCATTGCATCAGGTTCTTTTTGTCGACCAGGCTGCCACACCGCCAGCAACGGCCTTCGGCCACTTCTTCGTTTGCAAGAACCGTCTTGTCCTTGGGGCACCAGTTGACGAGCGCTGCTTTCCGAAAGGCCAAACGGAAGCTCATCAAGTACGCGCGCTTGTCCTTCAAACTCATCCCATTCCATTCGTCCGCCGATAGCGGCTCGGCATCCGGGAGCTCGCGTGTTCCCTTGTCCGCAAGTTCCTTTTCCAGCTCCGCAATAGGGCCGGCCAAATTGGTCCGCGGATCGTACCAGGAATTGAACAACTGAAGAAAGATCCACTGCGTCCACCGATAGTAGTCGGGCTTGGACGAATTGATCTCGCGGCTCCAGTCGAACGAAATGCCGATGAGCCGGAATTGGCGTTTGTAGTTCTCTGAGAATTGCGCGATCAGCTTGGCGGGATTCGTCTTTAGCGCGATCGCCGCGTTTTCCGCCGGCAGGCCGAATGCATCCCAGCCCATGGGGTGAAGAACATTGTAACCATTCATCCGATAATATCGGCTCATGACGTCGGTCGGCACGTAATTGCGGCAGTGGCCGACACTCAGCCCGTCGCCGGAGGGATAAGGGAAAAAGTCGAGGATGTAAGCTTTGGGGCGGTCATCTGCCGGCGCCGTCTTGTAAAGATCGTCCGCTTGCCAGCGCGCCATCCACTTTTGCTCGAACTCCTGCGGAATGTATTTCTCCGACTTGGACATGGGCCCGCCCTGCAAAGCGGCAACCGAGCGCGGCGAGGACTGCTGCGCTGCGGGCTTGCGCTGCGCGGTCGACCGCGGCGCGGTCTTGCGTTGAGTGGGCTTGGGCGACGCGGTCTTACCTGCTGCGGGCTTGCGCGTTGCCGATCTCTTTTTCCCGGACGTCGCGCCGGTTCTCGCACTCGTCTTGGACTTGCTTTTGCCAACCATAGCCACCTCGCCAACAATCAGTCTCAGTACATCACAGATTGAGCTAGAGAGGCGAACCTGAACTATGGCATAATGCTTCCATCCCGCCAAGGAGGAAGCAGCCATGTCCAAGTCCGCCTCAGCCCA
>JAMCRS010000310.1:0-10180 GCA_023380675.1 Chloroflexota bacterium
CCTGCGGGAGGAGCGGATAGACCATCTCCGTGCTGATGTCGGTGAGGAAACTGGCAATGCCGAGCACGATGATGTTGAACATCTTGGGGTGGCATCCTTGAGAGGCGCGACAGTCGACCCGAAAGCGCGCGCGTGCCGAATTCCGCGCGTTCGATATCGTTGCGATTATATACCCAAGCATCGCGCGCGTCAAAGATTTCAGGGGAAAAATGCGCAATTCGGCCGAACGCGGCCGGATATTCGTCCCAAGATTTGCGGTTTTCAAACCCCTATGTTAGAATGACGACAAGTAAACGTGAGGTTAATGCCAATTGAAGAATCGCCCAACCAGTCCATTTCTTCGCGCCCTGGACGCTCTCCTCGAAGGGCGCACGGGCAGCTGTGTTATCAACATCTTCATCATTCCAGCGATGATTCTCCTGGCGCTCATACTTCCGCCTCTGGCATTGCCACAGCGAATCCTGAGCGCCGGTTACACCGGGATTTCGCCCAACGCCGGCGGAAGCGTCTCCCTTAGCGACGGAACCTTCTTCTCCATTCCCGCCGGCGCGCTCAAGAGCGGCTCCGAGATCAAGCTCAATTCGATGACGCCGGACGCGTTCGCCCGCGATTCCGCCGCGCAGTCCCTTCCCCCCACGCTCGACGTCAAGAGCCCGGCGTACGAGCCGGGCATCCAGGGTGCGGCACCTTCCCTGTCGATCCTTTCGATACCTATCCCGGACAACTCGGACCCGTACACGACGCTCGACGTATACGGCTACGACGGTAAGAACTGGGCCAAGCTTCCGTTCCAACTCTACCCGAACGACCAGCGTATCGAAGCCTACTTGCCCACTCTGCCGCGTATGGTCGTGATCGCACAGACTCAGGCGCAGGTCCCGACGATCAGCGCCGACCTGAGCTCCGCCAGCCCCCTCCCCTCTCAAGCGACTTCGTTGGTCGCGGAGGTCAACCCCGTGGGGCTGACGATCGCCGACGGGGGCGGGATCGCCGGGAACGTGCCGCAGCTCCCCGCGACCAGCGCATCCAGTCCTTACCAGGTGGTGCCGACGGTCAGCGATTGGGACGGCACCCAGACCCGCGGCGATCTGGTCGAGAACATGATCACGGACGCGGCCACGCGTGAACAGCACGTGCAGGCGCTGGTCGATCTCGCGGTCGAAAAGCTCTACCCCGGATTGAACGTCGACTACCAGGGCGTCAACGCCAACAATCGAAGCGACTTTACCGCGTTCGTTTCGCAGTTGGCGGCCGCGCTGCACGCCAAGGACAAGATTCTGAGCGTCACCCTCCCGCTGCCGGACCAGGTCGCGGCGGACACCTGGCAGACCGGCGCGTACGACTGGGACGCGATCGGCCACGCGGCCGATATCGTCAAGATTCCCCTGCCGACCGCGCACGAGGCGTACGCCGGCGACAATCCGCCGGTCGATCAATATCTGCAGTGGGCGGTCGGACACGTCGACCGGTTCAAGCTCGAGATCACTTTTTCCGCCATGGGCCGCGACGAATTCGGCTCCTCGTTCGCGCCGATCGGATTTACGAACGCCGCGGCGCTGATGGGGCCGATCGACGCGCCGGATACGATCGCGCCGGGCGCCAAGGCGCCCCTCGATCTGCCCAAGTTGCGCGAGGCCGGCGGCGTCAAGCTGGACGAGGCCAGCGGCCTCTATTCGTTCGGCTACAAGGACGACAAGGGCCAATCGCACACCGTGTGGCTCGAGTCCGCGAACAGCTTTGCGAAAAAAGTCGCGCTCGCGCAAGACTATAACCTGCGCGGGGTCGCGCTCAGAGACCTGAGCGACGACGCGGTCGAGTCGCGCGCGTGGAACGTCTTCAACGAATACCACAACTCCCAGGCGCTCGCGTTCAAAGGGAGTTTGACGATCGCCTGGCGCGTCAACGGGCAGACCGTCGGCAAGGTCCCGGCGACCGATCCGCGGTTCACCTGGACGGCGACGACCGATACCGGCGGCGCCAAGATCGAAGCGACCCTCTCGTTCGACGACGGACAAACGGTGGCGGCCAACGTCGCCAACACCGATATCCAGGTCGAGAAACTGGTGGTCGCCGCGCCCACGGTCGCACCGGTCGCCGCGGGCCCCAAACCCACCCCCAAGCCGGCCGCGCCGTCTGCGCCGGCCAGTACCTTCACCGGCCAGAACCTATTCGGCTACGGCGCGCAGCTCAACTGGACCAACAGCGACAACAACGCCGAGATGGGTCAGTTGAACCAGCTCGGATTCAAGTGGGCCAAAGTCCAGATCCGCTGGTGTGACCTGGAAAGCTCACGGGGTGTCGCAGACCTGAGCCAGGTCGATCGTCTGATCGGGGCGGCGAATTCCCACGGAATCAAAGTGCTATTCAGCGTGGTGTGCGCGCCCAACTGGTCCCGGGCCGACGGCGGCGCCGGCGGTTCCGGTCCGCCGGACAACATGCAGGACGCGGCCAACTTTATGAGCGGACTCGCCAGCAAGTACTGCAACGGCGGGCTCGGCGCGATCGAAGTCTGGAACGAGCATAACCTGTTGACCGAATGGCACGGCAAGCCGATCTCCGCCGCGCTCTATATGGACATGCTGAAAAAGTCGTACACCGCGATCAAAGCCAAGTGCCCGTCGGTGGTGGTCGTCTCCGGCGCGCCGACGCCGACCGGCGTGGTGAGCGACACCGCCATCGACGACGTGCTGTTCTTGCAGCAGTTGTATCAGAACGGCCTCAAGGATTATTCGGACGCGATCGGCGTTCACCCCAGCGGATTCTGCAACGCCCCCGACGTGAGCGTCGGCGCCATGAACAACTGCGGCGGTCAATACAACAATCACCGCTCCTTCTTCTTCAAGGACACGATGACGACCTACCACCAGGTTATGTCCGATTACGGCGACACCAAAAAACAACTATGGCCGACCGAGTTCGGCTGGGGCGTGGACGGCAGCCCCAAGCCGGGGTACGACTATGAAAAGTTCATCAGCGAACAGAACCAGGCCGATTGGCTGGTCAAGGCGTACCAGCAGATGCGCGCGTGGGGTTGGGTCGGCGTGGCTACGCTCTGGAACCTGGATTTCACCGACATGAACAACGAGACCGGCGCATTTCACGTCGTCGGTCGTCCCGCCTTCAACTCGCTCGCCGGGATGCCCAAGTAGGTTCGGGACGCGTGAATTCCAGACCCTTCGGGTTTAAGAAACCCGAAGGGTCCTTGATTTGGACGAGTGAATTGCGGTGGGGCAACCTGCGCAATTGACTTTTCGGGAACCCGACGGATATCTTTGCAGATTTGAGCATAGCTTTGTTTGGTGGTAGAATTCTTTCTGTACTTTTCATGCGGGGAGACCATCGAATGAGTACCGCCTCTCTTTTGACAGAAGCAAGCAAGCGTCTACGCAGGCTCTCACCCGAGCGGCTGCGTGTGGCAAATGATTTTCTAGCATACTTGCAGGAGCGCGAGGAAACCGACGCTACTCAAGAGTTGCTGAACATTCCGGGATTTGACACGGCATTTGAACGCGCCGTGAGCCAAGTCAAACGCGGCAAAGTGGTTCGGTTTGCAAAGATTCGCCGGGATGTATGACCTTTATCTGACTGATGAAGCGCGCCGTTTCTACGACAGAGCAGAAGTACCCTTGATCAGAAAACTGAATCGTTGTTTCGAGCAGATTCAAGCCGATCCATACAAGCATCCTAATATCAAGCCGCTCAGAGGTCGGCTTGCCGGGTTCCTGAGATATCGAATAGGAGACTGGCGCGTAATCTACCCGGTTGACGATCAAGCCAAAAGAATTACAGTGTTGCTGATTGCGCACCGCAGCCGTGCCTACGAATAGGCCCGCGTTGGGAATGGTCTCGCACGCGTTGGCCGAAACACCGAACTAGCGTTTGCACTCGTGGCTCCTAGACCCTTCGGGTTTGCTGAACCCGAAGGGTCTTTTTCGTTCCCCGGCGCCTTGACGACAACACCCGCGCGATGTATACTGTGATGTATACGGGAGGAACCATGGCCAGAATGGTCCGTAAACAAGTGTATCTTCGCAGGCGCCAAACGGCAATGCTGAAAAGACAGGCAAAGGAGACCGGCTCGACCGAATCCGAATTGATCCGCCAAGCCATCGACCGCCAGGTTATCGGCAGCGGCCGCCTGCTTTCGCCGGACCCTCGAGCTTGGGAACGCGCCCATGACCTAATGCTGGAGTTGAATTCCCAGGGCCCGTTGGTTGGACGACGTCGTCAATGGACGCGTGACGAGCTTTACGAGGAACGGATGAATCGTTATGGCTCGCGTTCTGGTTGACACCAATGTGCTCGTGTATGCCTACGACCGCGGGGAACACGAAAAACAAGGCCAAGCCATCAGGGTTCTAGAGACGTTGCACGCGGCGGGCTTGGGACACATTAGCGTCCAATCGTTGGCCGAATTCTATTCCGCGACGACCAAACGCAGAGCGCCTATATTGACTTTAGACGTGGCAGGTCGCCAAGTTGAAAATCTGGCGATGGGCTGGGATGTCATAGAGTTGACAACCCAAATAGTCTTGGAAGCGGTACGCGGCGTCCGTGAATACGGCTTTTCTTATTGGGATGCGCAAATATGGGCCGCCGCGCGTCTTAACCAAATCCCGATCGTGCTAACCGAAGATTTTCCGAGCCGCGCCCTCGTCGAGGGCGTACGCTTTCTAAACCCCTTCGACCCCAAGTTCGATCTGCGTGATATTGTGAGTTGAACGGATGTTCTCTGATCTAGGACGAAATTCGATGGGTCTCGGTGTTTGAAACTGAACATTTCTTTCGTTTGTCCCGAGCGCCGTTCGGCAGATCTCTTCACATCACTATTGCGAACCTCCTAAAGCAGCCCCTACTGCCGTCACCGGTCGATGCAGGATCATACGCGGCGGCTTGGAACAAGCTCGGTTATTCCTTTTGACACTCGGTTTGGAAACTAGTAGAATGAGCAGTATGGAGGTGGATAATGTCTGTGGTCGTCCATCGCTATCGAGTCGTGTTCGAAGCCGAAGAGAATGGATGGTACTCGGTCCACTGCCCCGCGTTGAAGGGGGTCCATTCTCAGGGGAGTACATATGAGCAGGCCCTCGCGAATATCCGCGAGGCGATAGAAGGATGGCTTGACGTCGAGCGAGAATCTGGCGATGCGCCGCCGAATAAATCAATCGTCGGTAAGGAGGAGCACGGCTGAAATGAAGACTATCGACAAACTCACAATACCGCAATTCGAGGCGTTGATGGAGAAAGCAGTGGAACGCAAGCTGCTTGAAATGTTCGGCGATCCAGACAAGGGTCTAGAACTCAAACCGAGTGTCAAGGCGAAATTGCGCCGTTCGTTGGCGGCAGTGCGGCGAGGAGAGCACGGAATCCCCGCGAAGCAAGTTGCCAAAGAACTCGGCCTAAGATGGTAGATTCTGACGCGATTGAATTTCGTCCTGAAGCGCGAGAAGGCCTGCGGCGGCTCGGCGAGTCCGATGCCCAACGCGTGTTGGACAAGATTCACTGGCTTTCGGAGAATTCTCGGACAATTCGGCATGAAGCATTAACCGGTGAGTTCAAAGGTCTGTTCAAACTCCGCATTGGAGATTATCGTGTGATTTACTCAATTGTTCGAGGCCAACGTATTATCGCTATCCATTTCATAGGTCACCGGCGCAACATTTACGAAAGGCGTTAGGTTTCGTCCTACGTTTGGCGCGCTACATACTTTGCTAGATTAAATCGTCGCCAAAGACTGCTCCATTTGCAATTCCCACCGCCTCGCGTATACTTTGCACGTGTCACAACCTCCTTCTTCCCACAAATCCGGCTTTGTCGCCATCGCCGGCAAGCCCAACGTCGGCAAATCCACCCTCGTCAACGCCTACGTCGGCGCTAAGGTCTCGATCGTATCCAGCAAGCCGCAGACGACGCGACGCGTGGTTCGCGGCATTCTCTCGCGCCCGGACGCACAGATCATCTTTGTCGACACCCCCGGCATTCACGACCTCGGCTCGCACACCCGCGTACCGCTGATGAATCACCTGATGGTCGACGCCGCGACGCGCGTCTTGAACGAGGTGGATGTCGTCGTCTTTTTGACCGACGGGTCCCGGCCTCCGACGGTCGAAGACAAGCGCATCGGCGAGATGCTGGACGCCCGGCGGCAAGGCCCGGTCCTCCTCGTGCTGAACAAGATGGACGCGCTCAAGCCGGCGAACATTCAGAGCATCACCGAGGCGCATTGGGCGCTCGCCCGCCACGACGACTGGATGCGAATATCCGCCACGCGCAAGGATAACCTCGACAAGCTGCTCGACCAGGTCCTCGCGCGCCTGCCGGAGGGCCCCGCGCTCTACCCGGCGGACCAGGTCACCGATCAGAACATTCAGGCCGTTGCCGCCGAGCTGATCCGCGAGCAGGTGCTGACGCTGACGCGCCAGGAGGTCCCGCACGCCGTCGCCGTGGCGATCGACGGATGGAGTGACCGTCGCCCGGACCTGACGCACGTCGGCGCAACCATCTACGTCGAGCGCGATTCGCAAAAAGCCATCCTCATCGGTTCCGGCGGCGCGATGCTGAAAGAGATCGGCCAGCGCGCCCGCGCCGAGATCGAGCCGTGGGTCGGACATCAGGTTTATCTGGAGCTCTGGGTCAAGGTCTGGGAAAGGTGGCGCGACCGAGAGTCCAGCCTGCGCGAGCTCGGCCTGGGTCCCGAAGCATGAAGTCTCTCGTTTCGGTCGTCATCCCCGCGTACAACGAAGTCAAACGAATCGCCCAGACCGTCTCCGAAGCGCAAACGTTCTTCACCCAGCGCCAGCAGCCGTACGAGATCATCGTCTCCGCCGACGGCGACGACGGGACCCGCGAAGCCGTGTCTGAAATGGCCAAGACCGACCCCATGCTGCGCGTGATCGGGAGCGCCGGGCGAGGCGGCAAGGGACGCGGCGTCCGCCAGGGGGTTGCCCTGGCAAAGGGCGACATCATCGGCTATTCGGACGCGGACAACAAAACTCCTATCGACGAGTACGCCAAGCTCGAGCCCTTTTTCGATCAGGGGTACGACGTCGTCATCGGCTCGCGTGCGCTCAGCGAATCCACGATCGAGCGGCGCCAGCCACTCTATCGCCAGTTGGGCTCGCGCGGATTCAGCGTCTTTATGCACGCCGTCGTCGGCCTCCCCGGGATCGTGGACTCGCAATGCGGCTTTAAGTTCTTCCGCCGCGCGGCGGCGGTCGATCTCTTTGCGCGGCAGCGAATCGACGGGTATATGTTCGACGTCGAGATCCTTCACCTCGCGCTCAAGGCCGGCTACCGGATCGCGCAGGTGCCGATCCGGTGGAGAGACGACGGCGACAGCCGGCTGGTTCTCGTGGGCGGCAATCTGCGCAACGTCGTCGACGTGTTTCGAATCCGCTTTGGCGCATATCCGGACAAGGCCGGCCGTTGACCTCCTCCGGCAAGGAGCGTAACATCGTCGCTCGCCGTAGCCCCGGTCATAGCGGTTTTTCCCTCTCCTTGCCAAGAGCTCTCATGAACCAAGTCCCGTGGGCGCCGCTCCAGCGCGAATTGGAGTGCAAGCCGGGGTCGTTCAAGAGGCCGGTAGAGGCCACGCTTGTGGGGTTGCCCCTGATGCGCACCGCCTTAGCCTTCTTGGAGTTCCCTCGTGCGCGTCAACTGGCCGCATTTGCGTGTCGAAATCACGTATGGTAGAGACGTGTCGGTGACACGTCTCCGGCCAGGTCTTTATGGACAACCCCGGGGTTTGGAGTTCCCTCGTGCGCGTCAACTGGCCGCATTTGCGTGTCGAAATCACGTATGGTAGAGACGTGTCGGTGACACGTCTCCGGCCAGGTCTTTTTGGACAACCCCGGGGTGAGGAGCGTTTTTGGGCGTCCGACGCCAGGTGACTGGTTTCTTCAGGGGTGTCCTTGGCAAGGGGAGGCGCTGGTGCGACCTCGCAGCGGCGCCAAGCACCGCACCAGTAACGCACCAGCGGGAGGGGTCTCGCGTGGCACGTAAAGTCGAACAACTCCTCGGGAGCGAAATCGCCCGGGCGATCCTCCTCCTCTGCGCGCTCCTCACCCTCTTCTTCTGGAATGTCGTCGCCGGCGGTGAGAAACCCTAGCAGTCCACCTTTACGTCTCTCCCCAACACGATGCCGGACGGGCCGTACGGCTACACCGGGCATCGCGTGACCACCCAGCCTACCCGTGACGCCGGCGCGAGCGCGTTTCAAACCGAGCCGCTCAACCGGCTCGCGTCCCGCATGTGGAAGGCCGGCCAATTGCCGCTCTGGAACCCATACGCCGGCCTCGGCGTACCCCTCGCCGCGAACATGCAGTCGGGCGCATTCTATCCGCTCAGTCTGCTCACCGCCCTCGCGCCCGACAATCTCTGGGTTTGGGTAAGCGATGCGCTGACACTGCTAGGGTTTCTCACCGCCGGCCTTTTTACCTTCCTGTTCCTGCGCAGCATCGGCGTCGGACCGCCCGGCGCTGCCGGCTCGGCCGCCGCTTACATGTTCTGCGGCTACTTGCTCTACTTCCTCGGCACGGCCGACTGGCGGGTCGACGTCCTGGTTCCTCTGCTCGTGTTCGGGTCCGAACGCCTCTATGCTCGGCGGAGCCGGGGGTCCGGCCTCCTGGTCGCGGCCGGCGTCATGCTCTCCATCACAGCCGGGATGCCGGAAGCGTCCCTCTTTGCGCTCCTCGTCGCCGGCCTCTACTACGTCTATCGCGCGTTCGCCGCCGGTCTCGCGTCTCGGCAAACGATCCGCGACTCGGCCGTCGCGCTCCTCCCGTTCGCCGCCGCGGCTGGACTGGGTATCGCGCTCTCCGCTTACCTCACCATTCCCTTCGTCGAGTATCTACGCCTCTCGTGGAACTCGCACCCGCCGGGCGTCGGGCTGCAGTCCATTCCGTTCGACGGCGCCATTTCCCTCATCGTCCCGAACTTTTTCGGAAACGTGCTCCCCTCCTGGTTCAACCCGTATCCGTCGGACCTGTGGGGAACGCTTCCGTACATCGGCGGCGTTACGGCACTATTGGCCTTGTTTGCGATCGCCCGCGGCGCCGGGACGAACCGGCAATCGTATTTCTGGATTGCCATTTCCGCCGCATTTCTCCTCAAGGCCTTCGGCGTCCCGGTCGTCAACCTGCTCGGCAACTTGCCGCTGCTCGACCTGAGTGTCTTTCCGCGATTTGCGGTTGCGCCGTTCATGTTCGCAACCGCCGTCCTCGCCGGCATTGGCATCGACAACCTACAGCAGCGGCGAATCGGTTGGGTGCGCGAGCTGGCAACCGCTGCGGCCGTGCTCGCCGTCATCGCGGCATTCACCCTCTATTACTGGCCGCGCGCCGAGGCCGCCGGCAAAACCGGCTTTCTCGTAACCCAAGTCGCCGTCGAAGCCGCCTTTGTGGTCCTCGCCTTGCTCGCGTTCCTGCTCGCGCGCTACCGGGTCCTGAGCGCGCGCACAGCCGCCGTCGCCCTGGTCGGCCTCGTCGTCCTCGATCTCTACGCGGCGTCCCCCAAGGACCGGTCGACGCGCTACGACCCGTTCACCGAGCCGCCGTTCGTCGCGTCCCTTTTGCAAGACCACGCTCCGTTCCGGACCCTGGGTCTCGATTACGTGCTCTATCCCGACACGGCCGGCGTGTACGGCATCCAGGACCTCAAGGACCTCGACGCCGTCTATCCGACCCGGCTCACCACCTTTCTGCAGAGATTCGTCGATCCCATTTTCAAAGACCGCTTTACCGGAATCAACGTCCTCGACAACAAGTTTCTCGATCTGCTGAACGTCCAGTACCTGGTAACAAAGTATCCACTGATGGACCGCTGGCAGAGCGCCGACCTGACGGAAAAGATCATTCAGGCGTGTGCGTCCCCTCCCGGCTGCCCGGAATTCCAGCTCGGTCGCGACGGGACCGACCCGGTGCTGCAGGTTGGCAGCCCGTCCGGACGCTGGTCCTCCACGATCGTCGCGCCGGTCGAGCTTCCCCAGTCCCGGGTCTGGCTCCGCTTCGACATCGGCGCAACCGGCGGCCCACCCGTCGACGGGGTCGCACCCGGACGGCCGCGGGCCAACGCCTACGTCGCCGTGGCCAAATCAGCGCACTCCCGCATATCGACCCACGGCCGCCGGCCGATACACCACGGGTAGGTGATGCAGGACCAGGACAACCGCATCAGCGTGCTC
>JAMCRS010000310.1:10190-10486 GCA_023380675.1 Chloroflexota bacterium
TTTGCTGTCCTCCCGTTCGTTCGGCGCCGCGGCGCTGTCGGGTTGGACCTGGGATGGACAGGCGGTCGACGTGTCCCGGTTCGCCGGCGAGAGCGGCGCGTTCGTCTTCGCAGCTTCTTGTGAGGCAAATTGCTCGCCGCTCAGGCAAGGCGCGTGGCGCAAGATCGAGCTCCTACAACCCACATCCGAGCGCGGTGCGGACATCGGCCTCACTGCCAGCGCGTTCGTGCCGGTGGAAAACGACCTGGCATCCGCCCGGAACGCCGTCACCTGGGAGTACGGCGCCGAGGCCAACA
>JAMCRS010000311.1:0-11879 GCA_023380675.1 Chloroflexota bacterium
ATGGCCGGACCGCGGCGTCAATTGGTTAGCAAGACCGGAATTTACAAATTGTTTACAGCAGGCTAATCGCCGTTTGACCCGTGTCGCACATAATGTTCAAGAGCGCGAATGGACGAGTGCGCGTTGGCGAATATGGAGGTAACCATAATGTGTACAAGCCTAGTCTGGAAAATTCTAGCCTGCACAGCGTTCGCAGGTGTCGCATTGAGCGCCACGGCGTGCGCAGACGTGACTCTCTCTCCGATCGCTTTGGCTCAGACCGTGACGGCGCCCAGTGCAACCGAAACGGCCGTCCCTATAGATACGCCGGCGCCGGCCGACACGACGGCGCCTGCGCTGCAACCGGGCGCAACGCCCGCCAATCCGGGTCTGGCGCCAGGGCGAGCGCAGCCGGCGGGAAATGCTCTGGCGTCTCTCCTGAGAGGGATGGGGCTGCAGGGAGGAGTGGTTACGTCGAACTCCGGCACCCAGCTCGGGCTCAAGCTCGCCAACAGTACGGAGCAGCTTGACGTCGCGCCGAGCGCGATCGTCGCGGTGCCGGGGAAAACCTCCGCCGCGGTTTCGGACATTTCGGTTGGCGACCGGCTCATCGCGGACGTGGCCGGCTCCGGCTCAACCCGGCAGGCGACGATGCTGCTCGATCTTCCCGCGGACTATACGGCGAGCAACGTGATTATCGGCGCGGTCCAGTCCAACACGGACGGAACGCTCGCGCTGAGAGCTCGAACCGGCACGCGCGACGTGACTGCATCGGCCTCCACTATGGTCGTCGACCTTGGAGCCGGCAAGCCTACGCTCGGCTCGACGAATAATCTGGCGGCCGGCAACGCGGTCGTCGTCATCGGGACGGGGAACACGGGCGCCTTTGACGCGCAGGTGATCGTTGTGTTGGACCGGAACGTGCGCAATCTACTTCGCCGCGCCAATCCGGGCAATCGAGCGGCGCCGACTCCTGGCGCATGATGCGGCGGGGGCGACAGGGCCGCGGCGATCGGGGCGTTGAGAACATAAAGGGTTGAACGACCGGGAACGCGTGCTCCGGCAGTTGTGTAGAGGCCTGCCGCCCCTAATTCTTGCTCAACATCTGGCGGTAATGGTCGCGGAACTTGGCCACTTTGGGCGCGATCACGACCCGGCAGTAGGGTTGGTTGGGATTATTCGCGAAATACTCCTGGTGATAGCCCTCCGCCCTGTAGAACGCGGTGAACGGAACGACCTGGGTCACGATCGGCGCATCCCAGATTCGCTCGCCGTTGATCTCCTTGATCACCTGCTCCGCGGTAGTCTTCTGTTCTTCGTCGTGATAAAGAACGACCGACCGGTATTGTGTTCCAACGTCCGCGCCCTGTCGATTCAACGTGGTCGGGTCGTGGACGGAAAAAAAGACGCGCAGGAGGTCGGCGAACGAAATGGTGTTTGGGTCGAACGTGATCTGCACTACTTCGGCGTGCCCGGTCCTTCCGCTGCAAACTTGCTCGTAGGTCGGATTTTCCGCATTCCCGCCGGCGTAGCCCGACTCGACTTGAATGACTCCCTTCAACTCGTCGAAAACTGCTTCCGTGCACCAAAAACATCCACCGCCCAGCGTGGCGGTCTGCGTATTTTCGCTTGAACGGTTCGCTTGGCCTGACATTGACTGACTCGGTCCTCTCTAGCATATGGATTTCGCGTGATTCCTCGGAATATACGCTTGCGCTCGATTTCGGGTTTTACGCGGAACCACGGCCTTGGCTGGGCGACGCGCCGTCATCGTGTCGTCGAAAGCGAATCTCACGTCTCCACCTGTCGAGTTAGGCTGCCGGCGCGGTCGCATCGGACGTCTCAAAGAGGAGCATAGCCGCACGCCAAAGCGTCTCAGCGCGTCACGCAATGCCGCTGCTCCGTCACACGGATACTGTGGGATTCAAGTTTTGTGCCAAACGGGGCGAAGGCGAAGAATATGGGCGATGCGGTTTCGCGTTGCTTCGTCGAACGCTTGCGCTGGCGGAAACGCAATAGCCAGGGAAATCGGCTCCGCGGCATGACAACCTGGCATCACGAGTGAAATGGAGTGCTACGGCCGCGCCCCGGCGCCGGCGGGAACAAGACGTTTGTGGATCCGCTCGTCGGCGAGGAGGCGTTCGAGCCGCTCATGCGCTCGACGCGTCGCCCAGCTCGCGTGAGCGTCATGGGCGAGGTTGTTCTCTTCAAGGGGATCGTCGTCCAGGTTGTACAGCTCGAATTCGTCCGGCTCTGGTTCGCGTTTGACATACAGTTTTCTGCCGCGCCGGACCTCGTCCTGGATACCCGGCGTGGACCAGAACTGCCGGTTGTCAAAGTATCGCGCGTATTTCCACAGTTGATCGCCGGATTCGCCTAGATTTGCCAGGACCGCTTCGACATGGTTCGGCTGCACGATCGGCCTCACGGTGCTTTTGACCCGGCGATGATCCAGGCCTTCGCTAATCTCGTCGTCGGTCATGAAATAGACGGGGGTCTGCCCCGGCTCGGGCAGAGAGCTCTCCAGTACCAGGTCCGCCAAATTGCGGCCGACGAGCGGCCGGCTTTGAGAGTGACCTTTCAGCCGGCGGGCGATCTGGCCGGGGTCTTGGCCGGCGAGGCCGAGCATCGTCGGCAAGAGATCGACGTGGCTCGTCAACGTGTAAACCGGCTTGGTCTCTTCGAACAAGAGCGGATTGGAGAGGAGCAGCGGAACGTGGATCGATTCCTCGTAGGCGTTGTGCCACTTTTGGTGCATTCCGCCGTGCGCCCCGAGCAGATCGCCGTGATCAGACGTGAACACGACGATCGTGTTCTCGTAGAAAGCAGAGTTGCGCAGTTTTTGGTGAACCCGTCCGATCTGCGCGTCGACCAACTTTATCAAATAATAGTACAGCCGTCGGAACGAGCGCAGGGAGGGTTGCGGCATCAGCATTTTGCCATAGGTGTCTACGTAGCTCTGTTGGCACCGCGGCTTGGAGCCAAGGCGCTCGTGCCGGGTCGCCGCCGGCGGGATGTCTGGAACCGTCGAATCGTTCCAGGCGAACCGAAACTTGAGCCAGAGCAGCCCAAACAGGACAATGTCGTGCGGATTGACGAACGAGCAGACGACGAGCCACGGGGAAGCCGGCGCGTGCGCCTCTTGTTGTTCGACTTCGAGGCGCTCGAGTAGGTCGATGGTCTGCTGGGCAAATCCGGGATCGCGGACGAGGCCGGCGTTCGACTTGAGCTTGCCGTGCGGCTCAGGGCCGACCCATCCGGAAAACCCGAAGGGGTTGAGCCGGTCGGCCTGCAGATACGCCTCGACGGCCGCAGCCGCCGGCTTGCCGTTTGTGTCGCAGGTCGCCAGCGATTCGTTCCGCGCACCGACGACGATGTCCGCCCGCGAAATATGCCATTTCCCTTTGTAAAAGGTCCGGTATCCGGCCGCGCGAAAGTAGTCGCCCATCGTCGGCACCGAATCCGGGTCGAGCCAAAACATATCGGGGTCCCACGGTCGTTTGAATATCCCGTCCGTTTGCGTCACGCCGTGAAGCGACGGGTAGTGCCCGGTGAAGATCGAAGCCCGGCTCGGCGCGCACGCCGTCGAAGCGACGTAGTGCCGGTGAAACTCCACGGCATGCTCGCGCAGGCCGTTGCGCCCGGCAAGCTGGGTTCGACGGAATGCCTTGATCGCTTCTGTTTCATAGCGCGGCGGATAGCGCTCTTCGTCTACCACGAGGACAAGAAAATTGGGTCTGCGTCCGGCTAGCTGCATTGTCCGCGACCTCCCTTGGTTGGGCCGTCAATGGCCAGGCGAGCGCAGGCGCGCCATTGCGAGGGTGTCCACGTATTCGCCGGCCCGGAACGCCGAGCGGCGGTGCGTGCCTTCGACCTGAAAGCCGAATTTCTGGTAGAGGTGGATGGCAGGTTCGTTATCCGTGTAGACGTCGAGCTCGAGGCGTAGGAGGCTGAGCCAATTGTCGGCCAGGTCGACGGCGGCCTGCATGAGGGCAGTTCCGATTCCCTTGCCCTGCCACTCGTCGCTTACGGCCATGCCGATGGATCCGACGTGGCGTCTCCTAGGCGTTCCGGGGTAGGTGCGCAGACCGAGGGTCCCAACCACCTGGCTGTCGGCGCAAGCGACCAGTGAGTACAGCCCTTCTGCCGGTTCGGCCAGTTTCTTTCGCCAGCTCTCGACGGATGGGAAAGGAAGCTGCAGGGTTCCCCAGACCGCCTTGGAGCCGGAAAAGATTCTGGCGACTGCATCATAGTCGCTCGGTTCGGCACGGCGTACGGTGATTTCCATGTCATCGACCTGCCGATCGCGCGCCTACAATCTGACCACCTGCCGGGCATGTTAGGCTCGACGCGTGCCGATGTCAACCGTACTCCGGTACTATGGAGGAAGAGCCTATGCGTCGGTTTAAGCCTTGTTTGGGATGGTGATCATATCAGGTGAGCCGGATCGGAATATCGAGCTGGGCTTGAGGGCTGCGGGGGGCCTAACACTTCAATTATGGAATTCGGCGTGCTGCAGCTCTGACAGCCGAACGCAGGATTGTCGCTCGCCAGGCCGCACCCCGGTTGGAGGAACACGTTTGGCGCAGTTCTAGTCTGAAGGCCCGAGACCGCAATCTACGCCAAGCTCGGTTTTCGGAATTACTTTCTCCCGCGGCGCCGGGTGCTTTGCTTTGTAGTGAAAAGGCCGGGACCTTCGTGCAGTGTCACGAGACCCTCTGGGGTTGGCTGGCTTCTCTCACAGATCAGCCGTGCCTGGGAAAACATATCGTCGGTGTCTTGCGTGAGCCGGCGGGCGATCAGGCGACAGTATTCTGGGTCCGTTTCCACGCCAATACTGTTGCGTCCAGTTCGCAGCGCCGCGACCATGGTGGTGCCGCTGCCACAAAAAGGATCCAAGACGGTGTCACCGTAAAACGAGAACATGCGCACAAGGCGATACGCCAATTCGTACGGGTAGGGTGCTGGGTGCGGCGTTTTTCAATTCCCATGCAGAGTGTTCATCCACGCGCCGGCATTATACCACAACTGTGCAAAGAGACCTGGAAGGTCTCAGACCTTCCAGGTCTCTCGGTCATTTGTCTTGCAGAGCCGCGACGCCCGGAAGCGTCCGTCCTTCGAGAAACTCGAGCGATGCGCCTCCGCCGGTAGAGATGTGGGTCATCTTATCGGCGACGCCGGCTTGCTCGACGGCCGCGGCGCTGTCACCGCCGCCGATGATCGTCGTCGCGCCGGACTGCGCCAGCCGTTTGGCGATCTCGACCGTTCCCTTGGCGAACGCCGGGAACTCGAACACGCCGAGCGGGCCGTTCCACACCACGGTCTTGGCGCCGCTCAACGCCTTTTCGAACGCGTCGAGCGTCTTGGGGCCGACGTCGAGCACACGCCATTCCGCCGGCACTGCGGCCACGTCGACGACCTTGCTTTGGGCCGCCGCGTCGAACCGGTCCGCAATCACCGCGTCGACCGGGAGCACGAGCTTGGCGCCTCCCTTGTCGACCAGCGACCGGGCCATCTCCAACTTGTCGGCCTCGACGAGCGACTGACCCATGTTCAGTCCTTTGGCAGCCAGGAACGTGTTCGCCATTCCGCCGCCGATCAGCAGCACGTCGACCTTGGGAAGCAGGTTCTCGATCACCTTGATCTTGTCGCTCACCTTGGCGCCGCCCAGTATGGCGACGAACGGCTTTGCCGGATTCGCCAGCGCCTGGCCCAGGTAGTTCAGCTCCTTCTCCATCAAAAAGCCACCGACGCCGGGGAGGTACTGGGTGACCCCCTCGGTGCTGGCATGCGCCCGGTGCGCCGAGCCGAAAGCGTCGTTGACGTAAACATCTCCGAACGCGGCCAGCTTTTTTGCGAATTCAGGATCGTTCTTTTCCTCTTCGGGGTAGAAACGAACGTTCTCCAGCAGCACGACGTCGCCGCCGTTCATCCCTTCGACGACGCGCTCGACGGGCTGCCCGACGCAGTCGCTCACGAACGTGACCGGCTTTCCCAGCAGCTCCTGCAGCCGGGTCGCCACCGGCCGCAGCGAGAGTTTCTGGTCCTTGCCCTTGGGGCGTCCCAGGTGCGAGCATAGAATCACCTTGCCCCCTTGATCGACGAGAAACTTGATCGTCGGCAGCGCCGCCACGATTCGCGTGTCGTCTGTAACCTTGCCGTCGGCCAGCGGGACGTTGAAATCGACACGGACCAGCACCCGTTTGTTCTTGACGCTGATATCGCGAATGGTTTTCTTGTTCACCGTAGACTCCAGAAGAAGCCCGCTTTCTGCCAGCAATGCCTTCGCCAAGAGCCCGTTCACTCGCAGAAAACGGGTTGCGATCCCCGCTCGCGCCGGAATCTATGCGAAGGTCTTGTGCCAAAAAACGGGCTTGAATCGCAATTACAGTTTGCTGGCGACGAGATTCGTCAGATCCGCCGTCCTTACGCTGTAGCCCCACTCGTTATCATACCAGGTCACGACCTTGAGGAAATCGCCCTTTTCCTTTCCGAGAACGGACGTGAACTGGAGGTCGACCGACGAGGAATGCGGGTCGCCCTTGAAGTCGATGCTGACCAGCGGCTCACTTACCGCGGCGAGAATGCCTTTCATCGGACCGTTGGCCGCGTCACGGAACGCCTGGCGCAGCTCGTCGGTCGTGGTCGCGACCTCCACCTGTGCGGTAAAGTCCACCACGGACACGGTCGAAGTTGGAACGCGCAATGCGTACCCGTCGAACTTGCCTTTCAGATCGGGAATGACGAGGGAAACGGCCCTGGCCGCGCCGGTCGTCGTGGGAATGATGCTCAGCGCCGCCGCGCGCGCCCGGCGCAGGTCGCTGTGCGGCAGGTCGAGGATCTTTTGATCGTTCGTATATGCGTGGATGGTCGTCATCAGGCCGCGGACGATCTTGAACTTGTCGTTGACCACCTTGGCCGCCGGAGCGAGGCAGTTGGTCGTGCACGACGCGTTGGAGAGGACGTGATGGATTTTAGGATCGTACTTGTCGTCGTTCACGCCGAGTACGATCGTGATGTCTTCGCCTTCGGCCGGGGCGGAAATAATGACCTTCTTCGCTCCGCCCTTGGTGATGTGGTTCTCCGCGCCCAAGACGGTCTTGCCCTTTTTGTTCACGCCGTCTTTCTTGATCGTGAACAGGCCCGTGCTCTCGATGACGATGTCGACTCCCAGGTCCTTCCACGGTAGCTTGGACGGATCGGTTTCCTTCAGCACCTTGACCGGCTTGCCGTCGATGATCAACGCGTCGCTGCCCACTTCGACCGTTCCGTTGAATCGCCCATAGTTCGAATCGTACTTGAGCAGATGTGCCATCGTAGGCAAGTCGCCGATATCGTTAAACGCGACGACTTCGAGCGTCTTGGGATAGTAATCCCGGATCGCCTTCAACACCTGGCGCCCAATGCGACCAAACCCATTGATTCCGACTCTCGTTGCCATTGCCCTTCTCCTTTGGGGTATTAGTTAACAGTCGCTTACGACTGTTTACTTGACTGGTAACACTTGAGAATTGCGCTCGCCAATTTGACGGGATCGTGCCTCCACGGCTGCGCCTCGTCGACCAAGTCGCCCACGATAATCATATCCGATTTGCCGTCATCGCGCGTCCGCACCATCTGGCTGTTCGAATGCTCGGGAAAGCTGACGGCAAAGTTGTTGTTCGCAAAGACGCGCGTAAAGATACCGCTGCCGACGTGTTCGACCAGGGCGTCGAGGTGGTCCTCGACGGAAAAGTGATCGGTTTCGCCCGGCTGCGTCGCGACGTTGCAGACGTAGACCTTGAGCGCGTTCGACGCCCCGAGCGCGCTGCGTACCTGATCGACCAGCAGGTTGGGCAGCACGCTGGTATACAGACTTCCCGGCCCGGCGACGATCAGGTCCGCGTCGAGAATCGCGCGCACGACTCCCGGGTAGGCCGGCACGTGCTCCGGCTCGAGGTAGACGCGCTCGATCGGGCGGCCGCGATGACTGATCTCAGACTCGCCGGCGACGCGTGCGAGTCCGCTGCCGGCCGGCGCGGGGTCGCGCGTATCGGCGCAAAGCGTCATGTTCTCGAGCGTGGAT
Organism: Chloroflexota bacterium; assembly: GCA_023380675.1. The sequence goes on from JAMCRS010000311.1 coordinate 8,045, forward strand.
GGCAGGATCTGGCCGCGCACGGCCAGGACGCGGCTGGACTCGAGGATCGCGCGCTCGAAATTGCCGGTCACCCCGGCCATCGCGGCGATGAACAAGTTGCCGAACGAGTGACCGTCCAGGCCGGTCCCTTCGCCGAAGCGATACTGGAAGAGCTGCGTGACGAGCGGCTCTGAATCCGCCAGCGCCGCGATGCATTGGCGGATGTCGCCGGGTGGAAGCACTCCGAGCTGACGGCGGAGCGTGCCCGAGCTTCCGCCGTCGTCGGCCACGGTGACGATCGCGGTCAGCCGGTCCGTGTGTTCCTTCAGTCCGCGCAGCAGTGTGGAGAGGCCGGTGCCGCCGCCGATCGCGACGATCTTTGGGCCGCGGCGCCGCGCGCGCTTGCGATAGAGCACCTCGACGACGTTGATATCGTCCGCCACGAACGCCGAGAGAAGGGACTCGCTCAGCTTGACGACGGCGACCGCAATGAGTCCGACGCCGATCGCACCCATGAATATCCCGCGCTCAAGGCGCGGGATGAATTGGAGGGTCAAGTAATAGAAAATGTCGGGAAGGGGAGACTCGCGGTAAATGTTGACCAGGAGGACTGCGAACCCGAGACCCAGAATCGTCACCCCGAGGAAAAGAAGGACCAGCCATCGCTTTACGCCCAGGCCGAAATACAGCCATTTGAGTGTCGAGCGATTGACGAAGCGGGCCAGCGGGTTTGGGGGATTGAGCCTGGTCATGTCAGTAATTCCTGACCGCATTAAGCCTCATTATAACCAAACATACCCAAAACACAAATAGTCAGGGGCGCGGAGATCGACACGGCCGGCCGGTCGGGGGAGACGTGTCACCGACACGTCTCTACCTGTGCGGGGCGCACCGGGCGCGGCGTTCGACTGAGAGCGGTAGTCAATACCGGGTCAACTGTGCGTGCGGCTGTGATGCGGCAAGTCACGCGAGGGAGTCCTTGGCTGCCTGTGCATGCCCGCCCGCTGCGAAGAGCTGATGCCGAATTGAGGTGGAGATTGGAAACGGTGGACGAGCGGAGAGTTTCAGTTGTGCCGAGCGCGAACAACACGCTTGAGTCGTCGGCTGCCGGCCCGAATCGCGAATCCCGCAAACACGAGCAGGGTTGCGAGGGAGACGAGGCTACCAATTTCATCCGCCTGCAGCGTCACGGTATAGTCGGCGCCGGCGGGGAGGGGGATGTGCATCAACGCGAGATCGTCCGGCTGGACGGGCAGCGTCTCGCCGCTATCGGTCACGGCACGCCAGGCCGGATAGGCGTACAACTTGACGCTCACCTGCGCGCCGGGGCGGGCATCCTGCACGTGCAATTGGACCTGTTCGTCCTCGAATTTGATCACCTGAACATCCGCGTTGCTCGCGTCGATCCAGGAGGGTGCGATGTCCTTGACCCGATAGACGTAAAAGAATCCGTTGTTGTAGTAAGACTGAAATCGCGGCGACGCGTCGAGGAATACGCGTGCGGCGTAATCGTCGACGGTCGCAACGATCGCGGTGACGTTGAAGCGGCGGCAGTATTCGGCGAGCGCAGCATCGGACAGCTTGTCGTAGGACGCGCCGAACAGCGATCGATCGTCCTGGTCCTGACTGAGGCCCCACAGCACTTGCGGATTAGGAGCGCCAATCCAGAGATCGGCGGCGACGGGCGACCAGGCCGTATACGTTCCACCCATGATCGCTCGCCCGGCATATAGGGGCGTCAGCGCGGTGAGCGTCGTCGGGAATGGCTCAGTCTTGTGGGCCGTTAGATTCGTCGCGTACGAAACGAACAGCACACGCCCGGGCGTCGAGCGGAGCGTGGACCAAAAGTCGTCCAGCTGGTAATCCGAGATCGCCTCGCTCATAAAGCGCGGTTCGTCAGTGCCGGCCGGTTTCGGCTGATAGTAGATCGCGGATTGCTGGAATGGAAAGAAGAAGAGCGCGCCGACTAGCAGGGTGGCCGACCAGGACGCGACCGAGTGCGGGATTCGTGCGCGCTGGGCGATGCTCCCGCACCACTCGGCGACGGCAGATAGGCCGAGCGCGGCCAGCCATATCAGGGCTAGATAGTATTCGCCGACCATACGGATGGGATCCACCTGATAAACGTGCCACTGGTCGATCAGAACGAGGTGCGCGGCGAGCATTGCGCCGACGAGAAGGAACGGAAGTAACAGGAGCACGATCAGCACCGAGCGCCGGCTATATTCTCCCCGGGCGCGGACGCGCCAAAGCACAGCGAGCGCCAACAGTGCGTACGGCGCAAGCGAAATATCCGTCAATATTCTCCAGGTCTGATCAAACGTGGACCGGATCACGGGGACCATTTCGACGGACGAGCTCGCGAAGAGGGGCGCCAGCCAGAACGCGTCGAGAGCGAGCGACGGTAGGACCACGACGGCCAGTCTTACACCGGAGCGTACAAGGGAGAGTCGGCGGACGAGAACGTAAACACAGAGCGCGAGCGTAATCCCAATGGCGTGGTAAGGGTGAGCCAGAATGCCGGCAGCCAGCGCCAGAGCGGCTGCCCACGCGTAGCGGCTTCCACGGTCTTCCAGCCAGTCGATCGTCCAGACGAGGACGAGCGCATTCAACGCCAGCGCCAACCGGGAGCCGATCATACCGATGAAGATGGACGCAGCGCCGTCGAAGAACGAGGGAAAAACGAGGGCAAACAGTCCCGCGGTGAACGCGGCGCGTCGATCCAGACCGAGGTGCCGGACCGCGTAATAGAACGTGAGCCCGGGGAGAATATAGCCGGCGAAAGTGACGATCTCGTAGATCAGGGCGACCGAAAGCTTGCCGAGTGAGAGGACGTCCAGCCCCAGCGCCAGGAGCACATAGCCCGGCGGAGTGAACTGCAATTCGGGATAGCCGGCATACCAGTACGGAATCCAATCGATCAGCCGATGGTGCAGAGGCGCCGCAACGTTCAGCGTGTACCAAGTGAGCCAGTAGTGTCCGGCGTGATCGCCGTAGATGAAAACATCGTCCCGGAGCAAAAATCCCGCGACGACGAACGCGGCGACGACCAACAGGGCCAGCGCGGCCGCGTCAAGGGTCGCCAATCGGCGCACCACGTTGACCGCGACTGACCTTAAATTCGGTCTGCGGGAAGCGATCGTCGGAACAGCCACGCTCTCTCTATTCAAGGCGCTTGCCAAAAACCCGTTTTCTCGCAGATATCGGGTTGTGGTCCACGCTCGCGCCGAAATCTTGACGAATGTAGCAGCTATTGCGCCGGCGTGACTTGTATCGTGCCTAGCGCGACCATGTCCTGTCCCCGGACCGGCAGCCATTCCCAAACGTCAAAGGGATGAAGGCCGAGTCTGAGCACGTAGGTCCCCGGCGCGAGGTCTTGCGGCAGGTCGAACCGATGGTGCGACGTGAACACCTGGCCGGCGTGCCACCAATCCGTGGTGGGGCGGCCGGCGGCGGGGACGGCGTCTTTGTTGGCGACGTTGCCTTGTTTGTCCGCCAACTGCAGCAACATCCAGTAGGACTGGTCGACATCGAACACGGCCTGCCACTGCACTTGGACGACGATCGTTCCCCCCGCGGCGACATGTGTCGGCTGCACCGTATAGTCGACGACCCGAATCTCGTTGCCGAAATCGACGGGGGCATTGGCGCCGCCCAGCCGGCTCAAGTTGGCAAGCGGCGTGGCCGGGCCGGCGAATGTGGCGCCGAGATAGGCCAAAACCAGGACGTCTAGTACGAGCAGACCGGCATACGCAGCCGACAAGACTGCAGTCCGGCGCGAATGCCACAGCCACGCGAGGCCGAGGGTGAAGACGAGGGCGAAGAGCGGCAGGCCGGGAAAAAGCTGGCGCGCCTG
>JAMCRS010000311.1:11889-16552 GCA_023380675.1 Chloroflexota bacterium
CGCCTGGTCGGTGCCCAGCACCGCCCGCGTCCAGCGCACGAACGCCGCGAGCATCAAGAACCAGAACGCGCCGAACGCTGCCAGGACGGCCGGCATTCCCGACGGGAGCGCAGCGCGACCACGTGCGCGTGCCCACCTCACCCATCCGCCGGCTGCAAGCGCACCGACGACGCCGAGGACGGCATACAGTGCATCCGCCATGCGCAGATGAAGCGCCCCGCCAAAGCGCCCCCAAAAGCTAGTGAAAAGGCCCCAGAGTACGACGCGCCAATCATCCGGCGTGATCGGACTGGAGCGGACCGGCGTCGCCGCCATGACGAGCGACCAGGCGAGCGGATCGCCGTAGTGGACCCAGTTGTAGATTGCCAAGGGGGCCGCCACGGCCAGCGCAACACCGAACGCGGTCGCGCCGTAAATCGCGGTCTGTCTCCAGCGGCGGGTGCGCCAGGCGATCAACGCGAACACTGCGGCCGCAAACAGCCAAACCACCAAGCCGCTCAATTTGGTCAACGCGTCCAGACCGAGGAGCACGCCGAGCAGCGCAGCGCGTCGTGCGCTCCATGGACGCCGCGCGAGCGTCACCGCTTGCCAGACACTCAGACTCGACAGTATGACGATCAAGTTGTCGTTGTTGACGACAGCGCTCAGGAAAGTGAACGCGGGCAAAAAGGCGACAAACGCGGCCGCGCCCAGCGCGATCTGCGGCTCGTCCGGCAAGAATTCGCGAGCGATCCGCCACGTCGTCCAGACGGTGACCGCGCCCATGACGACCGAAAGGAGACGGAGCAGATGCCACGCCAGCGGAACACCCTGATAGGGGAATTCCTCGCGGCGTGTATGCAAGAGGAGGTTCGGGGTTTCCGCGTTCTCGAACGCGAAATCGGGATTGGCGATCGGTTCGAACGCGGGTTGGGGGATCCAGAAGGTCGTCAGCGCCCCGAGGAGATAGTACAGCGGCGGCTGATGCGATTCGCCGAGAACGGCGCCTTGAGGCGTTGGAAGGCTGTGATGCTCGACCAGATACTGCACGTACGCCCAATGAGAGACCTCGTCCGGAGCTTCACCCAACGGGACGACGACGCTGTAGCCGATCGCGAGGACCAGGAAGGCGCAGAGGATCGCGGGCAGGCCGAGGCGCTCGATGCGGGCTGGCATTCAGGGAAGATTGACCGAAGCGACGTTCAAGCTGTCGTGTCCATCCGCCGTCTTCAGGCGCACCCCGGACACGGGATCGTAAAGGCCGATCTCGATCGGGTAGCCGCCGTCCGGCAAGTCGCCCGGCAGCGTGAACGAATGCACGTCGGTAATGTACTCGTTTTCGATCCATCCGGTGGTCGGCAGGTCGCCGCCTCCCGGGACGGCGTCGGCCGAAACGATCACGTCGTTCTTGCCGTCGAGAAGGTGAACGAACACGGTATAGGGCGTGTCCATGAGCGCGAGCGACTTCCAATACAATGTCAGCCGGACGCCGCGCTCTGGAATGTTACGCTCGAGGTCGTAGCCGAGGAGCTTTATCTTGTCGTCGAAGGTGGCCTCGAGCGAGTTCGGGACGAATGGCGCGGTCATCTCCCGCGGGCGGTTTTTGATCACGACCGGGCCCAGCGTAACGATGGTCGCATTGAAGGGGAGGAGCGCCGATCCAAGCAGCTGGTGCTTGCTCACGACCGCCAATTTCGCGGTGTACTTGCCGTCGGCCACGTTCGCGGGAACGATCAATTGCGGCCAGTCTCGGACGTACGAGTTCGCAATCCAGCTCGTCGGCACGTAGCCGGCGCTGACCGGGGCATCGCGGCTGGCAACCGTTTCGCCCTTGGAATCCTCGAGCCAGACCCGGAGCGTCGGATTGTCATCTATTTTGACCGGGCCGGCGCGCCACAGGAGCGTCAGGGGCAGCGCATCCCCCGGCCGCACGGTGGCCGGATCCCCGGCGCCGAGCGAATAGCCGGCGAGCGTAAACTGGCCAAAGTCGGCGTTGGCGGCCGGACCGACGTTCCACGCGTCGACAGAATAACCGGCGAGCGACTGGGCAAAATACTCGTCCGACCCGGGCGCAACCTCGCGTGAGGTCCGGCGAGGAGCGTTGACGTCCGGCCCCAGCGCGATCTTGTCGAGGTCGTGCTGGCCGACCACGGTCCCGGATTTGGCGTCGTACATCGTCACGTTGATCGTATAGGTGCCGGGCGTGATGCCGAGGAACACCGGGACGGCATACGCATCCGTGACGAATTCTCCCGGCCGCCAAGCCGTAGTCGGATAGGCGCCGAGGACGGGCCGGTGGTCCACCTGGCCGAAGACGCGCTGATCGTTCCGCAGCAGCTTGACGGATACCGCCGCGTCGGTCTCGTCCTTGTCCAGCGACTTCCAATACAGGGTCACGCGTAGAAAGCGATCGTTCTGCGCATGCCACAAACCTGGAATTGCCTTGAGCCGCGCCGCGTCCACATCGTAACCGACCAATTTGATCGGTCCGAAATCAGCGGCGGGATCCAGCGGGTGCGACATCTCGGGAGGACTGGTGACCGGCGACGGCTGGACGCGGATCAGCGGCCCGAACGACGATAGCGAATAGTCGTCCGGAGCATTATCGAGCTGGCGAGTCAGATATACGGTGCGGTTTTGACCCACCGCGTTGGCGATCGCGGCGAGTCGCGCGCTTGGATCGTCGGCCGCGATGGTCTGAACGTCCGGGCGGAGGCCCTGTGTTTCCTGAAAATAGCGCAGCAACGTCATCTCGCCCTGTATCCCGATCACGGTCGCGTTGCTTGCCAGCGGCTGATGCAGAATGTCCTCGCCGTAGTCGTGAATGTCCCACTTGTTCGAAAGATCGGCGGTGGAATAATTGTCCGCAAGCAGGTCGGTCGGGATGATGAGAAGCGGAATGGACACCAAAACGGCGATCAAAGGCGCGAGACTCGGCGCGGCGCGCCTAGCGTCCAATACGGCGGCGCCACCAAGGGTGGCGACGCCACCGCGGGCGGAGGCGCCGGTGGGGGCGACGCCGCCGGGGGCACGCGTCGACGGATGATACCCAACTCGGGCCAGAACGTTCATTACGCCGTCCGCGCCTGCGCCGACGAAGAGGGCGACCAAGAGGAACGTGGTCAGGAAATGGACGTAGACGTTGGCGACATGGTAGTTGAATGCAAAGCCGGCCTCGGCGATCAAGGCGACGACCAAGAGCAGCCATTCACGCGGTTTGCTCAGCAGCCAGACGAAGCCGACAACGGACAAGCCGATGCCGAGAATCCCGAATTGCTGTTGGAACAGCGTCCAATAATACGCGATGTCCCGATCGATGTGGAATGGATTGCCGGTCAGGAAAACCCCGTACTGGGATGCCATCACCCAGTCGAAGAATCCCTGCACTGTATTCTGATACGTCCCATCCGCGGAGCCGACGGCGCCGCGCAACGGCAAGTAGAGATAAAGGGAGAGGGGCACGACGAAAAGGACCGCAGCCCGCAGGAGCATTTTCCACTCTCTCAGCACCGCCGGGTCGACCAGGAGAACGTACAGCGCAATTGCCGGATACAGCAGCAAGATCAAGCGATGGTGAGTGAGGCCCAGCCCCATCGCGAACGCAAGCGCGTAAAACCACCTTCGCGCGGCAGCGCGCGGCGCCGCGCGTTCCTCTGCCGGCATGGAGGATGCGCGTTTTGCCTGTTCCCGCCAGCCGAGCGCGAGATAGAACAGGAGGGCGACGAGCAGCATTTGCGTGGTGTACGTTTCGGCGATGACGGCCTGGGACCAAAACGTCTGGCCGACCGCGAAGGTCAGCGCGGCGACGACGGCCGGGAAGAGATACGTGGTCAAGCGGCGCGCGACCAGGTACACCAGGGCGACCGCGAGTGCGCCCATCAAGGCGGAAAGGAGGTTGAGCCGGAAGGCCGGGTCGTTCAGTGGAACGATCAGGGTGAACAGCTTGCCGAGGAGGGTATAGAGTGGATAGCCGGTCTGGTGAATGATGCCGAGCCGGGGGACGACGTACTGGAATTCGAGCGTGTCGTCGAACAGGAATGCGACGGAAGGCGCAAGCGTTCGAACGTAGAGCGCAAACGCCAGCGCGGCCAAGACCGCGCCCACGACCCAATCGAGTCGTCTCGACAAGAACGTCTTCATCGCACGCAAAATATAGCACAGTCTTTCCATTCAAGCAAACAACGCGGTTTCCAGCCGGTCGCCTTTGTTGTATAATCGACGGCGATGGAAAGATTCCGTCAAGCGTTCTTCGAACCCCGCTCCGTCGCCATCGTCGGCGCCTCGAGCAATCCGGCTAAGTTGAGCTATGCCATCATGGACAACATGACGCGTTATGGCTATGCCGGCCGAATCTATCCGATCAACCCCAAGGGAGGCACGGTCGCGGGCCAGGAGGTCTTGCCCAGCGTCCTCGACGTGCCGGGCGAAATCGACCTTGCCGTCATCGTGATCCCGGCGCCGGCGGTCCCCGCCGCGATGGAGCAGTGCGGCCAAAAAGGGATCAAGGGCGTCATCGTCATCTCGGCAGGCTTTCGCGAGGTCGGCGGCGAAGGGATGAAGCTGGAGCGGACGATCGCCGCCATTGCGAAGAAATACCACATGCGGATGATCGGCCCGAACTGCATTGGGATCATCGACACGGTGATCCCGCTCAATACCTCGTTCACATCCGGCATGCCATAAC
>JAMCRS010000312.1 GCA_023380675.1 Chloroflexota bacterium
CTGCCACTGGATTTCGCTCCGCGGCAATCGCGGCGAAGCTTCTGCCGTCACCATCCAGAGTCGCCTCCTTGCCGATGAACTCCTGCCAGCGGCAGATGATCACGTCGCAGTACTTCGGCTCCAGTTCGATCAGCCGCGCTTGCCTGCCGGCCTTCTCACATGCGATCAACGTGGATCCCGAACCACCGAAAGGATCGAGGACGGTGTCCCGGCCCTTACTGCTGTTGCCGACGGCGCGCTCCACCAACTCAACGGGCTTCATCGTCGGGTGGAGATCATTCGCCACCGGCTTCTTCACGAACCAGACATCCCCCTGGTCGCGGGCTCCGCACCAGAAGTGATCCGTGCCTTCCTTCCACCCATAGAGAATCGGTTCGTACTGCCGCTGGTAGTCCGACCGTCCCATCGTGAACGTGTTCTTTGCCCAGATCACGAACGTGGACCAGTGGCCGCCCGCCTCGCGAAAGGCCTTTTGCAGCGTGTGCAGTTCCGAGGAAGACATGCAGATGTAGACCGCGCCCTTGGTCACTGCAAGGATGTTCGCGCAGGCGGCGAGTGGGGACTGTGATGCTACCTGGCCCAAATCGTCGTTGGCGATCTTCCGCTTCTTGCCGCGGAGTTTGTCCTTCATGGTCGCACCGTAGTTCACGTTGTACGGTGGATCGCAAAAGACCATGTCGGCAAGGCCGCCGGCGAGGACCTTCTCAACGTCGGCCATCTGAGTGGCATCACCGCACAGCAACCGGTGCGCCCCGAGGATCCAGACGTCGCCGGGAACCGTGACGGCGGTCTCCGGGGCCTCCGGTGCCGCATCATCGTCCGTGTTGCCAGCGTGTACTTCCTCGGGGTCCCGAAGCAGCCCTTCGATTTCGTCATCCGTGAATCCGACCAGCTCGAGGTTGAAACCGGCCTCATCGAGTGCGGCCATCTCCACGCGTAGCATCTCCTCATCCCACCCGGCGTTGAGTGCCAGCCTGTTGTCAGCCAGCACCAACGCACGGCGCTGGGATTCGGTCAGGTGATCGAGGACGATGACCGGGACTTCGGTCATGCCCAGTTTACGAGCAGCCAGCAGGCGGGCATGGCCGGCGATAACGATTCCATCCGCACCGGTCAGAATCGGATTCGTCCACCCAAACTCGGCAATCGATGCTGCGACCTGGGCGACCTGTTCCGCACTATGCGTGCGCGCATTCCGGGCGTAAGGAATCAGCTTCTCAACCGGCCATGTCGCTACCTGCAACTCATTCATATGTTGGACAGAGCGCGTCGTTGTTCTTCCGTCAAGTTATCGAGCACAACGACCGGAGCTTCTCTCAGCCCCAGTCTTCGTGCCGCAAGCAGGCGGGCGTGGCCGGCGATGATGACGCCGTCGGATCCGGCGAGGATGGGACGGTTCCACCCTGATTCCCATATCGAAGCTGCGATCTCGGCAACGTGTTCATCGCTATGCGTTCGCGCGTTCCGGGTGTCGGGAAGCAGTTTATCGGTCGGCCACATCACCACCTGCGAGGCAGTCGTCATACGTTGTCGGGTTGAGCGGGCTTTTGGAACAGGCCGAGCGCGTTGTGCAGATCGACAATCCTCGCGATCATCGGCACCACAACCGCGACCAGCTTGTCCCAACTGAACTGATTTGCAAGGTCCGTGCTCCCGTCATAGGCCGACTTGAGCACGTCGAGCACGAGTTCCAGTTTCTTGTTTCCCTGGCCGGGCAGCGGGATCGCTTGCTCGACGGCCTGAACCGCTGCCAGGACCAGGGGGAAGATCTTGAGGATGATCAGCAGAGGGTTCATCGGTTTTGTGTCTCCATTGAAAAAAGTGGGGCGGCTTGAGGACCGCCCCGGTTCGGAGGGAAGAACTACGCCGTCTTCGGCTGTGCCTGGTTCACGACGTCGGCGATCGCTGTAGTCGCGGTGGCCAGAGCCTGCACGATCTGCTGCAGCGTGGCGAGGACCGGCGTGATGGTCGCGTCCACCTGCTTCGCGACGGCGGCGGCAACGGCCTGGGCATCCACGCCCACACCAGCGGCGCTGACGTCGGTGGCGCGGTTGGCGGGAACAGCGCCCGCGGTGAGGTTCGAGCCGGCGCCCCGCGATACCGGGTTCAGCTCGTCGGTCCAGAGCGCATCGGCCGCGACATCCGCGTGCCGGATGGCCTGCTTGCCCACCATGTTGGCGGTCTCGACGGCGTTTTGCAGCGCCTGCGACGCGATCTGGTTCAGCCGCGTGGTCTCGATGAGGGATTGACGCGCGGCCTGGATGTCCAGGTCCTGGTAGACGTCATAAGTGCGTTTGATGTTCGCGTACGTCACCCGCTGGTTCTCGTTGTGGGCGGCGCCGCCGGTGGCGTTGGCATTCTTGAACGACTCGTCCGTCCCGGTCTCGAACTCGCGTTCGGCCTGGTTCGGAGTGGCTACTTCAGGCATGCTTGTTTTCTCCTTGTTGGTTTGGGTTGAACTTCGTTTACGGCTTGCTCTTGGCTGCGTAGCAAGGCATGCCGTTGGGTTTGCGTCGAATGGACTTGGAGTCGCGCTGGCGCAGATCGGTGTCCGGTGTTGCCGAGACACCTCGGCCCATGGCGACTTCGCTGAACTTCTCGCCGGTCTCCGCAAGGACCGGTTCAATCTCGGCCAGCTGCCCGATCCGGCGCAGGATCACATCGCAGTATGCCGGCGAGATCTCGCAACCATAGCCCGCGCGGCCCAGCACCTGAGCTGCAGCGATCGTGGTGCCACTTCCGAGGAACGGATCAAAGACAGCATCACCGGGATCGGAGAATGCCTTCACAAAGAACTCGACCAGCGCCCGTGGGAACGGGGCCGAGTGCGATCCCTGACTGCTCTCCGTCTTCACCTCGATCACGTTGCTCGGGCGCGCAATGCCTTCGTGCCGTCCATCGTTGTCATTGGCACCGGGCTTTCCCGCTGCTCCACCTCGTGCGCCCGTTCCCAGGAGCCCACTCCCGGAGTTCGACTTTGGGTTGTCGGGCGAGTAGTCGAAGCAGTCCTCCGAAACGTGTCCGACCGCCCTGGGTCTGAACTTGATCTCCGCGTGGCGACAGAAATGAAAGACCGGCTCGAACGCATTCTTGAACCTGTTCCCCCATCCGCCCGGCACGCCGTTGTCGGTCTTGCGCCAGCAGAATTCATCGACGAACCGCCAGCCCCACTGACGCTTGTGCGCGATGACGAGGTCCTTCACATACAGGTTCCGTTCGCCATCTGCCGCGTGCTCCTTGATGTTGAGCAGGTAGGAGCCATCCGGAACGAGGATCGCCTGCATATTGGCGGCGATATCGCGAAACCACCCGGAGTAATCCTCCGGCGGGATCGGCTCGAAACCACTCGCGGGATCATACTCGCGCTGAGTCGCATAGGGCGGCGAGGTCACCACCAGGTTGACCTTGGTTTCCCCGAGCAGGCGCTGGATCACACCGAAGTCGCGACAATCGCCGCAGATCAGGCGATGCCGTCCGATCATCCACACGTCGCCAGGCCGCGTTACCGGTTCAATCGGCGCTTCGGGAATCTGTTCCGTCGGATCATTGCCGGTGGGCGCTGCCGATTCAGGCGTGACCTCGGCAAGCAGGCTCGCAACCTCGTCGTCACTGAAGCCCAACAACGCAAGGTCGAGGTCGGCATCTTTGAGCCCCGCCAACTCACCGCCCAAGATCTCGTCATCCCAGCCAGCGTTCTCGCCAATGCGATTGTCCGCGAGGATGTAAGCCCGCTTCTGCGTCTCGCTGAGGTGATCCAGCACGACCACAGGGACTTCATCCAAGCCCAGTTTGCGAGCCGCCAGCAATCTGCCATGGCCCGCGATGATACCGGCCCTGGTATCCACCAACACCGGGTTGTTGAATCCAAACTCCGCGATGCTGGCCGCTATCTGGGCGATCTGTTCTTCCGAGTGGGTTCGCGCATTGCGGGTGTACGGTACGAGCCGATCAACCGGCCAGACCTCGATTCGCTTCGCCATGGCCGGCGTGGCACGCGTTTCAACCACAAATCGCATCCACGATCTGAATCCGGCGGCCGATCCATCGCATTACCGGCACCGCCATCGAATTTCCAATCGCGCGGTACCGCGGACCATCGGCGGCCGGCTTCCCGCGATAAGGAATCAGCGTGTAAT
>JAMCRS010000313.1:0-5594 GCA_023380675.1 Chloroflexota bacterium
CAAACCACCCAGCTCGTCGGCGGTGCTGGACAATTCCTGGCTTTGCGCGCTCGATGACTGAGCGCCCTGATTGACCTGTGCCATGGCGGTGTTGATCTGGGCGAGCGACTTGCTTTGCTCTTCGCTTGCGGCCGCGATCTCGCCCACGAGGTCTTTGACCTTGACCACGTTCTGGACGATCTCGGTCAGTGCGCCGCTGGTCTCGTCGGTGATCTTGACGCCGTCCTGGGTGCGGCGGCCGGCTTCGTCGATCAGCTCGGCGGTGGACTTGGCCGCCTTGGCGCTCCGCTCCGCGAGGTTCCGGACTTCTTGAGCGACGACGGCAAAGCCGCGGCCGGCCTGACCGGCGCGGGCCGCTTCGACTGCGGCGTTGAGGGCGAGCAAGTTGGTTTGGAAAGCGATCTCGTCGATGACTTTGATGATCTTGCCGATTTCCTGGGACGAGGAGGCGATGGCGGCCATGGCTTGGGTCAGCGTCTTCATTTTCTGCTGACCGGCATCGGCGAGCGTTGCGGTCTGGCCGACCAATTGGTTTGCGGTGCTGGCGTTCTCGGCGCTGCTCTTGACCTGGTTGTCGGTGCGTTCCAGGTTGCTGGCCACTTCTTCGACGGCGGAAGACGTTTCTTCAGCGCCGGAGGCGAGGTCCTGGCTGACCGAGCGTACCTGGTCGACGGATTGTGTGACCTGGGCGACGGCCAGGGTGGTCTGCCGCATGGTGCCGTTGAGCCCGTCGAGCGCAGCGGCCAAGCCATGCTTGATCTTGCTGAATTCGCCGTTGTATTCCGCCTGGGGAGCTGCCGTCAGGTCGCCCGCGGCAAGTTTTTCCGAGATGGCTACGATGTCCGCCACGACTTGCTTGAGACTGGCATTCATCTGGGCAAAGGCGCGGCCTAGAGTGTCTTGCTCGGACAGGGCGGCCACTTGTACCGTCAGGTTTCCATGCGCAATCTGATTTGCCGCATTTGCCATGCGCTGAAGGTACTCGATCATGGTACGAAAGGCATTTGCCAGTTGGCCGACTTCATCCGCTTGATCGAGATCCACCTGCTGACTCAGGTCACCTTGTGCGATGGAGCGAGCGATGCCGGCCATCTTCTTGATTGGGCTGGCGATCTTGCCGCTGGCGAACCACAACAAGCCCAAAGCGGCCAAGGCCAGCACTACCCCGATCGCGATCAGCCGCCACGTAAGAGCCGTCGCTTCGGCGGTGATTTTGTCGAGGGGAATCACGACATTCACTGACCAGGGGGTCACAGTGCGGCCAATCTGGATCGGAACAAAGGCCGCCAGCTTGGTACCGGATTCTTGGTTGACGCTCTCCTCACCCTTTTGGACGAGGGCGAGCCTTGCCTGCCAATCCGGGTAGAATTCCTTAAGGGTCTTACCGGCCAACTCAGCCTGACCGGTCACACCGGCCAGAGTGCCATTGTTGCTGATTACGACCAGCTCACCGGACTTGTCAAAAATATCTGCCTGGTCGGCCATACTTTGCAGAAAGTTTATGGGAATGTCCACACCGGCAATACCCTGAAACTGGCCGTCGACGATGATGGGCACAACCAGGGACGTCATCAATACGTCCTTGCCCTGAACGGAGTAATGGTAGGGGTCGATGATGCATTCCTTTAGGGTTCTCTTGGGACATTGGTAATAGTCGCCGGCGCCGACTTGTTCGTAATCCGTCAAGGGTTCGACCTTGATCTCGCTGCCTCCCCTGTTCCAGTAGGGGATGAAGCGGCCGGTTTCGTCATGTCCTGTCGCGCCGACATACTGAGCGTCCTTGCCGTCAAATGCGTTCGGTTCCCAGAGGGTATAGACGCCGATGAATTGCGCGTTGTCGGCCAAGATTCCTTTCAACATGGCATTGACTTGGTCTCGCGTGAGTGCCTGCTTGTCGTTCTTGAAGCCAGTAAACGCCTGAGCCAAGGCGCGGGCTTCATCGAGCGCGACCTCAAGCTCCGATTTGACACTTGCGGCATTTGACCGGGCAATGGCCAGCGCCTGATCGTCGGCGGCCTGGGTCGCCGTGTCGCGAGCGGACACCGCTGAATAGCCGATGATGCTTGTCGCCAGGAACAGCAGGCAGATGCCGGCCCACACCACGATCGTGACTTGGATGGATTTGAACCTGCTCATTGGAGTCTCCTTTCTGATATTATGTTAGGTTGCTATGCGCGATGTTCTATGAATCTTATTCCATCCATTCGACCTTCCGCCTTTGTGCTCCGGATTCTAGAGTTCTGATTCGGCTGGCGCGTTGTCGATATTGTCGTCCATGTCGAGGTCGACCAAGCCGGCAGCTTGTTCCGTCACAGACATTTCCCAGTCTGCTCTCGGTTGGCCGCCGGGACTCGGCGAGCTCGGTCGCAAGCCCCGGCAAAGTGCTGTATGCGTGTGCTAGAACGCCCCGTTGCGCGCTGCGTGTGCCTGTGCTGCGACAGTACGATTGCCGCGAGTGAAACGGCGAAAGCTCCGAATGAAAACGGTATTCTTAGCGGCTAAAGGCCGTGAGGAGCGCCGCCGGCGATCGCAGGCCAAAGGTTCGTGTGATCACTTTGCCGCCGCCTCACGTTGTCTAGGCCGGACCGGCCGCCGGCTCCGCGCTCAGGCCCGAATACGCCTGCGACGCCTGTGCGACGTTTGTACTGAACTGCTTGTCGAACAACAAATGCGGGACGTCCAGGATTATGCCAACCCGGTCGTCGAGTCGGCCGAGGCCCTTGATGACGCCTTGCTCGTCGCCTTTGTGCCAGTGCGGCGGTCGGTCGATCTTGTCCGGCGGAATGGTCAGGACGTCCGTCACCTGGTCCACCACCAAACCGGTTGGCACGCCTTCCAGGTCGAGCACGATGATGGTCGTGCGCTCGTCGTAGTCGCGCGCGGGCAGTTTAAAGCGCAGGCGCTGGTCCATGACGGGGATCACCTTGCCGCGTAGGTTCATCGCCCCCTTGATGTAATCTGGGACGTCTGGGATTTGCGAGATCCGCTGCATGCCGACGATCTCGGTAACGCAGCCGATGTTGACGGCATACGTTTCCTTCTCGACCTCGAAGGTGAGATACATGTTCTCGATGCTTTCATTGCCCGCCACTTCGAGTAGGTCGCTTTGTCTTTCAGCCATCCGATCGCTCCTTTTCTAGTTGACGATTGCTGAAAGCAATCGTTCTGGGATGCTGTCCAGCGGCACGAGCTCTTCGGCGGCACCCTTTTGCCACGCCGCGGCCGGCATTCCAAATACCACACTGGTCTGTTCATCCTGCGCAAACGTCCGTCCGCCGGCGCGCCGGATCTCGAGTAAGCCCACCGCTCCGTCCTCACCCATCCCGGTGAGGAGCGCCGCCGCCGCATTCCGGCCCACGCCGGCCGCAACCGAGCGGAACAGAACGTCGACCGAGGGGCAGTGCCCCGAGACCCGCTCCGCCGCGACAAGTTGGACCCGATATTCACCCCCTGACCGATGGACGAGCATATGTCGATCGCCGCCAGGGGCCAGCAGCACGAGGCCGGGTCGCACGCGATCTCCGTCTTCCGCTTCCTTGACCTGCATTGCCGACAGAGTGTTCAGTCGCTGGGCAAAACTGGTGGTGAATCCCGCCGGCATGTGTTGCACGATGACGATCCCGGGCGACGCGGCCGGAAAGGCCGGGATCACGCGCCCCAAAGCGGCCACTCCTCCGGCCGAAGCGCCAATGGCGATCACGCGATCCGTCGTCTCGTGCAGCGCGTGAGAATGATCGGCCTCGGCCCTGCCCGCGACCTCTGCTCGACGCGCTTTGGGCTCGAACGGAATGGGAACGGCTGTACCCTGTGTACCGTTGCGCGCATATCGACTCACGTTCACGCGCGCCGCGGCCTTGACCCGCTCACAGAGGTCGCCCATCAGTTTGGGCAGCCCGTCCACCACTCCCAGTTTCGGCTTGACGACGATGTCCACCGCGCCGGCCTCGAGCGCGTCCAGCGTGATCTTTTTGCCGCGCTCGGTCAACGAGCTCACCATGACCGTCGGCGTCGGATATTGCGCCATGTACATTTTCAGAAAAGTGACGCCGTCCATACGCGGCATTTCGACGTCCAGCGTGATCACGTCGGGGCGCTCGCGAGCCAAAAGCTCGAAAGCCGACGCCGCGTCGCTCGCGGGACCGATCACTTCGATGCGAGGGTCGGTGGACAGGCCGGTCGTTATGAGTTTGCGCGCGAGCGCCGAATCGTCGACGACCAGCACGCGGACCTTGCCATTAGCAATAGCCATCTTTCGTATCCGCCCCTATTCTTTCCGAAACAGTCCCACGTCGATCTTGCGCCAGCGCGTCGACTGCCCCGATAGAGTCTCCGTTACGCTCGTCAGCAGCCAACCCCCCGGCGCAGTCCAGTCGTAGATCTCCTCCACCAGGCGTTTCTGTTCCGGCACGTCGAAATAGTACAGCACGTTGCGGCACACCACGACGTGAAACGGATTTTTGAACGGCCAGGGCATGCTCTGCAAGTTCATGCGCCGAAAAGTGCACATTTGCCTGAGTGCTGGATTCACGCGCCATTGGCCTAGACCCACCGGCTCAAAGTATCGCCGGACCAGCTCGGGCGGAACCAATTCCATTCGAGCCTGGTCGTAGACGGCGTGCTCGGCCTGGTCGACCATCGGATGACTGATGTCGGTACCCAGGATGGAGACCTTGTGCCGTGCCCGCTCGATGCCGAGGGCATCGGCAAGAAGAATGGCGATCGTATACGCTTCTTCACCGCTCGCGGCGGCGGCGCTCCATACGCGCCACTCTTCGTTCTGCGGCAGTTGCGGCAGAATCTTCGCCTGGAGATGCTGCAGGACCTCGAGTTCGCGAAAGAAAAAAGTGTGATTCGTGGAAACGGCGCAAACCACCTGGACCGCCAACAGGGAA
The DNA here is from genome assembly GCA_023380675.1 of Chloroflexota bacterium. Next base: position 4,893 of record JAMCRS010000313.1, read on the forward strand.
GCTCCCTGTTCACGCAATTGCCGGTCCATTTCTTGCAGGCTCGGGATGCCCATCCGCCAACACACGGTCTGCAGGCGGCGGTAAAGCGTAAAGTGCTTCTTGTCGCCAAAATGGAGCCCGGTGTGGCTATAGATCCACTGCCGAATGGAATCCAGGTGTGGCTGCTCCTCCGCCGGCACCGTGGTGTTGAATTCGAAAGCGGAACCAATCTGCATCTGAGAATTAAGTTGGGGCAATGCTTGACTGTACATTTCACTTCGCCTGCGTCGTTTCCTGCATTTCCTGCCGTTCTGGTGCCCAGTGCGCTGCCTCCAAGGCAGCCGCGGTCTCCCCACCGTTCGAATGGACGCGCCGAGAGGCGCCGCAAATTTCTCTCAATTGTCGCCGCAATCTGAACCCGGCCAGTCCGCGCTCAATGGTCTTGGCAGCCGTTATCAGTTGGCATGGCTGTTCACGGCCCGCGCATGATTCTTGCCTGTGTGCTCTCGGCGGAGCTGTTCGCCGTCCACGGCGATGGCGACCTCACCGGTGTTCAGCAAGGCGCAGCCCACTCCGCCGCGTATGGCTCTAAGGTGTCCCTGCAGCGGCTTCATGACCACTTGTTGCTGGCCGACTACCTGGTCGACCGGCAGCCCGAAGGCGCCGTTGGTTGATTCGACCACGACGATTACCTGGTCTGACAAGGGTGTCGGCTCGAGTGTC
>JAMCRS010000313.1:5604-10267 GCA_023380675.1 Chloroflexota bacterium
ATACTTGGCTGGCCGTCGAAAAGCCGGCGTTGAAGATGTATCCCCAGACCGTTGCGTCGTCGACGTTTTCGACGGCCAGTCCCACGGCCTTGGCGCGGCTCAGAATCGCTTGCCGGTCCAATCCACTTCATGACCACTTGTTGCTGGCCGACTACCTGGTCGACCGGCAGCCCGAAGGCGCCGTTGGTTGATTCGACCACGACGATTACCTGGTCTGACAAGGGTGTCGGCTCGAGTGTCGACGCGTCGTCGGTTATGTCTTGCAGCCGCACTACCGGGATCAGGCCGCTCTGTCGCCGGATCAGCTCGCTCCCGTCTGCCGACACGTCGACGACCTCGGCGGTCTGCGGCTTGAACACCTGACGGATGACCTCGATTGGAATGGCGTAGAAGCGCCCGCTGGCCCGAACGACCAGGCTCTCCAGGAACGCGAGGGTCAGCGGAATGACCAGAGTCACCCGGGTGCCCTCGCCGGGCCGGGTGTCGAGGTCGATCCGGCCTCTCAACGAGCGGACCGCGTTCTGGACGACGTCCATTCCGACCCCGCGCCCCGAGAGATTGGATACTTGGCTGGCCGTCGAAAAGCCGGCGTTGAAGATGTATCCCCAGACCGTTGCGTCGTCGACGTTTTCGACGGCCAGTCCCACGGCCTTGGCGCGGCTCAGAATCGCTTGCCGGTCCAATCCACGCCCATCGTCGGCCACGGTAATGTGTATTTCCTGGCCCCTTTGGGCCGCGGTCAGCGTAATGCGACCTTGGTCCGCCTTGCCAGCCGCGCGACGGTCGGCCGGCCCTTCCAGCCCGTGGTCTGCCGCGTTTCGTATCAGGTGAATCAACGGGTCGCGTAACTCGTCGACGAGCACTTTGTCGATCTCGGTATCTTCCCCTTCGAGAACTAGCTCGATCGGTTTGCCCGTTTCGTGCGCCAGGTCACGCGCAGTCCGCTGCATCTGGCGGAACAGATCGCCGATCTGAACCAGGCGCAGACTGGACGCGAGGTCTTGAACTTGGTGGACCAGGAGCTCGAGGTGATGCGTCGCCGTGTCAAAGCCGGCCAGTTCGGCGCCGGTCAGCGACGCGTGGTGCGTCACCGCGGTCGTCGCGAGGCCGAGCTCGCCGACGAGATCGAGAAGCGACGAGACTTTGCTTGCCTTGACTCTAAGAAAGCTTTCCGTCTGAGTACCGATATTCATCTCGACTGACCTACGGATGGATCCGGTTCCGGCAGCGGGATCGACAAGAGCCCGGCCAGAAGCGGAATCAGTTCGGCGTGCATCTTTCGCTTGCAAACATAGGCGATGGCGCCGGCTTGAAGCGCGTCCGCGACGTACTGCGCGTCCTCTTGAATCGACAGGAGAACGACCTGAATCTGTGGATGCCTCGCTTTGATGGTCCGTGTCGCCTCGATCCCGTTCATTTTGGTAAGCCCAAGGTCCATTAGCACGAGGTCGATCGGGTTCGCCTGAGCGAGGCTCACGGCTTGCTCCCCGCTGCCGGCCTGCTCGAACTGGCAGTAGGGAAAGGCGATCGTGAGCCACACGACGAGTGACTCTCGGACGAGATCATTGTCTTCGACGATCATGATGGTTTGAGGCATTGGGTCATCAACCAGGAAGGCGCGCCCACGATTCCTGTGGAGAGGATTGCTTACAACTCGCGAGAAACGACCGTTCGGCCGCCTTCATGTGCAGAGTATACGGCGCGACGGTACAAGTGTCTGTCAGGAGAACTTGACTTGGGCTGTAGGGGGAGCTTGATGCCAACTCTGGGGTTGGCGGGTTAGGGCTGCAGAGGCAAGGCCGCTGCGCCGATCATTCGAGGTGGGTGAGTCCGTGCTGGAGGGCGAACTTGACTAGAGTGGGAAGATCGTCGATTCCGAGCTTGAGCATTAGGCGGCTTTTGTAGGTCTCTACGGTTTTTGGGGATAGGGAGAGGGTATCCGCAATTTTGGCGTTGGAATTGCTTTCGGCGAGCAATTGGAGGATCTCTCGCTCGCGCGGGCTCAACCGCTCGAGGGGGTCGTCGGGCTGCGCCATCTGGCGCTGCTGCACGATGACGATCCCGGGCGCGTCCGCGATCTGACGGCTCAGATAGCGACTGCCGGCGTAGACGGTTCGGACCGCGTCGACGACCTCCATGCCGGCCGACTCTTTGATGAGGTAGCCTTGCGCGCCGGCCTGAAAGGCCCGAAAAATGTGCTCGGAAGACGAGTGCATGGAGAGAATGACGACGCGCGCGGCCGGGCAGACTGTCCGGATCTGGTAGGTCGCCTCGATCCCGTTCAATTCCGGCATAGCGATGTCCATGACCACCACGTCGGGTTTATGCTGCTCCACTAGCCGGACCGCCTCACGACCGTTCGCGGCCACTCCGACTACGTGGATTTCTTCCTGCGCCTCCAAAAGAAATCGCAACCCGTCCCGCACGACGGCGTGATCGTCTGCCAGTAAGACGTTGATGGGCATGAGACTAGCGGGGCACTTCCGCAATGATCTTGGTGCCGCGATCCGCTTGCGAATGGATGTAAAGATCGCCGCCGACGCCTCTCGACCTCTCACGCATCAGCGACAACCCCCAACTCATCCGATCGGGCTGCCGGCGCGGCGCGGTCGTGTCAAAGCCGAGGCCGTCGTCGGCAATCGTCAGACGGACCAGCTGCCCGACCTCCTCCAGCTCCAATTTGACGCAGCGCGCATGCGCGTACTTGGCGGTATTGTTCAGTGCCTCTTGAGCGATCCGGAACAGGGCAGTTTCCTTCTCGATCGGCAACCGGGGAAATTTGTCGCTCGCTGCCAGATCGGACTCCACCCCGGTCTGATTGGCGAAACGCTTCGCGAGCCAGCGCAGCGCCGCCGCAAGACCATAGTCGTCCAACACCGCCGGACGGAGCTCGGCCATCACGTCCCGTACACGCTCGACCGTCGCGCCCACCAGCGTCAGGCTGTCCGTAATCCGGTCGCCTACCTTGGATGACATTTCCGGCGACAATTGGCTGCGAATGATATTCAGATTGATGCTCAATCCAGTCAGGTTTTGCCCCACTTGATCGTGCAGTTCACGTGCGATCTTGCGGTGCTCCACTTCTTGCGTTTCGACGAGTCGCTGAGAGAGCTCGACCAGCCGCTCCCGGCCGACGCGCACCTGCTCGAAAAGCCGCTCGCGCTCGGCCTCGACCTGCTTGCGCTCGGTGATGTCGCGGATGATCCCGAGGACTTCGTCTACGCCGCTGACGACCATTCTGGTTTCGTAGAATAGGGTCGTGCCGTTCATCGGAACGGCGGATTCGATCGTGCGGCTCTCGTTCTGGGCCAGCGCCTCGCGCAGCGTAACAAAGAACTGCCGCATTGCGGCGCCGGGAAGCCTCGACTCGCTCGCCAGAAGATCGTCAAGATGCTTGCCGATCACCATTTCTGTTGGGATCAACGTCCGGCTGCCTTTTCCCGGCTTGTAATCCAGCACGAGACCCGACCGATTTAGACGGACCAGCATATCGGGCATCGCGTTGACGAGCGCTTGGCTGCGTGCTTCGCTTGCCCGCAGCGCGTCCTCCATCCGCTTTCGGTCGGTGATGTCCTGTGCGACGACGTAATACCGCAAAACGCGTTTCATGTCCGGGTCCCATTCCGCACGAACGTGCGCATGCAGCCAATGGGTCTCGCCGGATTTGCTCACAATTCGGAATTCGTGGTCTTGCTTTTCCCCGGCGTGGAGAACAAGATTCCTGACGAGCTGTTTGTCGTCCGGATGGACGAGCTGCTCCCAGTCGTTTAGCTCGCGCGGCTCAAAGCCGGTAGAGCGCGTCAGCGCTCCCATCGCCCACTCGCATACAGACTTACCATCTGTACCGATTCGGATCGCGAACGCGAAATCTGAGATGACCTCCGAGATCAGGCGGTAGCGCTCCTTCGTCTCCTCCAGCTCCGCGGTCCGATCGTGCACGCGTTGTTCCAGCTCCTCGTGCGTGCGACGCAAAGTCGCTTCGACTTTCGCCCTCTCTTCGACTTGTGCTTGCAGGGCTGCGCGATCCTGGATGAGTTTGCGAGCTTGATCGCCGACCCGATTGTAGAGCGTGCTTACGCTGCCGGCAAAAGCCGCCAAGAGCATGGCCATGAGCGCGCCAGGCCACGTGGCAATCGTGGATTGCCAGGCGTCTATACCCAGCGCAGCAAGGAGGATGCCGTTCAGAGGTACGTTGAGGAATCCGGCGATCAAGCCGGCGCGAGTCCCCAAGAAAAAGCCGGTCACGGCGAGAGGAATGACTGACAGCGCCTCAGTTACGACGCCGGAGGATTTGAAGATAGGTATGAATCCAACGACGTACGCGATCCAAGCAATTGTCGCTATGGCTGCGGCCAGACGCCTCTCGCGTCGAATGCGCCGGGGGATGGCAACATCGCCCATTATCTCTTTCCCTGGTCCTACGGTAACCGCCGCCCGCCACCAGAACCGAGCGGGCGTGCGAGACGAACTGGACCTTGTCCTAAAGAGATTATAACTGCACTTGTGTCTCAAGGCAATAAGAATGGCCTTGGCAAGCACGGCTTCTCAAAAGTCAGACAACCTGCGTAGGACAAGCTGTTGCGCCTTGGCCGGATGAGCGTCGAAATAGCGCCGCGCTTCAGGGAGATTAGTCCATCCCAGTCTGACTACGAGCCCTACGATC
>JAMCRS010000314.1 GCA_023380675.1 Chloroflexota bacterium
CGCGGGCGCATCGGCGTCCGGCAACTCTTCAACCGTGATCGCGACGTTCGCGATGTTTCTCAATATTTCGGGCGGCAGCTCGTCGATCGCACGGCTCACTTCTTGCTCGAATTCATCTCGTCGCATCGCAGCGATTATATCATCAATCGACGAACGCTCAAAAGTAACCCGCATCGGAATCCACTTGTATCTCAGTCGGACGGGCCGCCATCGCGCGATAGAGGCTCTGAGCTTGCTCGACGGTGACCTGCCGAAAGCGGACCGAGCTCTGCCCGGGCGTGCACTGCGCGGTCAGCGGCAGATCGGCGCGAATGACTGAAGCAATGATCGGATAGCCGCCTATTGTCTGCCGGTCGGCCGCCAAGACGATCGGCTGACCGTTCGGCGGGACCTGGACCGCGCCGAGCGCGATTCCGTTCGAAATAATCTCCTCCGACACCGAACGCTCCAGCGCGGGCCCGTCCAAGCGCAACCCCATTCGATCCGAGTCGATGCTGACCGCATACTCTTGCGTCAAGAGCGTGCGAATAGCGTCTGCAGTGAAACGGGCCGCGCGCGGACCAAGTACAACCCGCAGCGTCACGCGCTCGGCGTAGACTGGCTGATTCGAGAGCTTGAGAATGCGTCCCGCGACGGCGGCTGGCTGCACACGCGGCTCACCCACCCTCAAGCTATCGCCGGCTTGCAGCGCCCGACCGAGAAAACCCCCAAACCCGCCCGGCAGATACGTACTTTGCGAGTTCAACACGCTCGACACCGCAATTCCGCCTCCGAAGGCTACATAGGTCCTGCAGCCGGCGTCGCGATCGCCGAGGTCGAGCAGTGAGCCCGCTCTGACGTAGAGGGCCGTCCACGTTGGAGCATGCCAAGCGTTCAGCGCCGGAGTGCGCAGCACCGGCTGCGCCCCTCCGCCTGTAACGGCCACGATGCCGTCCGAGAGGAAACGGAGGACGAGTCCCGTGCCGGTCGACTCTAACGCGGCCGCGCCGGCGTCGTTACCGACGAGGGCGTTTGCGGCGCGCAGCGCGAACGAGTCCATCGCTCCGGAAACTGGGACACCAAAGCGCTGGAATCCGCACCGGCCGAGGTCCTGCACGGTGGTCAAAAACCCGGGCGAGACAACCTCGACAAGCTCTCGGCCGGCAATGGCTTGCGCTGCCTGCAGCGCCGGCTGGAGTGGCGAGAAATCATCGGCCTGAACCGGGAGAAAGCGAACCCGGTCGCCCGGCTGGAAGAAGCAGGCAGGATCTTTCGACGGGTCGAAAGCCGCGACGCGGGTCCGCCCCAGCAGCCTCCAGCCGCCGGGCGTTACGAGCGGGTAGACTCCGGTCTGCCGGCCGGCAATTCCAACCGAACCGATCGGAACGTGCGTCCGGGGCGCCGGCAGACGCGGGGTCGCGATCTCTTCGGAGACCTGGCCCATGTAGGCAAAGCCGGGCGTAAACCCGAGCATGTAGACGACATATTCGCGGCCGCTGTGAATCGCGATCACCTGATCAGGAGTCAGCCCGTGAACGCGAGCCACGTCTGCAAGATCGGGCCCCTGTTCGCCGCCGTACACCGTTGGGACGGTTTTGAGAGGCGTGTCGTGTGTCCCAGAATCGAAATCCTGCTGCGCCAATTCGATCAGGCGGTCGCGGATTTCTGCAAATGCGGAGATCAGCGGGTCGTACTCGACCAAAAGGGAGGAATAGGCCGGGATCGTTTCGAGGATGCCGGGAATTCCGGCAACGCCGATCGCGTCGTCCAACCCGCGGACTCGGGCGTTCACCGCGGTGTCGATCTCATCCGCGAATTCGATCAGGAATGCGGAATCGCCGAACGGAAGGACGCGCGGAACTGGGAAGATCATTCTTGGCGGAGGGCGCGGCGGTCCAGCCGCCGAACGTCCAGCCCGGCATCGGAGAGGGCCGATCTCACGGCGCGGGCATTAGCGACCGCGCTCGGGTTGTCGCCGTGCAAGCAGATCGTGTCCGCGCGCAGCTCGATCCGCGTGCCGTCGGAGGATACGACCAAGCCGCGCGCAATGTCAACGGCTTGCTTTGCCGCCCGGGTCGGGTCGACGATGAGCGAGCCGGCGACCTTGCGCGACTGGAGCGTCCCGTCCGGGTTGTAGACCCGATCGGCAAACGCTTCGCGTGCATAAGAGAGTCCTTCTTCACGTGCCGCATCGGCCATTGCGTTGGACGAAGCCAGCCCGACCATGACTAGATCGCGGTCGAATCGCGCGATGCCACGGGCGATCGAGCGCGCGGTCATCGGGTCTATCGCGGCCATGTTGTAAAGCGCTCCGTGCGCCTTGACGTGAACGAGCGGAATGCCCCGCGCGCGGCAGAAGGCAGCCACCGCGCCGATCTGATACAAGACGCCGTTCTCGATTTCGGCGGGGCTAAGATGCATCTCACGCCTCCCGAATCCGGCAAGATCAGGCAAACCTGGGTGGGCGCCGACTGCGACTCCATGCTCCTGAGCAAGCGCCACCACCCGGTCGAGCGTTAGCGGATCGCCGCCATGAAAGCCGCAAGCTACATTGGCCGAGGTGACGAGAGGGATCAACTCCTCATCCGAGCCAATGTGAAAGGCGCCGAAGCTCTCGCCGGCGTCGCAATTCAGATCGATTTGCACTTGGTTCCACCACTCTCTTCAGCCGCCTCGAACCCGACAGCCGATTCACGTGATCAGAGGATCCGTGCGCGAGACTCGACCCAATTCTGTGACGAGCCCGGGCAGAAACTCGCCTGACTTGGCGCGCACAGCTATGTCGGCGATCGCGGAAATCGGCGTGTCAGAGAGGTTGATCTCGACTAGAAACGCGCCAACCTTCTTTGCCAACCGCGGAAGGCTCGCCGCCGGTTCGACCACCGCCGAGGTCCCAATCGAAAGGAATGCGTCGCAGGCGCTCGCTTCCGCGAAAGCGCGCTCAATACTTGCGCGCGGGAGCGCTTCGCCGAACCAAACGACGTCGGGACGGAGCAATGCTTCGCACTGCGGGCACGCCAGCATTCCGTTCGGCGCCGGGCGCGCTTGCGTGCGGTCGACCACGTTCCCCTGCCACGAGCATTTGTCGCGCATCAAGTTCCCGTGAAGCTCGATCACGTCACGGCTCCCCGCTGCAATGTGCAGGCCGTCTATGTTCTGCGTGACGAGGACCAGACGATGAAAATGGTTTTCCAATACCGACGCGTCCATCAAGTCCCCTTCCACGCGTAGCGCACGGCGCGTGCGACCGGCTTTTCGCTATAGTCGAGCCGATAGACGCCGAAGTGGTTTTCCGGCGAGTCGTCCGGAGTGGGCGGATTGCCGGCCAGCCCCTTTGGAAAGTCGATCAGAATCCAGAAGACAGAGCCGCAGAGCGCGTAGCCCTGGAGGAGCGCGTAGACGAGACTGTAATGGAGCGACTGATCGAGCTCGGTGTGGGCGCCGTCCTGCCCCGGACCGCCGGTCGCTAGTCCAAATTCCTCCAGCAGGATCGGTTTGGTCGTGATGCCCTTGTAAAACGCGATCAGATCGCCGAGCTGATCGATCTTGTC
>JAMCRS010000315.1 GCA_023380675.1 Chloroflexota bacterium
TCCGAAGTCGAGGCCAATAAAAATCGCGCTCCCTTGGCACGCGCGAGGCCGCACGCTTTGTGCGTGCCGAGCGCGCCGACCTTGAGCGTTTGGATGGGATACGCGATGTACGAGACCGGGCTGGCCGGGGATGCAAAGTGGAGCACGGCGTCGAGGTACCCCTCGACGCGCAAATGGTCCGTCACGTCCTGTCGGATGAAATGAAAGCGGGCATGTTCTTGTAAATGTGCGATGTTGTCAGGACTGCCCGTGATAAAGTTGTCCATGGCGATCACTTCGTCGCCGCGCGCGATAAAGTAATCGCAGAGATGCGAGCCGATAAAGCCCGCCCCTCCGGTGATCAAGAGCCGCATCGGTGTTTATGCCTCCACAAGCGATGTGCGGCAATTATAGATGACAAACGAGCAAATGACAAATGACAAATGACAAATGAGAAATGAAGAGCGTCAGATGAATTGACGAATCAATCTGGATGCGCCGGTTTGCCCCGTGAGTTGAGTTCGATCACGACTGCGTAGGTCAGCATAAAGACAAAGGCGAGGTCGACGTAGAAATATCCCGCGTCGATCATGCCGTGTGCGAGCGCGGCCGTCATACTCGCCATCAAACCCAGCACGAGGGCGCGGTCGGCGCTGCCGAGCATCCTCACGCCGGCTCGATAGAATTCGATCGTCGTCCAGGCGAGGACGACGACGCCCAGGATGCCCAGCCGGACCCAGAAATCGAGGACGATATTGTGGGGGTGCGACAGATTCGGTTCACGCCACGCGTCGGGCTGGATGTACTTGGGATATTGGTACAGAAAATTGTCCAACCCTACGCCAAAGACCGGGTGGTCGCGGATCATCGCGACGCCGGACTCCCACACGCTGACCCGGAAAAAGCCGGTCCCGGTCCCTTCCTGGAACAACGATTGAAAGCGCGCCGTCTGCGAGAATGGGATGAGCGCCAGCACGCCGGCGACCGCCACCGCGACGATGACGAGGCGGACCCGCCGTCCGCTGACGAGCCCGATGAAGATCAAACCGGCCGGCACTCCCAGCAGCAGCGAGCCGCGCGAATAGGTCAGGTAGAGCGCGATCGCGATCGGGACCGCTGCCAGCGCGTACAGCGCACTCGGCGTGCCGACTCGCTGCCACGCGCGCTTGGCGGCGGTGAGGCCCGTTTGAGGTCGCGTGCCTCCGTCGGGCGCGTCCGCCTCGGCGGCTCGGGCGCTGCGACGCGAAAAAAGCGCCAATGCGAGGACAAGCGGCAGCCCTCGGTCGAGATAGAGCGCAAGGTTGTTGGGGGAGCCGTAGACGGCCAGGACGCGGCGTACTCCTTCGCCGACGATCACCCAATTCGTAAACACGAACTGGTAGATGCCGATCAAGGAAACGGCCACACTCGAAAAAATGAAAGAGTCGACCAGCCGTTTCAACTCATGCCGCGACAGCTTTAGCGCGCGGATCAAGCTGTACAGCAGCGCCGGCTCGAGCACGATCACGCGGAATTCACGGTTGGCGACGCCAAAGTTACCCGCCATCTTGACCGACAAGAGCCCGGCAAGGACAAACAGGATGATCACGAGATCGTAACTGAAAAGCGAGGCGACACGATTTTTGAACCGGATGTCGAGTCGCGAACCGGACCGCGTGATCTGGATCGGGGGATTGCTCCCCCGCGTGGTTTGCGGCTCGACGTCTTTGCCCGGGCTCTGTTTCGTGAGTTTGGATTACGAGCCACGCAGCGACGCAAGCCAGGGTCAACAACTCTACCATCGAGAACTGTAGCGAGCCGACGAGGGTCTTGGGCAGCAAGTAGAACGGAACGGTAAACACGACGACGGTCAGGCCGTAGTCGAGGCGGAGGGTGAAAAGCAGAACGATCAAGACGACGAGTGCGAGATTCAGCGCTGTGTTTGGCGAGTAGTAAAACGCAAGAGCGACCAGCGCAAGGAGTGCGAACTGGGCCGCCGTCGGAAGCGCGCGGAAGCGCGCCTCGATCGCGACCCAGCCGGCTGCCCAGGGGAGACGCGATCCGGCGACGGCGCCCAGCCAAGCGGCCGTCGCCGCCGTGAGGCCGAGCGCGGCGAGCAGCGCGTAAAACCGGAGGAAATTAAATGTGGCGGGCTGGACCGGCGCAGCCATTCCGTTCGCCAGACCCGCCGCCAGGGCGCGCGGCCGAAACTCCCGGTCGACGAGCGCAAAGCCCCAGATGGGATCGTCGCTCGGCGCGTCCGGTTGAAACGTCTGGGCGATGAGCGCCGTCATCCACGGCCATTCGCTGCGGGCGCGCTCGATCGCCGCCGTCAGCCGCGCGCTCTGCACCGGCTCCATGTCCGTGCCCCACGGCGAAGGCGCGCCTTGCCAGTCCGCCGGGAGCGCGTTCCAGCCGAATTCCACCGCCCAGACCGGCTTGTTCGCGTCGCCGTGGGCGCTCATCTCTTCGTGCAGCAGGATCGCGCGGGAGAAATTGAACACGGCCATGTCCACCCGCCGGTCGTCCGGTCCGCTCCACATTCCGTATGGCTTGGTGCCGAAGGCTTTGTCCTGTTCGATCGATCGATGCGCGCGT
>JAMCRS010000316.1 GCA_023380675.1 Chloroflexota bacterium
CGTGCCAGGTCGTCGTCGCGAGCGTGCCGTACGCCGCGTGACCATTTGAATTTCTGCGTTCGGCCGCACAGACATCGAGCGCGTCCATCGGGACGCGCTCATCGTATCGTTACGACCGGCTTTCAAATCGCTTGGCGTCACTTGGCGGCTTGCCCGTCGGGCTCGCTTTGGCCTGGCAAGCCGTTTTTCGTTTGCCTTTGTCTTAGGTGATGTAATTTCCGATGGGGACCGAAAAGAGCAGGCAAGTTCTCGCAAAACGGGCGACCCCGACTGTCCCGTACTATTCATTAGCCGCGGATCGGGTGCTCGCGCAGTTGGAGAGCTCGCCGCGCGGGTTGAGTTCCGAGCAAGCCACGCGCCGCCTCGCGCAGTATGGCCCCAACGTCATCACCCAGGAGCAGGGCGTTCCGTTGTGGCGCAAGTTCGTCGCCAATCTGACGAACTTTTTCGCCATCCTCCTCTGGGTAGCCGCCGCACTGTCATTCCTGACCGGCGGGAATGAATCGGGTGTTGCGATCATCGCCGTCATTTTGGTCAACGCGTTCTTCAGCTTCTTCCAAGAATACCGCGCCGAGCAAGCGGTGGCCGCGCTCCAAAGACTACTGCCGGCTAACGCCAAAGTGCGCCGCAATGGCGAAGTCGTCCAAGTCCCGGCCGCGGAACTCGTCCCTGGCGACATCCTCGTTCTCGAAGAGGGCGACAACATCTCCGCCGACGCGCGCGTGCTGCAGGAATTTGATCTGAGAACCAACAACTCGACGCTGACGGGAGAGTCCGAGCCAGTTCGCAAGACCGCCGAAGCGGTTCTCGAAGATGGCCTGGTCTGGACGCAGATGCCGAACCTGGTGTTCGCCGGAACCAGTGTCGCCAGCGGTTCGGCGGAAGCCGCCGTGATGGCCACGGGCATGAATACCGAGTTCGGCCACATCGCGCATTTGACGCAGTCGGTCAAAGCCGATCTCTCGCCCCTGCAGATCCAAATCGGCCGGATCGCGACGACCGTGACGAAGCTCTCGGTCGCGCTGGGCGTCATTTTCTTGTTCGTCGGAATTTTCCTTGCCCACTTTACCGTTCAAGAAGGTGCGATCTTTACCATCGGCATTATAATTGCAAATGTGCCCGAGGGTCTGTTGCCGACTCTTTCCCTCGCCCTCGCGAGCGCAGTCCAGCGCCTGGTCAAGCGAAACGCGCTGGTCAAGCGGCTCTCTTCAGTTGAGACGCTGGGTTCTGCCACCGTCGTCTGCACGGATAAGACTGGTACGCTGACGCAGAACGAAATGACGGTTCGTGAGGTCTGGGTCGGCGCTCGTGCGCTGGTCGTCACCGGAGTTGGCTATGAACCGAAGGGGACGTTCGTGGCCGACGGTCGTACCGTAACGCTCGCCGATTCACCAGACTTGCACTGGCTTGTCCGCGCGGCGGCCTTTTGTAACAACGCGCGTTTGCTTTCCCCAGACGGCGACCTGAGTAAATGGGGAATCCTGGGCGATCCGACCGAAGGCGCGCTGCTCGTCGCCGCGGCAAAAGCGGGCTTTGACACCGAACTGGAATTGCAGGCTCTGCCGCGCATTCACCTCCTGCCGTTCGAATCTCGTCGCAAGCGGATGTCCGTCATCCACACGGCGCGCGGGGCGATCGTGGGCTTGACCAACGCGCGGGTCGCGTTCACAAAGGGCGCGCCGAGGGAAGTGCTCTCGCTCTGCACACGCATTCTCATGAATGGTACCCCGCGCGCGATCGGCGATTCGGAGCGCACGACGATCATGGGCGAGAACGATCGCTTTGCCGCCGCCGGCTTGCGTGTGCTTGGGTTGGCTTTTCGCGAATTGACCGCAGCAACAGAAGAGTACACTCCCGACAACGTCGAGCGTGACCTGACCTTCATTGGTCTTATGGCGATGCAAGACCCGCCGCGGCCTGAAGTCGCAGCCGCCGTTGAGAATGCGCGCACAGCCGGCATCCGCGTGGTCATGATCACCGGCGACTACGGCTTGACGGCAGAGTCCATTGCACGGAAAATCGGTATCGTGCAGACAGCGCGGCCGCGCATTCTCACGGGCGGCGATCTAGATGCCATGGACGATTCGGCGCTAAAGCAACTGCTTTCCGATCCGATCGAGGTGATCTTCGCCCGCGTTGCGCCGGAGCACAAGCTGCGTGTCGTCGCCGCGTTTCGCGACCTGGGCGAGATCGTCGCGGTCACTGGGGACGGCGTGAACGACGCGCCCGCGCTCAAGCGCGCGGATATCGGCGTGGCGATGGGCAAAGCCGGCACGGACGTGGCGAAGGAAGCGGCGGCGATGATCCTCACAGACGACAATTTCGCCAGCATCATCTCGGCGGTGGAAGAAGGTCGTGCGGTGTACGACAATATTCGCAAGTTCGTGACGTACATCTTCGCGCACCTGGGCGGCGAAGTGCTGCCGTACGTTCTATTCGCCCTGTTCAATCTTCCGCTGCCCCTGACAGCGCTGCAAATCCTGGCGATCGACCTCGGCACGGAGACACTGCCGGCGCTCGCGCTCGGCACCGAAAGGCCGGAGCCGGATGTCATGAAACGGCCGCCGCGCTCGCGTAAGGAAGCGATCCTTAACGCACCGACCCTCCTCCGCGGCTATTTCTTTCTGGGTATCCTCTTGACCATCGGCGAGATGTTAGGGTACTTTTGGCAGCTTTGGAGGCGCGGCTGGCAGTGGGGCGTCACCGGCAGCAACCTCCTGTTCGCGCCCGGATCGCTCTTTCAGCGCGAAGCCGCGACGATGGTATTCCTGGGCATCGTGATCATGCAGGTGGCGAATGTTTTTGCCTGTCGCACTGAACGTGTCAGTGTATTGCGAGTCGGCTTCTTCAGCAATCGTTTGGTCTTTGCCGGTATCGCGTTTGAATTGATCTTTGCAGCGATCCTCATCTACACTCCCTTTTTCCAGCACATCTTCGGCACAGCGCCCGTAGGCCTGGAGGCCTGGCTCGTCTTGTTCGCGTTTACGCCGCTGGTTTTTTTAGCGGAAGAAGCGCGCAAATGGTTTGGCCGGCACATGGTGACAAGACCCGGCAAGGAGAGGCAGCGATGAGAATTGTCATTGTCGGATGTGGGCGCGTCGGCGCGCAACTCGCGTCTCTGCTCTCGCTGGAGAACCACGCGGTAGCCATCGTCGACCGCGATGCAACGGCGTTCGAGCGCTTGGCGCCTGGTTTTCACGGTCAGCGGATCGTCGGCGTGGGTTTTGACCGCGACGTCCTGCGGCAAGCGGGCGTCGAGCGCGCCGACGCCTTCGTGACGGTGACGAGCGGCGATAACACGAACATCGTCGCCGCACTGATGGCGCGGCGCGAGTTCCACGTCCCCAAGGTCGTGACGCGCGTCTTTGATCCGCAGCGCGCCGAGATCTACCGCCGCTTTGGAATTCCTACCATTTCTCCGACGACTTGGGCGGCAACGGAGATCAAGGAGATGCTCGTTCACGCTGACCTATCCTCTCGGCTGACGCTCGGCAGCGGCGAGGTGGAGATTATCGAGTTCGAATTGCCGCCGAACCTGATCGGGCATGCAGTGAGCGAGTTGGCGGCACCGGGCGAGATCATGGTCATCACGATCGTGCGTCAAGGCAAGGGCTTGATCCCGTTTCCAGGAGCGACGTTCCAACAAGGCGACGACGTGCACCTCGCGGTGCTGAGTTCCGCGTTGGGCAAGCTGAAAAAGCTTCTGGGATGGGAGTGAGGGAGGCACCGATGAATGTCTTGATCGTTGGAGGAGGCAAGACCGGTACGTACCTCGCCCAGATTTTGCAGGAAGGGGGACATTCGGTTACAATCGTCGAGCGGCGACCCGAAATCCTCGCCCGGCTGGCAGCCGAACTCCCGAACGCCAAGATCATTTCTGGCGATGGGTCATCGCCGCGCGTGCTGCGGGAGTCGGAGACCCATCGAGCCGACGTCGTCGCCGCCGTCACCGGCGGCGACGAGGACAACTTGGTGATTGCGCTCCAGGCTCGCAACGAGTTTCACGTCCCGCGTATCATTGCGCGGGTCAACAATCCGAAGAACGCGTGGCTCTTCACGAAGGACATGGGTGTCGACGTCGCGGTAAATCCCTCGGGATTGATCGCGCGCTTGATTCAGGAAGAGTCGTCATTGGGCGAGATGGTCGCCTTGCTCAAGCTGCGCCGCGGTGAGTTGACCCTGGTGGACGAGCATTTGGAGCCGGCGACGCGGGTCGTCGGCAAGACAGTGGCCGAGCTCAACCTTCCCCCAGAGACGCGGTTGATCGCGATATTCCGCAAGGGCGAGGTATTGCTGCCGCTCGGTGACACCCGGCTGGAGGCGGGCGACGAGTTGCTTGCGCTTGCCCAGACTGGCAGTGAGACTCGGCTGGCGGAATTGCTAAAATAGCGCCGTAACAGCCAACGCATACGTCGTACGTCCTTGACAGCCCGATCTCCAATTCGGGCTCTGCTCGGCTGCGGAGAGAGCAAAACAAGGACCGGTGAACAAGCGCGACATGTACCCAGCGATGCCTGATCGTCAGCGTCCTGACCCGGATGAGCTGCTCGCACGCGTAAAGGACGACGAAAGGCAAAAGGCGCGCGGCAAACTCAAGATCTTTCTCGGCTACGCCGCCGGCGTCGGCAAGACCTACGCGATGCTGGAAGCCGCCCGCGCGCGCAAAACGGACGGAGTCGACGTCGTCGCCGGATGGGTCGAGACCCACGGCCGCGCCGAGACGGAAGCGCTGACGCAGGGCCTCGAGATCGTTCCCCGCAAGCCCGTCGACTATCGCGGCAGCACACTCCGCGAGATGGACGTCGACGCGATCCTCGTGCGTCGCCCGCAGCTCGCGGTGGTGGACGAATACGCGCACACGAACGCCCCCGGCGCGCGCCACCCCAAGCGCTTCCTGGACGTCCAGGACTTGCTCGCCGCCGGGATCGACGTATACACCACCCTGAACATCCAGCACCTCGAAAGCCTGAACGACGTCGTCGCGCAGATCACCGGCATCGTCGTACACGAGACGGTGCCCGACAGCGCGATCGACGCCGCGAGCGAGATCGAGCTGATCGACCTCGCGCCCGACGAACTGATCCAGCGGCTGCATGACGGCAAGGTCTACGTGCCCGATCAGGCCGCACGGGCGATCGGCCAGTTCTTCCGCAAGGGTAATTTGACCGCGCTCCGCGAGATCGCGCTGCGGCGCACCGCCGACCGCGTCGACAATCAAATGCGCGCTTACATGGAAACGCGCGCGATCGCGGGGCCGTGGCCGGCCAAGGACCGCCTGCTCGTCTGCCTCAGCCCCGGCACCTTGAGCGAGCGCCTCATCCGTACGGCGCGCCGCCTCGCGGAGGAGCTCGACGCCGAATGGTTCGATC
>JAMCRS010000317.1:0-2648 GCA_023380675.1 Chloroflexota bacterium
AGCCATGGGGCTGGCGATGCAGCGTCGTATGCTTGTCCACATCGACGGCAGTCCAATAGGCAAAGTCGAGTTTGTGGTAGAGGTTGGCAGCGGTTCCGTAGATATTGATTAGATACGCGCCGGGCGATGACCAGGAACCACCAAACGATCCAACATAGCCATTCTCGAATTGCGCGATGACGACGGCGACATCGTCCACTTCGGCTTGCGTGTACAGGCGGCGCTTGTACGCCTGCACTTCCGTGATGGGACCCAGGATGTATTGCACGGTATCGAAATGATGTACCAGAAGTTGGATCAGCGGACCGCCGGGCGAGTTCGCGGCAAAGTAACGCCATTTGTCCGGCGTGAGTTCAAGGGCGCGCTCGTTGGAATAGTTCGCTTCCACGAGGACCACCTTGCCGATGTCCTGCTGATCGACCAGCTCTTTCATCTTGCGGCTCGCGCCGAGGAGGCGCGCGCTCTGCCCAACAGCAAAGGTAACGCCGGTTTTGAAATGTCGAATATTTGGATACCGGCGCGCTCGGGTTCGCCATCGCCGTGTTTCTCGTAATTGACGATCAATATATCGCCACCGATTTGGACTTTGTGGGTGTGTGTGTTAGCGGGATTCTTGAGTTGTCGAACGACGCGCGGAGATTTTGGATCGGAAACGTCGAGGATGCTGGTTCCCGTCTTGCCGAGGTGTCCAACAAAGAGGTACGTGTCTTTCAGCATGAGCTGCATGCCGTCGCCGTAGTCGTTCAGATCCGAATGCCCAAGCAATCGGACATTCCAGGATTCGGCTGAGCGTTTCGTATCTACCATTACGGCTCCTCCTCTTCGAGGTAAATTCCTGGATTCGGCAGCTGTGTATATTACACGCGCGCCCGCGCGATCGCCAAGAACTCTTCATCGGAAACGAGGCTTTTTTTCGCGATGGCTTTGTCCTTGACATCGCTCAGAATTTGCTCGACCTGCGCATCGGTCGCCGCAATACCGGCTTGGTCCAGCTTGATGCGAATCGATGCTTTGCCGCTCTTCTTGCCCATCACGATTTCATGATGGCGACCCAGGACGGTGGGCGCGATCGGCAAAATCGCCAGAGGTGTTTTCTCAAGAACATCCATGAACAGGCCGGTTTCGCGACGAAAACAGCCAGCGCCGACCAGCGGTTTGTTCGCGGGGAGCATCACGCCGGTCAATCGTTCAGTCAGCAATGACAATTCGTGCAGCTTGTCCAACTTGATGCCCAGGTCTACGCCATAGAGAACCTGGAGCGTTGCGGCAACTTCATCGAGCGCGGCATTGCCAGTTCGCTCGCCCAAGCCGTTGACGCAGACGTGCAACATTTCCGCGCCGCCTTCTGCGCCAGCGAGCGTGGTCGCGACGCCGAGACCAAAATCATCATGCGTGTGAACTTCCACGGGGACGTTGACCATCGCGCGCACTTGCTCGACCAGGTACTTGACCGCCGCGGGAAGCGCCGAACCGGTGGTGTCGACCACGACGACCGAATCCGGCGGCGACTGGCGCGTCACTTCGCTCAGCAGGCGGCGAAGGAAAGACATTTTCGCGCGCGTGGTATCGTGCGGGAAGAAAATCAGTTGCAAACCCTTCTCGCGTCCGAAGGCGAGCGCCTCGACACTTTTGCCGATGACCTGGTCTTCACTCCACTTGAACTGGTATTCCAACTTGGGATAGCCGGCGGGCACTTCGACGATCACGCCATCTGCGCCGCAATCCACCGCGCGGTCGATGTCACCTGCCGCCGCGCGACAGAAGACGATGGTCTTGGCGCGCAAGCCGAGCTTGGAAATTGCGGTGATGGCTTCCGCATCTTCCGTCGAGACGGCCGGCATCCCGGCTTCGATGCGCGCCACGCCGACCTCGTCCAGCATCCGCGCAATCTCGACTTTCTCATCCTTGCGCAAGACGACGCCGGGCGTCTGTTCGCCGTCACGCAATGTGCAATCGTGCAGCCCGATCTTTTTCGCGAGATGCGAGCCGGCACGCACTTGTTCGATGAAATTGTATTCGCTGACCCACCAGCCCTCAGTCCAGTACGGTGCTTGTGTCATTGGCTCTGTCTCTCCAGGTCTGTGTTCGCCCACTACAATCGCGCGGCAATCTCGTCGGTCAGTTCTTTCAGCGAATTCGCGACGTGCACGCCGGCTTTTCGCAACGCATCGATCTTGTCCTGCGCCGTACCGGCTCCCTGCCGAATAATCGCGCCGGCGTGTCCCATCCGCTTTTCCGGCGGCGCCATTCGCCCGGCAACGTACGCCAGTACCGGTTTGGGGTATTTGCGCGCGCCGAGGTACGCCGCCGCTTGCTCCTCTTCCCCTCCGCCGATCTCGCCCAGCATCACCACCAAGTCCGTCTCGCGATCTGCCGCAAACATTTCCAACGCTTCGACAAATCCAATGCCGTGGATCGGATCGCCGCCGACGCCGATGCAAGTCGAATTCCCCAGTCCGCGGTCTTGCAGCAGACTCGCCGTTTCGTGCGTCAGCGTGCCAGAACGCGAAATGATTCCGACGCTGCCTTTGCCGTAAAGCATTCCCGGCATAATGCCGACTTTGGTCTTGCCCGGGCTGATCGCGCCGATGGAGTTCGGTCCCACCAGCCGGGTGCGCTGCCGCGCCGCATGTGCTCGAATCTTCAGC
>JAMCRS010000317.1:2658-3820 GCA_023380675.1 Chloroflexota bacterium
ATCGAGCGTGCCCATCGCCGGCACGAAAATGATAGAGACATCCGGTCGAGTCTGCTCGCACGCCTCGGACACTGTGTCGAAGACCGGGACGTCGCACACGCGTTGTCCGCCGCGCCCCGGCGTCACGCCCGCGACGACGCCCGTCCCGTACTCGAGCATGAGCCGCGTGTGCAGCGCGCCCTGGCGTCCCGTAATGCCCTGCACGAGCACGCGCGATTTTTCGTCCACCAGAATCGACACCCGCCTAGAACGCTCCGAGTGATTTGTTTCAGACCGGCTACGTGCTTGGTACGCTCGCGTGCTCGCGATGCGTTTCCGACATCACCACGCCATTCACAAGACTCATAATCAACTTGACCGCGTCGTCGGTAGTGCCTTTCTTGACGATAGGGATGTTCTGGGCTTCCAGCATTGCCCACCCCTTTTCCTGGAAATGCCCGCGCATTTTCACAACAATCGGAATTGATGGTCGATCGTTCATACATACATCGACGATGCCGCGCGCCATGACCTCACAGTTATTTATTCCACCGTAGACGTTGATCACAATGCCTCGGACTGTTCCTCGCGCCAGCAACATGCGTAATGCGCGCGCGACGAGTTCGGACGAACCACCGCCGCCGATGTCGAGAAAATCCGCCGGCTGACCGCCATATTCAAAGACCGTATCCATCGTGGCGAGCGCCAAACCCGCGCCGCCCGCGATAATTCCGATGTCGCCGTCGAGAGGCACGTAGGCGATCTGCGCGCCGTCTGCATTCCCGGCTGCCAGCGACCACTCCGCCGATGCCATCGCGCCGTTCAGCACAGCGCACTGGCGCGACCTCGCGCTATCGTCAACTTCAACTTTCGCATCTCCCGCCATCACGCAACCATCCGGCAAAAGGAACAACGGGTTGATTTCTGCCAAAAGAAGGTCGAGAGACGCTGTACCTCGAACCAGGTGGACCAAGACGTCAGCAACAGCGACGAGCGCTTGCCTCTTCAGCCCAATTTTGCGCGCCAAGTTTCTGGCTTCGTGCACCGGAAATTCCGCGAGCGGATCGACCGCGCATTGAACGACGGCTTCGGCTGACGCTGCCGATTTCGACTCGATCTCGATGCCGCCGGACGCGGACAGTAGAATCAACTTCTGCCCTTTGATCCAATCGAGCGCAACACT
>JAMCRS010000318.1 GCA_023380675.1 Chloroflexota bacterium
GCCAGTGGATTGGTCTCCGCTTCCCGGAGCAAGCCGACCTTCCGTAACAGAGCGTCCAGCGTCGAGCCGTCGTGAACCAAGACCTCCGTATAGTGCGCTTGCGCCCAGACGATTTCCGGCGGCAAGGGACGCTGCCGCTCTCGCCAGCGGGCCTGCAGTTGGGGCAAGAGCGTGGTCAGCACCTGCAGGAACAACTCGGCGGGCAGGGTGCGCAGGCGTTGGGAGACCGCCTGCTGGCTGACCTGTGTCGGCTCCGCCCAAAACAGCCCTTCGGTGTTCAGTAAGTGGACGAGTTGACGGACCGAGCCCACTTGCCGCCAAATCATCGTCAGGACAAGCGCCACCATGATGGGAAGGGTCAGGAGGCGCTGACGCAAGCCCAGATCGTAGTAAAAGGCGACGGTCGAGAAGGTGATTGGGCGAATGAGCTCCGTCAGGCGCTCGGCCACCTGCTCATCGGGAGGGGCGGCAGGCGGACGCTTGCTGCGATCCCGCTGAATCGCCCGCGTATGGCGGACGGAACTGGCTTTCTTCTTCGGTTGTTCAGGTTCGGAATTTCGCTGAGGCATGGGGCCTATGTACACCCATCGCCGCCTCAGGACAAATTTGACAAACGGAACGTTACGCTAACTTGTCACCAATGCCCTTAACGGTAAGCACGTCGAACACCCAGATGGCATTCAGCGACACGGAAGCAAACGCAGTCCGATACATGCCTCCGGACTATGACGTAGTCTTGCTGATCGACCGGTCCGACTCAATCGGGCCTGCTCTCTCGATCGTCAAGGGGCTTGCAAAAATGACCGTCGCCTTCCTGCCGGTGGGGAGCAAAGTGGGAGTCGTCAGCTTCAACTCGAGTGCGACTGTAGGTTTTCCGCTCACCACGATCGCAGGGAATGGAACGAGGGCTGCTGCGAATTCCGCCATCGACGGCATTACCGAGCATTGGGATACGTCGATCGGCGCTGGCCTGCAGGCGGCGCTGGACGAGATGAACACGAACGGAGACCCCGATCACGTGCACCTGGTCATTCTTGTCAGCGACGGGGACGACTCGAGCCCACAGGCGCTTGATCCGCTGCCCGACCTCGTTCGCGCGCACCTGCCTGTCGATACCGTCGGCTTTCCGGCGCAAGGGGTCGAGATTTATGGCCCGCAGCGCCGCAGCCCCAATGATTATTACCTTACGCCAGAAGATTTGATGCGCGAGATCGCACGCCAGACCGGCGGAACATTTCGATTCTCGCCCTCGCTTGCAGCACTGTCCGGCACGTACGCAAGCGGCGTCTTTACTTTCGACGGATCGGGTGGGCTAACCCTCAACGGCTCAGGCGCGGCAGTCCGAGCGCCGGCGCGGCGTTCGCCGGCGTCCACCGGCCCGTCGGATGTCCCGGTGACTGTCGACAGCACCGTGACCCAGGCGCATTTCACAGTGACCTGGAGCGACCCGTCCGCCGCGTTCGACTTTTCGCTCGTGGACCCGGTTGGCTCCACGATCACGTCGACGACGACCGGCCCGGATATTGCCTACTCGTCTGGCTCGGTGTTCGCCTCTTACCAGATCACGAACCCGGTCGCAGGTAACTGGACGATGAGCGTCGATCCGGTGCCGCCGGATTCGAGCGAACCGTACTCCGTGAGAGCAGATGCTATCGCCGGTCTGGATATGAGCTACGGTACGAATGAGGGGAAAATAGTCTCACGGGTGCAGCCGATTGAGATGTGGGCGACCGTCGCCGATTCCGCCCCCATCCTGGGAGCGACGGTCAACGCCGCAGTCACGTTGCCCGACGGAACCGTAACCAGCCTCCAATTGTTCGACGATGGACAGCATTCTGACGGCGCGGCCGGCGACGGCACGTATGCCAATGCACTGGTCGATACGACGCAATTCGGCGTCTATACTATCACCTTTTCCGCCACCGGCACCTCCAGCGGCGGCGACCCGTTCGCCCGGATGGGGCAATCGTCCGTCGTGGTCGACGAGAACACGACCCCTCTTTGCGATCTCTACGCGACGATGACCGGGCAGACCGAGGTCAAGGCCGGGGAGCCCGCGACCTATTCCATCACCTTTGGCAATCACGGCCCGGATGCTTGTGGCAACTTCCTGGTCGGCGATGTGTTCGCGCCGGGAACCGAGTACGTGGACGACAGCCGCGGCGGCGGCAGTGACCTCTACGGTGTCGGACGGACCTGGCCGATCGGTTCACTGGCCGCGGGAAGCGAGGATAACTTCACAATAACAGTCGCGGTCCCTCCCACGATGACGCTCGGGACCCGCCTGACAAATCAGATTTCGGTCTATGTGGATACGTCGGTAGAAGGCGTTCCGCTGCTGGACCTTGATTTCGGCAACAACGCGTCCACGGTGACAACGCAGGTGAGCAGCTTTTCCTTCCTGCCTTTCATCAAAAAGAACTAGGGTCGGTGCACGCAAACCGGGACGCCACCGCCTTCGGCAGCTCAGGGATTTGTATCTCGAGCGGTTATCCGCACGAGCGTTCGCCATCAACCTCCACCGTCTCGCTCGTCCTGACGGTCACCATCCCCGGCTTGCCGCCGCGGGCGCGGTGTACGTTCCGGCGCGGCGTGACGATCGCCTCAACGTGAGCATCGCCGTGCGCCTGCGAATAGCGCGCCGCCAGCGCGGCCGCCTCCCGTACCGTCGTCTCCGGCACCTCACGCCCGGCCCGGACGACGACGACGTGCGCGCCGGCAACATTGCGAGCGTGCAGCCACAGGTCGTCTGGGCGTGCCCGGTGAAACGTTATCTCTTCGTTCTGCTTTGCGTTCTTGCCCACGAGGATTCTAAAGCCGTCACGCGAGACGAATTCGCGCGGTGCGCTGGGTGACCTTGCGCTCGTCGGGCGGGGCTGCTTCGCAACCAGCGCGCTCTGCAAGCCCGCGTCGCGCGCCGCCCGGACCACTGCGTCGACTTCGCCGCGATCTTCCGCGATCTCCAGATCGTTCAGCATCTGCTCCGCATACTCCACTTCGGCGTTCGCGGCGGCGAGGAGCGCCGGCACGCGCGCGGCCGAGTCTTTGGCGCGGCGATACTGCTTGAAATACTCCTGCGCGTTCTGGACCGGCGACAGCCTGGGGTCGAGCTCGATATCCACCATCCCGGCTTCAGTCTCGGCCTGCAGCAACTCTTGTCCTGTCGCGATCCCCGACGCATACGCCAGAATCAATTCCCCATGCACGCGCAGCCGCTCGATCTCGGATTCCGCCGGCAGCGATTTTGCCAGCGCGTCTCGTTTCCGTGCCAACCGGTCGCGTGCCTCTTCGAGCGCCGGCCGCAGCGACTCTTTGGCTGCCCCGTACGGATCGGGCGCGCCGTAAAACGCCTCGATCGCGGCGCTGATGGAATCCGCCGCCCGCACCTCGCCGAAATGCTCCAGCCGATAGGGCGCGAACGCGGCCGCTTGTCCGCCCTCGAACGCGACGGTCGGCTCCCACGGCGCACGCATGAGGCGCGCCAGGTGCGTCAGTACCGCGTCCGCCTGGCCGGGCTCGGCGGCGCCGTCTGCCCGACCCGTCACACGGAATGCGACCTCGCGCGCGAATAATGGGCTGACCCCCGCGATCGATTTGACCAGCGACGGCCAGAGCAGCCCGCCGGCGCGGTCCGCCAGCACTCGAGTCACGTCCGAGGTGACGAGCGTGCTCGGCGAAAGCTTGGCCTGCGGGGGCGGCGGCTCGTACGCTTGCCGTGGCAGCGTGACACGCGCGCGGTTGACACTCGCCGGGACGCGCCGCAGCGCGTCGACGACGGTCCCGCCCGGGTCGAC
>JAMCRS010000319.1 GCA_023380675.1 Chloroflexota bacterium
GCCGGGGATGGAGCCGAGGCCGGCGTCCTTGAGCGCGGCAATGTAGTGTTCGACCGTGCGGGAAGAGAGCGCCGCTCCATAGAGGATCTCTTCCGGCGAGAAGCCGTGGACGTGTATGCCGGGCAGGTCCTTCTTGATAGCGGCACAGAGCTCGATGTAGAACGAGCCTTTCATACGCGGTGGCAAGCCGGCCTGAAGGCAGACTTCGGTTGCGCCGAGATCCCGTGCCTCCCTGGCGCGACGCAGGATCTCCTCGATCGGCAGGAAGTAGCCCTGTTCGGCGCGATGACCCCGGCTGAAGGCGCAAAAACCGCAGCGCTTCACGCAGACGTTGGTGAAGTTGATATTGCGGTTGATGACATAGCCGACGCGGTCTCCCACGCGGCTGCGCCTGAGTTCTCCGGCAAGCGAGACCAGCCGTTGAAATTCGGCGCCCGCGGCTCCAAACAAACGCGCGGCATCCTGCCCGGTCAGTTCGCGCCCCGCAGCGACTTTATCCAGAATCGGTTCAACCGTCACTCTGCCTCCTTGTCGCGGGCCACTAATCCGCTGTTGTCCGTCCAGCGCAGCGCCTCGCGGCGCAACGGCTCGGGTATCCAACCGGGTTCGCGCACGTACTCAGGATACGCGGCCAATCGTTCTCTCAGCTCGAACCCGGCTTCCGCAGTGATCGAGTTCAACGATTTCAGATGCGGCCACGCCATTTCGGGATTGATGAAATCGCGAGTGACGGGCGAGACGCCTCCCCAGTCGTTGATGCCTGCGCGCAAGTAGACGCCGTAGGCGTCGGGTGTGAGATTCGGCGGCACCTGAACGTTGATTTCGCCGCCGAAAATCAGGCGTGCGACGGCCGCGGTCCGGGCGACATCGAGCGCGTCCGGCTCGGAGCGCCCGGCGAACTCGGTATCGCCTTTCGAACGGAAGTTCTGAATGATGACTTCCTGAATGTGTCCATACTTCTCATGAACCGCACGAATCGCGAGGAGCGCTTCCACGCGCTCTTCGACGGTTTCGCCGATGCCGATCAGGATCCCGGTGGTGAACGGGATGCGCAGCTCTCCGGCGGCCTCGAGAGCAGCGAGCCTGAGTTCAGGAACCTTGTCGGGACAGCCGTGGTGTGCCTGGCCGGTTTGGAGCAGGCGGCGGCTCGACGACTCGAGCATCATGCCCAAGCTCACGTTCACCGGCCGCAGCGAACGCATCTCGGCTCGCGTGAGGAGGCCTGGATTCGAGTGCGGGAGCAGGCCGGTCTCATCGAATACCAGCCGGCACATGGCCTCGAGATACTCGATGGTGGAGCGGCATCCATGACGCGCCAACCAGTCGCGATGCGACTGGTAACTCAGTTCCGGCTTGTCGCCGAGGCTGAACAGCGCCTCCTTGCAGCCCGCTTTCCTGCCCGCGCGAGCAATGCGCAACACTTCATCCGGCGCCATCGTGTGCGCCGCCGGGTCGTCCGGGCGGCGGGCAAAGGTGCAGTATTTGCACCGGTCGAGGCACAGGTTCGTGAGCGGCAGAAAGACCTTGCGCGAATAGGTGATGGTCCGCCCCGTGCGCGTGTCCCGGATGCGGGCGGCCCGCCGGAACAGATCGAGCAGGTCCTCGCCGGCCACGCGCATGAGCCGGCAGGCTCCGCCGGTCACGTTAACCCATGGCGTGTGCGCGCTGCGGTTCGATCTTGTAGATGACACGCACTTCACCGGCCTGGCGATTCGGGTAACGATCCATGCCGAGGTACTTCTTAGCAAGCCGGTCGATGCTCGCGTCGGCACCGTCCTCAGTGATCTCGGCGACTCGTCCGCGGATAGAGAGGTGGCGATAGGGGTTGTCGGGATCCTGCAGGTCCAGCGACACGCGCGAGTCGCGGCGCATGTTGCGATCCTTGACGCGCCCCTTTGCGCTGTTGACGATCACGTGTGTGCCATCGTAATCGACCCAGACCGGCGTTACCTGCGGGCTTCCGTCCGGCATCAACGTGGCCAGGTGAGCGAAGCGGGCGCGAACGACTTCGGCGGCACCTTTATGAACGAGAGCATCTCGACCGCCGCCGGCGCCAGGTGAGCGAAGGCTTTCTTTTTGAAGAGATCGAGGAACTTGTCGGGAATTACTGCCACGGTAAACCTCCCTGAGCTGTATTGAGTGTACATCAGTTCATTGGGGTGGTGGCCGCCGGGCGGCCGAGCGCGATGAGGAAAATGGCGGTCTTGCCGCCGCGTCCGGTTCGGAGCGCCTCAAAACCTCCGCGACCTCCCAAACACGTCCCTCGCCCTCTCCTCCCTAACCCTCGCCGCCAAAAACGTATACACCACCGTATTCTGAATATTGCTGTGCCCCAGCCAATCCTGCACGAACCTCAGTTCCGCCCCGGCCTCGAGCAGATGCGTCGCGATCGAGTGCTTGAGCACATGAAAATGCCGCTTCTCTGCGGGCAGCTTCGCCTGATCCGCATACCCCTCCATCAGACAATCCAGCGTCCTCCGGTCGATCGGGTTCCCGTTGCGCGACAGGAACAAGACCGCGAACCGGCATCGACTCCGGGCCGTCATGGGATGACGCGGCCCAACGCCGCGCATGTCGTAGGACTTTGCAGCGCGTAGAAGCCGTCAACTGACGGCTGTCCCTCACTTGGGCGCTGTTTCTGCCACGGCAGCGCCCGCTTTGCACTTTCCTGTAATGCCGTTTTAGCGTTGTTCGCGGGCGATGTTTAAGCCAGCCTGAGAAATCGACGTCAGAAGCGGGGCTATGGTTGGCTTGCGGCCTGTGCCTGTGGAGCTGTCGTACTGACCGCGGCAGCGTGGTCCTTGATCACAAGGGCGATGTTCGTCAGTAGTGGTCCGAACCCTGTGAAATCGATGATGTCGGCTTTGGGGCGGACGACTTGATGGGCGAAGATCTTCTTCCCGTAGTGCTTGGTGCTGTCGTAGTCGTTTTTGTCCATAAAGGTCTTTCCGCCGATGACGGTCGCCTTGATGGTTGCATCAAAGAAATCCTCGATCTTGGAGTCCTTGGCGTTGTTCAGCGAGGGGCGTGGGTACCGCATACAAATTGCGGACCACGTGCGTGTAGGGGTCCGTCGCCTTCACTGCTTTCTTACTTGCTTCTCTGATCGCGCTGCGGATGGGGTTTGCGCCGGCGTCATTATCGTACAGGATAATGACTGGCTGTTTGAGGCCTGGCGCTTTGAACCGGTCGGTTTCCTTGCTGTAGGTCCCAATGAAGTTCTTCAGGTGGCCGGTGCCTCCATCGAGGAGACGAAGAATGCGTGCGGTGCTTGACCGGGCATACTTGTACAGGTGTGTTTTGCCGTTGGCGTCGATTTCCGCCAACTCCGGGAAGGTTGCTGCGAGGCTGCGGATCGCATGGGTGAGGTACACGTTGTCGGTTTCGCCCTCGCAGAGAATCACCGGCTTGGATGCGGCGTAGAAATCCCGGTAGATGAGGAATTGCCGGTACATGGACTCCCTACCGGCGGGGGCCCGGCCTCGTTCACGTCCGGCGCATTTTTCTTATTGAATTGATCGATGCTGTCGATGAACCCCAAGCGCCCGTGCAGCTCGCCCAGCGTTCCCGGGCGCTTCTCAAGGGTTTTCGTGCCTCCCTTGTCAACGATGCCCCAGAGCTCAAATTCTCCGGTGCTAAAGAGGCTATGCACCATCGCGCGCACATTGTGCCGATACTCGTGGCGAACATTGATTTTTTGGTTCACTACGAGACCCGTTACGTCTTGGCGTGAGGTACGGTAATTCATGCGCGTCTTTGCATTGTTGATGCGAAAGCCCGCATAATTGATGAGCGCCTGCACATCTCGCCCCGGCAGCCACAGGTGCTCGTCAGCCGATGAGGGCGCGGCGATCTCTGGGGGAAAGTCCTTTTTGTTCGTTGAGAAGGTTAGGTCGTCTGCGTACCGCGAGTACGTGCATCCCACCTTACTGGCAAGGCGCACGAGGTGCATGTCCATGACGTGAGCGACGAGATCGTGCTGGACCTCCTCCAGCAAGGTCCCGCTATCGGTGTTTCTGGAAAGTACTGGCCTGAGCGGGACTCGGGTGGTGCAATTCGA
Source organism: Chloroflexota bacterium (assembly GCA_023380675.1). The sequence goes on from JAMCRS010000319.1 coordinate 4,061, forward strand.
GAGACGCCGTTCCTGTACGTCCCGTGGCCGATCAGGACCGGCTGCGCCCACACCGTGCCACCACAGGAGCCAGCGCCGGGCCTCCGGACGGCCGGAACCTTGCCCGGCCGGGCGCAGAGGCTCCCGCCTGTTTTCGGCCCGTATTCCAGGGAGCGTACCTGTTTATAACCTGTTTCGAGACAAACCGGTCCCTGCTGCGTTTTCGGCTTTGGATCGGATTCGCTTGATTTTATTGAGGATTGGATGGAGCCACCCGCCGGGCTTGAACCGGCGACCTGCTGATTACGAATCAGCCGCTCTACCAGCTGAGCTAGGGTGGCCCGCGTGCCTTTTTATCTTACCATCGCGAGTACGCCTCGCGCACGGGCCCTCCGACCTATTGGCCTATTGCATCGCTTTCTTCAGGGCGGCTCGCAGGTCGTCTTCGCTTTGCTCCTCGCGGAGATGGATCACAACCTTGCCGTCCTTGCCGATGATGACGACCGTTGGCGCGTCGGTCGCCTCGTAGCTCAGGATCAGTTCGCCTCGGGCGTTGACCAGTTGCGGGTACGTGTAACCTCTTTTTCTGACGAACTCGCGGACGAGCCGCGGCAGTTGCCCCACATTGACTCCGTAAACCATCACGCCCCTGTCCTTGAACTCCCGGTAGAGCTTGTCCAGGTAGCCCATGTCGGCG
>JAMCRS010000320.1 GCA_023380675.1 Chloroflexota bacterium
GAACAGCCAGAGATAATAGACAGATCGAGAGGGCGAAGGCTACCCAAGGGTGCTCGCGAGCCGCGCCGGCGAAATCCGATATCTGCAGGCGTTCGCGCGCGGTGGCCGCACCGCCCCGCGCTGGGGTGTTGTCACTCAACGCGATCACGGCGCCGAACGCGCCCAGGTTCGTCAACGTGTAGGCCAGCAGATAGAACAGCGCGCCCGCTACTCCCGCGCTGCTCATGGCCACGAGCGCGATCAGGATGTAGCCGGCGTGCGCGATGCTGGAGTAGGCGAGCATCCGCTTGATATTCGATTGGACGAGCGCTGCGACGTTGCCAAGCGTCATGGTCAGGACCGCGATGACGGACAGGACCACACGCCAATCGACACCCAGCGCCGGGAGCGCGAACTGAAAGACGCGGAAGAACGCGCCGAAGGCGGCCGCTTTGACGGCAACGCTCATGAACGCGGTAACCGTCGTCGGCGCTCCGTCGTACACGTCCGGCGTCCACCAATGAAACGGCACGAGCGCGACCTTGAAGGCGAAGCCGGCGATCAGCATCGCCGCGCCGACGCCGAGGAGCGGACCGAGGCCGACGCCGACCGCAGACTGGATCTTGGCGAGATTGGTCGAAGCGGTCGCTCCGTAGACGAGCGCGATACCGTAGAGGAAGAATGCGGACGAGAACGCTCCGAGCAAGAAGTACTTGATGCCGGCTTCCAACGAGCGGTTATTCTCGTGATCGAACGCGGCGAGAATGTAGAGAGGGAGGGACAACAACTCCAAGCCGAGAAAGACCACGATCAGATCCGCCGCGGTGGCCATGACGATCATGCCGGCGACCGAAGCGAGGAGAAGCACATAGTACTCGCCCTGATCGATGCCGTGCGCGCGCAGGAACGGCATCGCGAGCAGAATACTGATCGCCGCCCCAAGCAAAATCGTCAGGGTGAGGAAGACGCCAAAATTGTCTGCGACGACCATGCCTCCCATCGCGTAAGCGGGGGGGGACTGACCCCAAAGGCCGACGGCGGCGACCGCGGCGATCGCGAGGCCGGCGAGACTGAGCAGGCCAAGCCAGCGCTTGCCATCGGGCGGGGTGGCCAATTCGCCGACGAGGACGACGAGCGCGGTGATCGCCACGACCAGCGCGGGCGCAATGATTCGTAAATCGATTTCGGGGACGACGATGTTCATATCGGATCTACAGTTACCTGACCACGGTCAGGAGATTCGCAACGCTTGCCTGGATCGGATCGAGAAAAGTCTGCGGATAAACGCCAATCCAAATGATAAACAAGACGAGCGCGGCCATGAGCACGATCTCGCGGGCGGAAAGGTCCTTCATTGCGGCGTTCTCTTGCCGCGTCACCGGGCCGGTCATCACGCGCTGATACATCCACAAGAGATAGATCGCGGAGAGGACGACGCCGGTCGCGGCAAAGACGGCGTACCAGACGTTCGCCTGGAACGCGCCGACGAGTATGAGGAATTCGCCGACGAAGCCGTTGAGGCCCGGCAGCCCGACCGACGAGAACATGACGAGCAGAAAGAATCCGGCGAACACCGGCATCACTTTGGCCACTCCGCCAAAGTCCGCGATGAGGCGGGTGTGGCGCCGCTCGTAAAGCATCCCCACCAGCAAGAACAGGGCGCCTGTCGACAGGCCGTGATTAACCATTTGCAGGATTCCGCCGCTCAGCCCCTGGGCATTGAAGGCGAACAGCCCGAGCATCACGAAACCAAGATGGGATACGCTCGAAAACGCGACCAGACTCTTGACATCGCGCTGGACGGCCGAGACGATCGCGCCGTAGATGATCCCAATGATCGCCAATACGATCAGAACGGGAGCGTAGGCGCGCGCCGCCTCCGGGAAGAGAGGAAGATTGAAACGGATGAATCCGTAGGTTCCCATCTTGAGTAGAACGCCGGCGAGAATGACACTCCCGGCCGTGGGCGCTTCCACGTGGGCATCGGGCAGCCAGGTGTGAAATGGGAACATCGGCACTTTGATCGCGAAGGCGAGCGCGAATGCGGCGAAGAGGAGCGGCTGGAGCGCGAGCGGCACGGGCGTCTTGATCAGCTCCGGCAGCGCGAACGTGAGCGTCCCGGTCACATCGCGGTGGGCAAAGACGAGCGCCAGGATCGCGACGAGCATCAGGGTCGAGCCGAACATCGTAAAGAGGATGAATTTGACCGCGGCGTAGACGCGCCGGCCGTGACCCCAGATGCCGATCAGGAACGCCATGGGGATAAGGGTGAACTCCCAAAAGACGTAGAACAGGAACAGGTCGAGCGACACAAAGACGCCGACGACGGCCGCTTCGAGTATCAGAAAGACGATGTGGTATTCCTTGACGCGTTCCGAAATCCCCGCCCACGAACCTCCAATGGCGATCACCATGAGAAGGGTCGTCAGGACGATCAGCAGGAGACTGAGACCGTCAACACCCAGGTACCACGATATGCCCAGCTGCGGAATCCACGGGACCTGCTCGACGAACTGCAAGCCGGCGACGCCGGACCGAAAGCCGACGAAGAGCGCGACGCTTACCGCGAATTCGACGAGCGCGGTCAAGAGCGCGATCCACCGGATCGCGTTCGACCGAGACGCATCCTCGGGAACGAAAACAAGGAGCGCCGCGCCGATCAGCGGAATAATGATCAGGGTTGTGAGCAATAAAGACATAGGGTCGTTACCGCCAAACCATCCACGCGATCACGAGCACAGTCCCGACGAGCATCATCAGCGCATACATGCGCGCGTAGCCGGTTTGCCAGCCCCGGAAAACGCCGCCGAGCGCCGCGAATGCCCGTCCGAGGCCGTTGGCCGAGCCGTCGATCACCTGCACGTCCACGGTCTGCCAAAGGAACATTGCCAGACGCCGGCCCGGCTCTACGAAAAGCGCGCTGTAGAGCTCGTCGATATAGTACTTGTTCCACAAGAGATCGTATATGCCGCGAAACTGTGCGGCCAATTTGCCCGGAATCTCGGGCGAGGCAATGTAGAACCAGTAAGCAAGCACAATGCCGATCAACCCGGCGGCGACCGATGCGCCGATCAAGAGCCACTCGGTAACAGCCGGAACAACGGCGCCCGCCTCTCCAAAGACCGGGGCGAAAAAGCCCTCGAGCGCGCTCGGCCCCAAGACTCGCGGCTTTTTTAATGATACGGCGACCACCGAGAGGACGGCGAGAATCATCAGCGGGACCGTCATCGAGGGTGGAGACTCGTGCGGATGAAACGCCGCGTGCTCGCCGGCGGCCGGTTTGCCCTCCGCGCCTTGCCACCGCGGCGTGCCGTGAAAGGTCAGGAATAAGGCGCGGAAAATATAGAACGCCGTGAGGCCGGCAGTAATCAAGCCGATCGCCCAAAGCACCGTGTGACCGGTCTCGTACGCTTGCGACAGGATTTCGTCTTTGCTGAAAAACCCGGAAAAGAGCGGAAAGCCCGAGATCGCCAGCGCGGCCGCAAAGAAGGTGAGGTAGGTCCACCGCATCTTGGACCGCAGCCCGCCCAACTGGCGCATGTCGATCACGCCGTTCATCGCGTGCATCACGCTGCCGGCGGCGAGAAAGAGCAGCGCCTTGAAAAAGGCGTGCGTCATCAGGTGAAAGACGCCGGCGCCGTACGCCGCTACGCCCACGCCGAGGAACATGTAGCCGAGCTGCGAAATGGTGGAGTAGGCGAGCACCCGTTTCAAGTCCATCTGCACGAGCGCGATCGTAGCCGCAAAGAGCGCGGTGACCGCGCCGACGGCCGCGACCACCTCCGAAGAGAGGGGCGCGAGCGAGAATAGGACGTGCGAGCGGGCCACCATGTAAACGCCGGCCGTAACCATAGTAGCGGCGTGGATGAGGGCGCTCACCGGAGTCGGCCCTTCCATTGCGTCCGGCAGCCAGACGTACAGCGGGAGCTGCGCCGACTTGCCGACCGCGCCGGCAAAGAGCAGCAGGGTGATGGCGGTGACGACCGGCGCACCTGCCTGAAACATCTGCGGAGCGCGCGCAAAAACATCCGCAAAGTTCAGCGAGCCGAACGTGACGAAAATGAGGATGACGCCGAGGCCGAATCCAAAGTCGCCGATGCGGGTGGTGATGAAGGCCTTTTTGCCGGCCGCGGCGGCCGATGGTCGCGTGAACCAAAACGAGATCAAGAGATAAGAACAGAGGCCGACCAGCTCCCACCCTACGTACATCACCAGATAGTTGCTGCCAAGCACGAGCACGAGCATCGAAAAGACAAAGAGGTTCAGGTAGGTGAAGAAACGGCCGTAGCTCTCGTCGTCGGCCATGTAGCCCGTGGAATAGACGTGGATGAGGAATCCGACGCCGGTCACGACCAGGATCATGAGCGCCGAGAGCGGATCGAGCAGGAGCGCAAAGTCGATCGTAAAGCCGCCGACGGGGATCCAGGTATAGACCGGCACCTGAATCACGCGCGAGCCGGCGCCGCCTTCGAGCGCGAGGAACGCCAACAGCGCGAAGACGAACGCCGCGCCGACGGAGCCGACGCCGATCGCGCTGACGAGACGGCGAGGCATTTTGCGGCTAGCCACCGCGTTGACCGCGGCGCCCGCGAGCGGCAGCGCCGGAACGAGCCAGAGCCAGTTGATCATGAGATTCTAGTTTGCCAGATTCAGTTCAGGATCGGGGTTTTCGATAGACCGCTAGCCCTTGAGCTCGTTCACCGCGTCCGCGTCGACCGAGTCCCGCGCGTGGAAGATGGCGACGATGATGGCGAGTCCCACGGCGACCTCGGCCGCGGCAACGGTCAGGACCAGGAAGACAAAGACCTGGCCGTCGATATTGTTCAGGTATCTCGAGAACGCGACGAACGCGAGATTCGCCGCGTTCAACATCAGCTCGACGCTCATGAACATGATGAGCGGGTTGCGGCGAATCAGCACGCCTACGGCGCCCAAGCTGAAAAGGATCGCGCTCAAGACGACAAAGTGGTTGATGGTTAACATTCTAACTGGGTCGCCTTCTCTTAGATAGCACAATCACTCCGACGACCGCGACCAGCAGCAGAAGCGAAGTGATCTCGAACGGAAATAGGAAATCGGTAAACAGCGCCGCGCCCACCGCCTGGACGTCGCCGGTCTGCGCGAGGAATTCGGGCGTGAACGTTCCGCGCGACGCGGGCAATACCGCGCTGCCGAGCACGGCGATCAGCTCGGCGACAAGCGCCGCCGCCAATACCGGCGCGAGCCAGCGCTGCGTTTTGAGCGATCCGCCGCCTTGATCGACGCCGGGACTGAGCAGCATGATGACGAATACGAACAGGATGAGTATGGCTCCGGCGTAGACCATGACCTGCGCCACTGCGATGAACGGCGCGCTCAGCAGCACGTACATCGCCGCGAGCGACAAGAAGACGACCGCCAGGCTCACGGCGCTGTGGACGGGGTTGCGCAGGGCGACCATCCCGATCGCCGCAAGAACGGCCACGCCGGCAAAGACGTAAAAGACGATGACAGACATTATGGTCTCGCCTGGCGAATCTTGTCCGCGATCTCGTTCGCGTGAGTCATTTCGTGGCTGTAAATGATCACCAATAGTTCCTTCAACGTGATGTGCCCTTCAAGCGGGTGCTCGCCGGCAAGTGCGAGCTGGTCGGCGGTCAGCCCACCCAGAAACGCAAGCAGCTCGGCCCGGCTCCCATCCAACTCCGCGCGCACTTCAGCCAGCGTGCGCTCCTGTCGCTTGGCCACCTGCCGCGCGTTGTACACGTCGTTGTCGTATCCCTCGGGTAGGTGCGGGCTCTCGCCGCGTGCGGCGCGCTGCGCGATCCCGAACATGCCTCGTTCGGCGCCGGCCAGATGCGCCACGGCGTCTTTGACCGACCATTCGGGCGTCACACTGATCTGCGCGGCTTGTTCCTCAGACAACGACCCGAGCGTTCGGATGAGGACGCCGCGTTCTTCGTTCAGTTTGTTCGCGATCGAGTCGAGTTCTTTCAACATGTCAAGCGACCCAGCGGTCATTCCGGCAGATGCACGACGAACCGGTCGTCGCTCCGGCCGATGCGGAGACAGGAATGTTGTTAATCTGACTCAACGGGACGGTCGCCAGACCGCTCACTTGCCGATGAGGACCATGACGACAGCGGTCACGAACACGTTGGCCAGCGACAACGGCAGGAGCACCTTCCAGCCAAAACTCATCAACTGATCGTAACGAAAACGCGGGAGCGTGCCGCGAATCCACATGAAGATAAAGATAAAGACCATCATCTTCAGGACGAGCCACCAAACACCCGGCAGAAAACCAAAGGGGCCTTGATAACCGCCGAGAAACATGGACGAGGCGATGGCGCTCACGGTGAGCATGTTGATGTATTCCGCCATGTAGAACAGGGCGAACTTGAGGGACGAATACTCGGTCTGATAGCCGGCGACCAATTCGGTCTCCGCTTCCGGCAGGTCGAAGGGCAGCCGGTTGATCTCCGCCAAAGCGCAGATGCAGTAGATCACAAATCCGACCGGCTGCCAGGCGACGTTCCAGATCGGCGATTGCTGTTGAACGATTTTAGATAGGTCGAGCGTGCCGCTCACCATCAGCACGCCCACGAGCGCGAGGCCCAAAGAGACTTCGTAGCTGACCATCTGGGCGGTCGACCGCAACGCGCCCAAGAGCGAGTATTTGTTGTTCGCGCCCCAGCCGCCGAGGACGATCCCGTAAACGCTCAGCGAGCCGATTGCGAGCAGGTAGAGGACGGCGACGTTCACGTCGGCGATCTGGAACTGGACCGTGTAGCCAAAAAGCGTCGCCGGCGGATTCAAGGGAATCACCGCCCAGGCCAGGAGCGCGGTGCCGACGGCGATGCCGGGCGCGATGGTGTAGATGATCTTGTCGGCATTCGCCGGGACAAAGTCCTCTTTGAAGATCATCTTGATCGCGTCGGCGATAGGTTGAAGCGCCGCAAAGCCGCGGATCGCGCCGACGCGGTTGGGGCCCACGCGGACCTGAATGCGCGCGATGACGAGCCGCTCCATGAGCGTGAGGTAGGCAAAGCCGGTCAGCAGCACGACGATGACGACGATGCTTTTGACGAGCGCTTCGATTATGCTGAATGCGAGCGGGTCGAGTGTCAAGCTGGCCTACTTTTTGGTCAAGCGGTCGAGAATTTCGTCGACCTTGTCGTTCGTCAGGTCCTGTTCGTGCTCGACGCCGTCGACGAGCATCGCCGGCCCGTGATCGCATCCGCCGAGACATTCGGCCTCGCGCAAGGTGACCTTGCCGTCGGGCGAAGTCTGCCCGGCCTTGCAGCCGAGCCGATGTTCGATGTGCTCCATCATCTCTTCAGCGCCGCGCAGCGCGCACGGCAGGTCCGTGCAAAAAAAGACGGTATGTTCGCCCGGTTTTTCGCGGGCGTACATCGTGTAAAAGCTCGCCACCGAACCCACTTCGGTCTTGGAAAGGCCGATCACGTCCGCCACGTCCGCAATGGCTTCGTCCGGCAACCAGCCGATCTGATGCTGCGCAAGGTGCAGCGCCGGCATCACCGCCGAGCGCTTGTCCGGATATTTCGCCATCAGCGTGCGAATTCCATCTTTCACTTGATCAGAGAGCATCGATCCCCCGACTGCAATATGATACTCGTCCCGGCCGGCGCGAGCGACGACCGCTCATTCCCAATTGAAACCGCCCTTGCGCCAGACATAGACGTAGCCGATCAGCAGCACGAGGATGAATATCCCCATCTCGATCAGGCCGAACAACTTGAGCTGCCGAAAGAGGACGGCCCACGGATAAAAGAAGATGATTTCGATGTCGAACAGAATGAAGAGAACAGCCGTCAAATAGTACTTGATGGAGATTCTTCGACGGGCGGAACCGAAGGGGGGCATGCCAGACTCGTAAGCCTGAAGCTTGGCGGCGGTGGGTCGCCGGGGGCCAACGAGGAAAGAGAGGGTCAGCGCAATTGCGGCGAACGCAACAACCACGACGACCATGACGAGGATCGGCAGATAATCTATCGGCATGAAGGACCCGAATTCAGAGTTTCAAGCGTACTTTGCGAATAATATAACAAATCGACGGCTTTGTCAAAGCGAACATGATTCGAGAGCGTGGAGAAAGTCGCGTCAAAGTGTCACGCCTGCCCTGACGGGACCGCAGGTGCCAGGGTTGCGAACCCGCGCACTTTGCGGGTGAAGCAATCTCGCGCGTTGGTTCAGGTGCTTGCGTTGATGCGAGCCGCGCGTTTTTGTTTCGCCGCGTGAGATCGCGCGCCTCGCTTGCGAAGCGACGTCGGCACACTTGCCCTGGCGGATACGTGGCTGTGGCGCACTTCACGACAGCCACGAACCCGCCAGCAGGTGTGACAAGATGTTTCTCCACACTGTCACGTCATTCCGAACGCGGTTCGCGTCGCAGACGGTTTCGCAAAGATCCTAATCATTGGCCAAGACGCAAAGGATCACGGCCCACGCCTCCGTCCAAGGTCGCGGGGTCCTGCGATATTCACCCAGATTGTGCTCAGGGTCCTCTGCCAAGCCCGCAAGCTCGGCGATTGGGGCACACATCGCGTGGGCCCCTATGGGGAATACCGCATCCAGAGCTGATTGTCGTTCGAGCTGGCCGCGCAGCCCCAGTAAATGATCCGGCCACCGTCGTTATGATTCCAGGCGTCGACGTCAACGCAATTGTCGGCATTCTGGATTTCAAAGTAGCTGCCGGTCTGATTCGCCAGCGGCGTGATGGTGGGGTGGCCGTGCGGGAATCCGACGGAATTCTGGACTGCGTCGTAGGCACCGAACGGCAGGAGCGACCATACCGGCGCTGAATCGCACGAGGAGTGCACCGTGTCGATTCCGTTGAAGGCGAGACAGGTGCCGGTCTTGCTCGAAATCGCAAACGCGCCGTTGTCTTCCGGCACTTGCCAAAGCTGATCGTCGGCGCCGGTGCAGTTGGACTGGACGACGGCGCCGCCGGCTTGGGCGGTAAGGCACTTTTGGGAATGGCGGTTTACGAGGCTGTAGTAAGCCGGCTGAGGCGTCGACGTCACGGTTGGCGTGAGGGTCACGGTCGGGGTGAGGGTTGCGGTGGAGGTCAGCGTTGGGGAGGGGGTCTTCGTCAACGTCGCCGTCAAGGTAGGAGTACGTGTGGGCGGCGGCTTGAACGTGGGGAACGGCGTGGGCGTGTCGTCGGCAGCGAGGCCGCGCAGGACGACAGCCGGCGAGCAAGCCAGGAGCAGCAGAACGAGTGCGAGCGACCAAGCGTGCGGGCGAGACGTTTCCATTGTTTCCTCCTTGAGTGGCAACGGATGTCTGCTCGGAACGACGGCGGAGACTTGACTATTATAACAGGGACTGGGCGCGATGGAAAGGTGTGCCCGGGCGCCGCGCGTGACGGCCCGGTTCCGCCCTTTATCTCAGGCCTGACTAGTACCGTTTTCAAAGTGGCCGGCGGCGTCTGCTCCAAACATCGCGCCACATAGTCGCGCAGCCCGCGCATGAAATGATCGGGCGAGAACAGCTTGGCGCGTTCTGAGAGCACGGCCTGCAAATCGCGTTGCGCCTCACCATCCTCAAGCACGCGCTGGATCTTTTTCACGGCGTCGTCGATCGAATCGTAGCGGATCCGCGAGTCAGCGCCTACGATCTCCAACTGTCCACCGCTGTTCGGGACAAAGACGATGCAGCCTCCCCGTATCATCTCGGCGACGGCGATCCCAAAGTGCTCCTCTTCAAAGGCGTGAATGCCGTAGCGGTGTCGCGAGACAAGCTCCGCCAAACGCTCGCGCGAAACATTCTCCTCCAAAGTGACCCAATCGGCGTGCTCGCGGGCGAGCCGCTGGACCAGGCTGTAATACTCGCGCCCAACGCGCTGGCCCCCAAAAGTGCCGATGATGTGGAGATGGACCGGGTTTCCGCGCGCGCGAATCGAGGAAAGTATCTCGACGATCGTCTCGAATCTCTTCTCGCCAGAAATGCGTCCGATGCATACGAAGCCATTTTCGCGCTGTTCCCATGGAATGTCTGGAAAATCGCCCGGCACCGGCGGATAGAGGACTGTCGGCTCGATCCCATAGGCACTTTTGACATGCTCTCCCGTCCACCGCGAATTGACCAGAGTGTGATTCCGGCTCATATCCTCGAACGTAAAACCGGAAATCAAGCGCCAGGGGCGGCGCTTGAAGAACGCCGCTTGACACCTTCCCAGCAAGCCAGGGGTCTTGATTAACCGCTGTTCATCTCCGAAAATGCGCATCATGTAGGGAAAATGCATGTATTGAATCGCGCGAGTGCCAAAGGACACTTCGTCCATGAACGAGAGTATCAGGTCGTACCGGCGCCGCCGGAGCCTCGCCAGGCGCATCATGATTGCGACCCGTTGAAAGCTGTACGGGTCGGGATCGAGCGCTACCAGAGCGCACAGCCACGCCGGCGCGTGCGCACAACTGAATTCCCGCGCCTCGAGCGATGTACCGAAGAAACGATTGATCTCGTCGAACCGGACCGGCTCCCAAGTCAGCAAGTCGACCGAGTATATTTCCCGCAACGCTTGAAGCGCCCACACAGCCACGCAGGGACCGCCGCCGGGCGGATTCAAAACTGGGTCGACGACCAGCAGGTGTTTCTTTCCGTCAGGCCGCGCTTGCTTCCCCTCGCCCCGATCCGACGGCATCGTCATTCTCGTCCCAGTTCCCGATCGAACTTGAAGCCGCGCGGAAGTAGCAACAGGTCGGTATCTTTGTTTATCGAGATCCCGGCGGTGAGCGAGTCCAGTCCCTCGACGGGGTGTGGCCGCGCGGATGCCTTGTCTCTGAGCAATTCGTTCCGCGTGACATACCGATCAAAGTACGTCCGGGCGGCCCGGATGAAGCCGGATACGGAGGACTGCAGCGCAAGGCCGCCCGGCCATAGTTCCACGTAAAGCGGCGCCCCGCTCTGCCACAACTCGCGGCCTGTCTCTATCACTGCCTCTTCGCATCCCTGGGTGTCGCTCCAGACGAACGCCACCCGGTCCGGCCGGATTTGACGCTGCAACAGGATATCGGCCAGGCGCTCGGTTGGGACGTCGGCGCGGTCTTGGGTCTGAACGCGCGGGGCATAGCTCGGTCGACGCCCTTGCCTAACGAGCTCGGCGCCGCCCGAATTCGTCGCGGGCGCGACCATCACGGCGATGCCGCGGTCGGCCGCAATCGCCGAACGTGCGCAAACGACGCGTTCGGCAAGTCCATTCTGGCGAATATTGTGCTCGAGGAGCTCGAAATTCTTGGGGTAGGGTTCGATGGCGATGATCCGGTGATGGGTCAGTTGAGCGAGCGGGACGGTCGTCGTGCCGATATTTGCGCCGATGTCGACGATGACTTGCACTTCGGACAGTACACCGCGCTCGCCCAGCCAAGCGAGCAGCGCGCGTATCACGTCCGACTGGAATCCGCCAGTGACGAAGAGGGCCGGGGTAATGAATTGGTCCCAGGCCCAAGCGGTCCAAAGCGTCCCGTCGCGCCGAAAGGTGATCTGCTCGGCATCCATGCCCGCAAGCCGAATACCGAGCAGCCGGCGTTGACGGTACGGAAGATGCCGGTTGACGCACAACCAGAATCGGGCGAAGAGGCCGCTCGCGATGGCGATGAGAGAAGACACGTTGATCACTTTTAGCAAGCGATTTCGCATGCGGCTAGGATTTGCCGGACGATGAATAATGGGTCGAGCCGGGCGCTCGGCTCTTTGGAGCGTACCATAGAACGAGGCAGGGGTCAAGGGAATGTATCTGGTGGTTACCCACATGAGGGGCGATCCCTTGTGGTCGCCCACAATTGGGCAGGCACAAGGCGCTGCCCCTACGCGATGTGTACAATCACCAGAATGTGTCTCATGGCTGTTGCAAAGTCAGGCTGGCCGCGATGCTTCGTCGACAAGACGGAATCTCGGCGTGACAGAACTATGGCTTGGCACGGAGCTCCCGACACCACAGCGTTGGCATTTCGTTTTGGGTCCAAGAATCCGCAGGCCTCGGGTGGAGAAAAACAAACGCGCGGCAGAACCGCGCGTCTTGATCTAGGATTGAAGAGCCTAGTGGCCCATCATCCCCATCGAAGGGCCTTCCTTAAGGAACTTTTCGGGGTCTTTGTCGAAGGCGACTTTGCAGCCCCTCGAGCAAAAATAGTACGTGGTCCCTTTGTAGTCCGACTTGGCGGCCTCTTTGCCTTCGACGACCGTCATGCCGCAGACTGGATCTTTGTGTTCCATTCAAATACCTCCCGTGATATTCTATTGTCCCGCGCGGTCATTTCACCGCGTCGATACCGATAAACAGCCCGCCCAACAACCGCCGCACGCCGCGCACGCGAAAACCGGCTTGCTCGACCGCCGATAGCGTGTCCCGGTTTAGGTGACAGCCGCCGGCGAATTTGCTCCACAACGGCGTCGCCAGGTCCTGCGCGCCGGCGAAGACGCGGTTGTGAACACGCACGTGTTCGACGAGCCGGAACTCTCCGCCGGACTTGAGCACTCGCCGCGCTTCGGCCAACGCAACTGCCGGTTCCCTAATCGTGCAAAACGTTAGCGTCCCGACGACGGAGTCGAAACTTTCGTCTGCGAACGGCAGCTCTTCGGCGCGCGATTGTTGGAGCGCGTACGCGCGGCCGTTCGCGGTTATGCGGTCCCGCGCGTGATCGAGCGACGGCCCGTTCGGGTCGATCGCCATCACCGACCGCGCGGTGGCATAGTGCGGCAAGTTGAGGCCGGTTCCGACGCCGAGCTCGAGCACGCGACCAGCCGCACCGGCAACAGCCCATCGCCGCCACCGGCGCACTCCCATGGGGTCGAACGGCGCGATCAGTGGATCGTAAATGGCCGCAAGCAGATCACCCATCGTCAGGGCGCTTAAAGCAGGATTCGAACAACGTATGACCCCTCCCTAACCCTCCCCTTTGTAAGGGGAGGGACGTTTAGCGGTCCCGCGCGTCTTTACGCTCACTCGGCCGCCGGGATGCCAGAGTCGCGCTGGAGCTGATGTTCCGATTGGCGCAACACGTCCTGCATGCCGGCCTCGATCATCGGAAAGATGAACCAGACCGTCGTGAGGCCGAACAGAATGCCCGTGATCCAGCGCATGTCGGAATTGAAAGAACCCAGCGCGTCGCCGACGTAGAACCAGGACGGAAAGACGTTCCCGGTCAGAAAGGCGAGCCACGCGTTCGTATCGCGAAACCCGAGCCCGCTGGTGCCGGCGACGGCGTCGTTGACCATGTGCGACAAGCCGTCCAGGCCTACGGGCACGATGCCGAGCAGGAACCACGCGATCGGCGCGAGCGGGCGGACCCGCCTTCTCAGCGCCGCGAAGATGAGCGCGCCGACCCAGATACTGCCGTAGAAAGAGATCATCCGGTCGCTCCACGCCATCTTGTACCCGAAATCGGCGTTGCCGATGAACTGGCGCAGGCCGAAGAACCCGTCTTCGGGCCAGACCGCCTTGATCTCCTGATAGGAGTACATCGGCTTGGGGCCGAAGAAGAAGATCGACCGCTCGGGAAGCTGGTGACAGACCAGGCTGTAGGCCGTGTAGATGCCACGCGCCGCTCCGGTATCGCCGACTTGCATCAACACCGGCGCGGTGAACGGCGTCAGCACATAGGCGCCGTAGATGACGACGAAGAGCGCAAGCCAATGCCGCGCGAGCCAGTTGGCAAGGCGATCGATCGCGAGAACCACGCTCCGCGTCCGCCCCGTCACTGCCGTTTGAGTCATGCCTCCCCCCTTGCTGCGACGATCCTACACATGCCACACGTCATGGATCGCAAGGCCGACGACCCCGATCAGCAGGCCGACCAAGATCATGACCGTGCCCGTCGGCGTCAGGACCGCCGCCGCTCGAATCATCGTGCCGACCGCGACGAGCTCCATGCCGCCGACGAGCGTATTCTTGAAAGCTTTGAGATATTTGTTCAACCGCGCGCCGCCTTTCGCTAAATTCGAACGGGGACAGGCCGTCGCAAGACAACCCTGTCCCCATTCGACCGTTATTATAACTCAAATCGACGGCGCGCGAAAGTTGCGCAAGCGGAGCGAGTTGGACACGACGAACACGGACGAGAACGCCATGGCCGCGGCCGAGATCATTGGGTTGAGCAGGATCCCGAAGAAGGGAAAGAGCACGCCGGCTGCGATCGGGATGCCGACGACGTTGTAGAAGAACGCCCAGAACAGGCTGCCCTTGATGGTCCGAATCGTCTCCTTGGAAAGCTTGATCGCCGTGACCACGCCGCGCAGGTCGCCCGAGATTAGGGTGATCTCGGCTGCCGCCATGGCGACATCCGTGCCGGTGCCGATCGCGATCCCGATATCGGATTGCGCCAGCGCCGGCGCGTCGTTGATCCCGTCGCCGACCATCGCGACCGTCTCGCCCTGCTGCTGCAACTCCTTGACCTTGTCCGCCTTTTGATTCGGCAGCACCTCGGCGAAATAGCGATCGATGCCAACCTGACTCGCGATCGCGGCGGCGGTACGCGGATTGTCGCCGGTCAGCATATAGACCTTGACCCCGAGGCGCTTGAGGGCGTCCACCGCGGCGCGCGAGTTCGGCTTGAGCGTGTCCGCCACCGCGATGACGCCGGCGGGCTGACCATCCACGGCCGCGAACATCGCGGTCTTGCCGGCGTCGGCCAGCGGGGCGGACCGGTCGCTCAGCCCGTCCAGGACGACGCCCGAATCGGCGAGCCATTTCGCGTTGCCGACCAGGACCTGCCGGCCTTGCACGACGGCTCGAATGCCTTGGCCGGCGACCGCCGAGAATTCCGACGTCACGGCGAGCGGCAAGCCCATTTCCGCCGCGCGATTGACGATCGCCTGCCCGAGCGGATGCTCGCTGTTCTTTTCCGCGCTGGCGACGAGCGTCAGGAGCTGCGCGCCGGCCGTTCCCGGGGCCGCGCCCCCTGCGGGGTTCTTCCAGCCGGAAGCCTCGATCACGTCCGTCACAGCCGGCGCACCCTGCGTCAGGGTGCCGGTCTTGTCGAGCACGATCGCCGTGACCTTGTGCGCGGTCTCGAGCGCGCCGCCGCTGCGAATGAGTACCCCGTTCTCGGCGCCCTTGCCGGTCCCAACCATGATCGCGGTCGGCGTCGCCAAGCCGAGCGCGCAAGGACACGCAATGATCAGAACGGCGACGAAGTTGACAAAGGCAAAGTTGAACGCCGGCTGCGGCCCAAAGACCATCCAGACGCCAAAGGTGAGGAGCGCGATCACGACGACGGCCGGGACGAACACCGCCGAGATCTGGTCCGCCAACCGCTGGATCGGCGCCTTGGATCCCTGCGCTTGTTCCACCAGGCGAATGATCTGTGCGAGCGCGGTCTCTTTGCCGACCTTGCGCGCCTCGAATTTGAACGCGCCCATCTTGTTCAGCGTGGCGCCGATCACGTTGTCGCCGAACGTCTTTTCGACCGGCAGGCTCTCGCCCGTAATCATCGATTCGTCGACCATCGAATCGCCTTGGACGACGACGCCGTCGACCGGGATCTGCTCGCCGGGGCGGACGCTGACGATGTCCCCCACACGCACATCTTCGACCTTAACCTCTATCTCCTGCTCGTCCCGCCAGATACGCGCCGTCTTGGCGCGCAGCCCCATCAGCTTTTTGATCGCGTCACTCGTTTGGCCTTTGGCCCGTGCCTCCAGATACTTGCCGATCTTGATGAGGGTGATGATCACGGCCGCGCTCTCAAAATAGACGTGTGCGCCCAGGTCGATCCCGAACAGCGGCGCGACCATGACGACCACACTGAACCAATACGCGGCGTTCGTACCGAGCGAGATGAGAAGGTCCATGTTGGGAGCGAGCGCGCGGAGCGACTTCCACGCGGCGCGGTGATACGAGCGGCCGACATAGAAAAAGACCGGGGTCGCCAGGGCGAACAGGAGCCATTCGAACCCGCTCCAGTCGAACAGCCAGGGCAGTACATCGTGCCGCTGCAGCATGGCGTGCAGAAGGTCGCGCGACATGGAAAGCACAAAGAGCGGCACGGTGAAGGCGAGGCCGATCATCAGGTCACGCCATTCGCGTTGTCGCTCCTGGTCGCGCAGTACACGCTCGCGATCGACCAGCTCGTCCTGTTCTCCTCCCAGGTCGAGGACATCGTATCCGACGTCTTCGACCGCGTGCTTCAGGTCCTTCAGGGTCGCCGCACCCGGCACCATTTGCACGGTGGCGCGTTCGGTGGCCAGATTGACGTTGACCTCCAGCACGCCGGGAACGGAGCGCAGCCCGCCCTCCACGTGCGCCACACAGCTCGCGCACGTCATGCCGCCGATCGGAAGCGTGACCGTGTCGACGACGACGTCGTAGCCGACGTCCCGCACGGCGGCGACCATTTTGTCGACGTCGGTCTTGGCCGGATCAAAGCTCACGGTCGCGCGCTCGTTGGCGAGATTGACGCTCGCGGAATCCACGCCGGGGACGTGGCTCAGCCCGCCTTCCACGTGCGCCACGCAGCTCGCGCACGTCATCCCTTGAATCGGCAACGTAACTTGTTTCAACGCCATTTTCGCCTCAAATTCGTCTCGTTCAGTCTTTAGCGTGTGCGAGTCAATGCTCGCGAGCGACCGTCGATCGACGTTTTTGCGGAAACGGGTCCATTTCCACGGTCAGTAGGGCTGGTCGCACCTTTGTGCTCGCCGCTGGACTCGTTCGTTCCCGCCGCCTTACAATTTGGCCGTGGTGTCGAACACGTCGAGTAGCTCGTTGATCACACGCTCGCGCTCTTTCGGTTTGTTGCTGCGGATCGCCGTCGTCACGCAGGAACCCAGGTGTCGCTCCAGCAGCAGCGAATTGAGCCGGTCGAGCGCCTTTTGAACTGCCTGGGTCTGCTTGATGATGTCGACGCAGTACGCGTCCTCTTCGATCATGCGCGCCACCGCGCCCACGTGCCCCTGGATGCTGAGCGCGCGATTGCGCAGGTCTTGCTTTTCGATGGTGGCCATCGCTTCCGCCTTCCTATCGGACATACCCCACCCCTGGGGGAGGGGGTTAGCTTTGTTCATTATAGCGCGAGCGCGGGGAATTGTCAAGAATTCCGGGGGCAGGAGAGGGCGTTCAATTGAACGCCCTCTACCCCTCCGCACCTGCCACTAACCGGCATGTCGCGATGTCCCGTCTATAGAGCCACCGCCTGCGCGATGTGCGTCTGCTCGAATGCGTGGTAGCCGTCGGCGCGGTCGGAGAAATAGCGCGCCTGGATCTCGTCCGGACCCCAATCTTCCGTCAACTTCCAACCGACGCCGGCGAGCTCGTCCGCGAGCGTGGCTGGGTCGAACCCGGTTTTCATCGGCTCGCCGACATTCCGGACGATGTCTTGAACGCGCCGAACGATCTTGCCGGCTCGCTGGGGATCAAACGCATCCTTGTCGTGGTAGTCGAAGATGATGGGGCTGCCGGCCGGAGCGAGGCCGGCGATGGCGCGCAGCGTATCGTGCACCTGATCGCGGGAAAGGTAAAAGGTGACTCCCAGCCAACTGAAAAAGCTCGGCTTGGTCGGATCGAAAGGAGAGTTCGCCAAGGCGCTGGCAATGTCCGGTCGCTCGAAATCCGCCGGAATCCAGTGCAGCGCCGCCGGCTCCTTCCAGCCGGCTGCGGCGACGCGGCGGCGCATTTCCGTCTGCGTCGTCGGGTGATCGACCTCGAAAACCCGAATCCGCCCCAGCATCTCCGGCTTGCGGAACGCAAACGTGTCGAAACCGGCGCCGAGGATCACGTACTGCTTCACGCCGGTCTCTACGGCTCGCTCGAGACGCTCCTCGGTATAGCGCGAGCGGCTGAGCGTGATCGGCGCGCTCTGGAGGCGCATAACGGCCGCGAGCGCGCTTGCGTCGTCAGGGCATTGGGCGGCGAGCTCGGGGTCAAGGTATGCGAGGCTGAGCCCGAGGTTGTGACCGAACGACTCGCGTTCCTGCGGCGTGAAAAGCTCATTCGCCAAGAAATCGTCGAAAATCTTGGGATCGTCGTGTGTGGCATGGTAGGCCCTGACGTACGCGGTGACGAGCGCGGTGACACTGACTCGACTCTGTTCCACTGCAGACCTCCTTCGGGACGGCTGATTATGCCCGCGCTCGAATCCCAGTCTCTATGGCGCTGGTGCGAGACGGGTTTTCCGGCGCAGGCACAACCTATTATTATAACACAGATTGGGAAAATTGTCACATTTTGGCTCACGCGAGGCACGGCTTCTCAAAAGTCAGACAACCTGCGTAGGACAAGCTGCTGCGCCTTGGCCGGATGAGCGTCGAAATAGCGCCGCGCTTCAGGGAGATTAGTCCATCCCAGTCTGACTACGAGCC
>JAMCRS010000321.1 GCA_023380675.1 Chloroflexota bacterium
AGAAGGAAACCCGGATGCCCAGCTCTTGCATCATTGCGGCCTTGACGTATAGCGCCTTTTTGCCGGCCGCCTCATCCGGCGCGTAGACGACTTGAATGTGATTGGCTTTGTGCCGCGCCATGAACTGGTCGCGCGTGATACCGCGCAGGACGAGGTGCATGATAGGCCACTGAGGGGTCGTGAGGCGCCAATGCTCTTCGGCAATCGTGTGGTCGAGAGCGACCGAATCGCCAAGGCCGATATCGCAGTTGAGTCTGCCGCCAGCCACAAAGACACGGCTCCATACGACAACGCCTGGTTTGCATATCCCTTTGATCGTAGTGCCGCCAAGGGGAAAATACATCGGCGGCTGGCGCTCGCCGACCGCATCCGCGTAGCCGCCGGCGAGATGTGCCGGCGGGACTGCACCCGAGATTTCAAGGACCCAAACGAAATCTTCGCGAGCATCGTGCTGAATTCGACGGCCCCATCGAACGTCGTGCAATGTCGTCTCCGGCGCAAGCCCCAGGTGTCGCCAGACGCGGTTCGTGATCAGTGCATCCAGCCCCGCGCATTCGTCCACCTCGTTGAAGTGTGGGAGAGCCTCACCCGCATACAACTCCCGACCGGTGACTGGATCGCAAACCGGCGGCCGCTCCACGTTGTTGAGCATTCCCTCAGCCAGGTCTGAAGTCGGTACGAGGTCTTTCAGACCCTGTTGGTACTGAATCCCGATCGCGTCGCAGCCGAACTCGCCGGCGATGCGGATGGCGGCGACATACATCTTGCACTGGCCCAATACCTGAGAGGGCGTCAGCTCGCTGGCCTCGTCACTACCGAATTGGAAGCGCATACCCCTGCCGACGATCCAATCGTAGACTGCGCGCGCTTCCTGGTCCGGGACAGCCAGCATCCGAGCGTACAGAGCGGACTGGCTAAGGCGCTCCTTAAAGACTCCGACCTTGTTTAGCAGCTCGTCGGGAATGATCGCGTTGTACATTCCCATACACCCTTCGTCGAAGACGCCCAGGATCGGCTTGTCGCGGCGAAGCGCGAGCGCCAGCTCCTTGCCGACACGCGCGGTGCCCGCTGGAACTCGAACCTCCTCATAGGCGCGCACGTGCGTCGTATCGTGCGTCACGCGTCCCGTACGAAGCCACCTATTCAAACCCGCTTGAAAGAATTCGTCCGTGAACTGCTCACTCCAGAGCGTGCTGTACTTGACACCGGCTTTGGTGAGGGATGCATTGAGATTGAGCATTCCGACCAGACCGGGCCATTCGCCGCTCCAGTTGGCCACGGTCAGGATCGGACCGCGATGAGTCATCAGGCCCGGCAACACGTGATGCGAATACTGCCACACTGCCGCGGCGACGACGACCGGCGCCGTCGCCGGGATTGATCGAAAAACTTCGATACCGCGTTTCTGGCTGTCGATAAAACCGTGCTGTTTGACCGGATCGTACGCGTGGGCCCGCTGGACAGCCGCGCCCGCGCGTGCGAGCGCAGCGCCCAACTGTTTCTCCATGGCCGCCTGCGCGGCCTCGCAACTTGTGTTCGCCGAGAGGCGCAGGTCGCCGCTCGCGACCAAGAATACGGTCTGTGATGACTTGCGCATCGAAGCCTCTTTCGTTACGCATTCCCTTGCGCGTTCTAGAGGATAAGGCGTGTACGGACAGAGTCACGCCGACGGGACCAGGTGCTCGTAACGCTGCCCGGCCTTCATGACCAGGCCTACGTTCCTCAGCGACGCCATGTCATTCAGCGGGTCGCCTTGGATCGAAATGATGTCGGCCAGCTTGCCGGGCTCGAGCGTTCCGATCTGGTCGTCCAGGCCCAAGAGTATAGCATTGTTCCTGGTGACGGCCAAGAGGGTATCCTGGGCCGAAACGCCGAGCGCGCGTAGGTGCTTGGCTTCGCGCCAGAGATTGGCGTGGGTGCTGTCGGTGGCGAGACATATCTTGCCACCGCGCTTGATCAGCTCGGGCATGTATTTGGCAGTCTGTTCCCTCGACTTGAATACCTTGGCGCGCCACCAGTCGAATTTCCAGGTGTCAAACGTCTCAAAGCCAGTCTCGTCGTCGAAGAACAACTGCAGGTTGGGATCGCTGAGAAACGTTCCGTACTTCTCGAAGTACTCCAGGTCTTGCTCTTCGAGCAGGTTGGCGTGTTCTACACTATCGATCCCAACTTCCATCGCCCAACGCATCGCCGGTCCGCCGATCGCGTGGGCGGCCACTTTCATTCCGAGCGAATGAGCCTGCTGCGCGGCCGCGGCGAGCTCCTCCTTTGAATACGCCGGCACGCCGGTCAAATCGCCCCTGAGATAGTCGAGATACCCCTCACCATTTTGCACATTCGTGGCAAAGACCTTGACGCAATTCGCGCCGAGGCTGAAATTGCGCCTTATGCGGCGCTGGATCTCCTCCACGCCATCGGCGGTCTCGGCCAGCCAGCTCGCCGTGCCGTGGCTCGGCCGCAGCGCGTTGATCGAGATGATCAGCCGTGGGCCGGGAATCTCGCCCCGCGCGATCACATCCCGAAAGCGCAATTCGACGTCGGTCCGGTCGCCCAGTCCGCGCATCGTGGTGACACCCGACGCCAGGTCTTCGCGCAGGCTCATGGTTCCACGCACAATCGCCGTGGTGAGATCGAGCGTATAGTGCTCGTCCAGCGAAACGCGGAATTTGTTGTTCGCGGTGACGTGTGTGTGGGTGTCGATCATGCCCGGCATGACCGTGTCTTGCGTGCAGTCGATCTGCGCCGCGTCCGGCGGAATCTTGACCGCTTCCGGCTTGCCGACCTCCCGGATGCGGTCGCCTTCGACGACGACCACTCCGTTCGGGATCGAAGGCTTGCCGGTCGTGGTGACGAGGCCGGCTCCGGACGACAGTGAGGAGGAGGACCTCCTGCTGGCCGGGGCCACCGGGCTTTTCCACGACGTGGGCCGCTTCCGGCAGGTGGTGCAGTACGGCACCTTTAACGACCGCCACTCGGAGGACCACGCTCTCCTGGGGCTGCGGGTGCTGGAGGAGGCCGGGGTGCTGTCCCCCCTGGGGGAAGACGACCGCCGGGCGGTCACCGACGCCGTCCGCTGCCACAGCCTGCCCCGTCTGCCCCAATCCCTGCCGTCCCGCTCCCTGCTGCTGGCCCGCCTGGTCCGGGACGCCGACAAGCTGGACATACTGGAGGTGTTCACCGGCCACTACACCCGGCGGGACGGCCGGCCCGACCCGGCGCTGGACCCGGGCCTTCCCGGCACCCCGGCGTACTCGCCGGTCTTTATAGACAACCTGCTGCACCACAGGGACTGCTGCTACGACGACATGAAAAACGTCAATGACCGGAAGCTGCTGCTCCTCTCCTGGGTCTACGACATCAACTACCCCTTCACCCTCTCGGAAATTGACGGGAAGGGCTACCT
>JAMCRS010000322.1 GCA_023380675.1 Chloroflexota bacterium
AACGTACGGCCGTCGAACTCGCGCGGCGCATCCAGGACCATACCGAGCCAATCGGTGAGATGGACCGCGCGCGGGATGTTCGGCGCAAAGCGAACCCGATACACCTGATTCCCCTCGCGAAAAAGCGTATCTCGCTGCTGCTGCGCGACCAACGCGGCCAACTGGGAATAGGCGGGACCAGAGACCACCGTGCCGTCGACGACGTCCGCCAGCCGAGGCGAGGTGAGCGTCCAGTCGGCGAGCGAGCCGCGGTCTGCAAAATTGGTCACCCCGCCGGCCGGGGTCGACTCCAGGTACGCTTCCGTGGGAACGAATGTCCCTGCATCCGACGGTATGGTCCGAGTGATCCGCGCCCAGGCCAGGTCAAAGGCCGGCGGAGCCGGGCTCAACCCGGGCGCATAGACACTGACAGTCTTGCCGTGAACCGCGTAAACGCTGATCCGCGCCGTTTCCGCGTCTGTGGGCGCCGGCTTGGGCTGATACGCGGCGTCCAACGAATAAAAACCGACTTGGTCCAGGTAAGCGATGAGGCCGGCGACCTCCGCTTCGCTCAAGTGGCCGGTCCGTACTGTCGCGTCCAGCCCGGAAGAAAGCGGCGCCGGGTCGCCGGCGAACACGACAAACCCATCGCCGTACAGCCGCCAGGTTGTAACGTGCGCGTCCGCAAGAATGGGCTCGCCGTTACTCCAAAGGTCCGCCTCGATCAGCACAGCTTGCGGCCCGTGGTCGTATGTCATCGGCGTCACGATCGGCAATGGCGCGAGGGCCTCGGTCAGCTGCGCAGGCGGAGCCTGCAGCGCTGACGGCACTGGCGAAGGGTATGCAACTGGGGCGCTGGACCCGATTGCCGTTGGGACGATCGTCGTCTCCGTCTGACTGGAATGGTCGGTCGGTGCCGCGGCCGTCTGGGTGGGCACCGGCAAAGGAGCGCATGCGGCGGCCAGGCATCCCAACCCGAGAATCGCAATGCGTGCGGCGCAACTTGTCAAATCACTTGCTCGTAGACCAGCATCCCGCCATCACGCCGATAGCCGCTTGCACTCAACGCAGCGTTGACCGCCGGCTGGTCGACCAGCATCGCCTCGACACCGGCGTATCCGCGATAGCCGGCCTCGCCGCGCGCGGACGCCGCAATAGAAAGCAGCGAGGCGTCGTCGCCGGCCAACGCGTTCAAGCGCAGGGCGCTTGAATCGTCGTCGGAGGCAAATAGAAAGCCGAATCCATCGGCAGCCAGCCTGACTTGGGCTGCGGCGATCTGCGTGCGCAGGACGGTCGCGCTCAGGTCGTGCCAGTGCCAGCGGTGATCGACCCATGTCGCCCGGCTGGCTGCGCGCTCGTGACAAGCCCGCCACAGGGCGAGCACGGTCTCTTCGTCGCGGGGGCCGGCCACGCGCGTTCCAATTTCCAAAAACGGGTCGACGGCGGCGGCCTCATGGTTCGTCGTCGGCTCGGCGCTCCACTCGCCGAACGTCGCGACTGGCGCATACCCGGCCGCTTGAAGCATCATTTGGGCCGCCTTGTTCTTGACGCTCGTCGCAAGCCGCGCCAGCCGGCATCCATTCTCGCGCGCCACGTCGAGCGCCGACGCGCTCAGCGTGGTTGCCACGCCGGAACGCCGCTTCGCCGGATGCACCCGCATCCCTTCCAGCCACGCGACGTCATCGCCGATGAAGGCAATGTGAAGCACTCCGGCCGGCAGGCCGCCGACAACCCCGATCAAAAGTCGGCCGTCACGATCGGTCAGCCACGCGTCCCAGACCTCGGGAATATAGTCGCCCCAACTGAACGTGTTCCGGCAGAACTCGACGATAGCGGGCTTGTCCTCCACGCGCGCAGTCCGCACATCGATTTTCGGTCTCACCGGGTTATCTTACCACAACCAATCAGCCCAGTCAAAGCATTTGGCCCCATGGGCCGCAAATGAAAAAGCCACCCTCGTTTCCATGAGGGTGGCGTGACAACTGATCGATCAAGCCGCGGCTTGACTCTGGCGACCGAAGAGGCGCGCAAAAAACCGGCCCAACTCGTGATTTTCCCACACGACCAGAATCGGCGACGCGTTGAATATCGAGGAATACGAGCCGCTGAGGATACCGATGAAGAGCGTCACAACAAAGTGCTGAATCGTGATACCACCGAACAGAATGAGCGCCGCGAGCGTAAAGAGGACGGTGAGCTGCGTGTTGATCGAGCGGTCGAGGGTCTGCAGGATGCTGTGATTGACGACATCTTCAAAGCGGTTGCCGCGCATCCTTCCCATGTTTTCGCGAATGCGGTCGAATACGACGATCGTATCGTGCACGGAAAACCCGATCACCGTGAGGAGCGCGGTGAGGAAGAGGGAATCGACCTCCCAACCGAAGAGGAGTCCGAGGATCGAAGCGGAGCCCAGCACGACCAAGACGTCGTGAAACATGGCGATAACAGCGGCGACGCCATAGCGAAAGGCCTGCGGAACGCGCCGGAACGCCCACATGAGATACAACACGATCGCGATCGCGGCGGCAAACACGGCACCCGTCGCGCTCTGGGTTACCTCGGCGCCGATCGCCGGCCCGACCGTATCCGCGCGTTGTTCGGTGAAATCTCCAAACTTGGCCCGCAACGCATTCTCAATCTGGACCTTGGTTGCCGAGTCGATCTCTTTCGTGCGAATGACGAGCGTGTCATTGCCGGACGGCTGGACGCTGACGTCGTTGGGGCTCATGCCGAACTGCCCGAGGACACCCACCACCTGATCGGTCGAGAACTGCATGGGCGCCTTGAACTGAAGCTCCAGCAACGTGCCTCCCGTAAAGTCGATGGCGAGCCGGAAGGGCTCGCCGGTCTGACCCCAATGAATGCCCATTGCGATCAAGCCTGGAATGATGACCAGGAGCGAAAGACCGAAATACAGGTAACGCTTTCCTACGATGTCGAGCACGCGTCCTCCCCAATCAGGCGAATGATGATGTCTGCCACCACGCGGCCGCTCACAGACCCGGCCATTCTAGCACAACTCCACTCAATTGGCAAAGAATCCACGCCCGCGGATCTACACGGACATTTGACTTGTTTTTGACCAGTCTTGGACTTGAACCTGGTATCTTGAAGGTGGAGTCAAGCGGGCGGTGCGGCCCTAATTGTGCTCCTCCCTCCTTCCTTAAACGTCCTCGTCCGTGGACAGTCGTGAGTCGGCTGGAAGCGACGAGGACGTTTTTTTGTAGCCGGCACCGGGTCCGAGTTGATGAGGCCATGAGCCAAGATTTGGTTTTTCTGCACGCTCCCAGCGTTTACGACTTTCGGGAAAAGACGATCCTATACGGTCCGATCAGCGATCTCGTCCCGTCGACGCCCGTCTTCGAAATGTACCCCATCGGGTTCGCGACGCTGACCGACTATCTCGAGCGCCACGGATTTCGGACTCGAATCGTCAACCTCGCCGTCCGTATGCTGCACGACCGTAATTTCGACGCGGAGAAGATGATCGCCTCGCTTGATCCGCGCGTGTTTGCGATCGACCTGCATTGGATGCCTCACGCGCACGGAGCGCTCGAGGTGGCCCGCCTGGTCAAGAAGCACCATCCGGATACCCCGGTCGTGTTCGGCGGTTTTTCCTCGTCGTATTTTCACCGCGAGCTGATCGCGCGCCCGGAGGTGGACTATGTCCTGCGGGGCGATTCGACCGAAGAACCGCTCCTCCGCCTGATGACCTATCTGCGCGGCGACCGCGGCGCACCCAAGTCGCCGGCGGAGATTCCGAACCTCACCTAACG
>JAMCRS010000323.1:0-13834 GCA_023380675.1 Chloroflexota bacterium
CCAGGGAGGCTCATCATACCCACATTTTAATTACTCGCCACGGTAGAACCTTTTCACTCTACTCACTGCCAGAGGCAGTGGTTTAATTCGATAATCAAAAGGCGAGGCGCTTGACAGAACGGCGTCGCTTCGCGCAGTTGTTGGGCCACCCAGACGTCCGTTGGAGAGCGCGTGACCCCGAAATGAACAATCCGTCGCGAAGACAGCTCGACAATGAAGAAGAGATAGAGCGGACGAAACCAAAGGTCGACAACGGGCAAGAAGTCGCACGCCCAAATACCCATGCGTGGCCGTGATTCTTCAAGAAGATCGCCCAAGTTTGCGAGGCGGGCGTGGCAAGGCGGACGCGGGTCATTTATTTCTGAGTTGGGTAAGCCGACGAAAGCGGGGGAGCACGTGGGACTCCGGGAAAGCTGTCGAAAACTGTCATCGGACTGTATCCGGTGTTCCAGTGGAGTCAAATTCCGGTCGGATGGGGTTTTCAGCCAGTACGGGCTTTTCGTCACGATGATCTACGACGCAAGAACAAACACGGATGCCCGGCATTCCTAATCGGACGTCCGTCGCATACGCGCGTCTCGGATCTACGGTCAGGCCGCTTGGAGCAGGATGCGTCTGAGGAATCGTATGGCATCCGCGGCCGCCGCGTCGGGGTTGGGGAGCGGCAAGATCTCTGCGGTCACATAGCCGTCGTATCCGATCGATCGCAGAGCGCCGACGAATTCGTTCCAGTCCAGATGCCCTTGACCCGGCGCGCGGCGATTGCTGTCGGCCGCGTGGACGTACTCTAGTCGTGCGCCGGCTTGAGCGAGGCTGTCGGATATGCAAGCGTCTTCGATGTTCATGTGGAACGCGTCGGCCATGATCGCGACGTTGGGACGATCCAGTACGGTCAAGAGGTCCAGAACCCCCGGCACGCTGTTGAGATAGTTGCTCTCGTACCGGTTGACTGGCTCGATGACCATTCGTACGTCTTGCTCGGCCGCATGGTCGGCGCACTCGCGCAGGCAGTCGAGAAAGCGAAGCTCCGCCGCGTCGCGCGACTCGTCCACGGCAATGAACCCCCGCACGCGTCCGATATTCACCGTGGAATGAAACAACGCGGCGATCTGGATGAGTCCGTTGACCGTATCGACGGCCTGCCGCCGGATCGAGCGGGCCGGGTGAGTGAACCACACGCGCCGCTCTGCAAAGACGCGCCCCGTCGAGATCGCCGGAATTTCCAGGCCCAATCGCTCTACCACAGCCCGAATCCGCTCGACGTCGATCTCACCGGCGTCCACGAGCGCCAGCTCGACCCCGTCGTATCCTAGATGGGCGGCTTTGTCCATGATCGATTCGAGCGGGCCGCGAAAAACGACAAAGGCCAGAGGAGACGCGGCCGCCGGAGCTACCGCCAATCCGATCTTCATGGTCGAGTTTTCCTAGAGGGAGTTGGGGACGGACACGCACATTCTACACCCGGAGCCGTGCGAGGAAAAACGACTGAGGTTTCAGTTCGGCCGTACGTATGGGACAATCTGCGGGCCCTCCGGCAGCACGCAGATCGTCGCGTTCGGCCCAAATTCCGAGATCAGCTCTTCCACGGTCTGCTCAATGCGGCTGCATGGCCGTAGGAGCGCCGATTCTATCTGCGCGTCTGTCAGGTGATCGCTTCGAACGTACACATCGGCCTTGAGCTGTATCTGGGCCTGGATCTGGGCCTGCCACTGGTCTTGGCGAACCGTGCCCGCCGTACAGATACTGTCTAGCAACTCTTGTGGGCTGTTCGCCTGTCGCAAGAGCTGGCCGTACAGCCCGTGCTCCGGGATCCCATCCCAACAGTCGGCCGCGACGACGATCGCCCCGCTTTCCTTGACCACTAGAGCGCCGGCGCTCATCCCCTTGACCGCTTGGTAAAGGTTCAGGTCGAGCGGATAGCCCGAGTTGCCCGTGATGACGATATCGAACCGGTGCGGCACGGCGACCATGGCAGTAGCTCGCGCAAACTCGCAGCCTTGCTTGTGAGCCTGCCCAAGATCGCCGGCAAAAACGCCGGTGATCGCCTTCTCTCGGTTCAGCGTCACGTTCACCAGGAACGTTTCGCCCGCCGTACGGGCCGCCTCCTGAATCTCCTCCCAGATCGGATTGCCTTCGGTCACTCCCCACGTGGACCGCGGATCGGCGATCATAGCGGCGTCGTGATTCCCCAGGACCGTGCGCTCGCCGGCCATGCCCGGCATCAGCGCCTTGCCTCCCCCGGAGAATCCAGCGAAAAAGTGCGGCTCGATGAAGCCGGTCAACACCTTGACGTCGCATTCCATCAATTCGCGGTTGAGCCAGACGTCGTGCCCGCGTGACGTCACTCCCGTGTGTACTTGCGTCTCTGGATGAAAGGCGTCGTTCTGAACGATCCGCCAACGGTCGACCAGATCGCTTCCCAGCATCGCACGCAGCTCGCCTTCCGTGTTGCGACGGTGCGTTCCCAACGCGTTGAACAACGTAATGTTCTCGACCGGAACGTGCGCCAGTTCCTGCAGGATGACCGGGAGGATCAAGTCGTTCGGAGTCGGACGCGTAATATCGCTGAAGACGATCCCTACCTTGTCCGTGGGCCGGACGCGGTCGTGAAGCGGCCGCGAGCCGATGGGAGAGCGCAGCGCGTCGGCGATCGCGCGCGCCGGTTCGGCAGGCCCTGCGACATAGTTCGACTCGACGACGGATGCGTTCAGGTCGTCCGGCAGCTCGAATTCGAGGCCGGTCTTGCCGTAGGCTAGTCTATATCGCATCGGCAGTTCATGCTATGTTCTTAATGAGCGCCAGATTACCGGTCTTGGCCGCCTGCAGGATCGGACCCATGTATTCGTCGACCCCGTCCGCCGTGATCGCGACCGGCATGTTCTCCAGCTTCATCCTGAGCTGTGGGTCTTTGGCCGCCGCAAGCGCCCGATCGATGTGCGCGTCTGTGAATCCGGGGATTTGGCCAAGTGCCGTAGGGAATCCGATGGCGCTCTCGAATGCGATCATCGCTTCGGCTGCCGCAACGCCCAGTCCGCGCCCGCTCAGGCTTTCGATCGCCGCGTGAGTATAGCCCGCCTTTTGATACTCCCGGCTGATCAGCCGCAGCGGTTCTTGGATCTTGGGCGCGAAAAAGACGGCGTAGTAGGGGTTCATCAGCCCGCACGCTCGTCCGTGGCTCACGATGTCGACCAGCGAGAAACTAGTGAGGTGAGCGCCGTTAGTGCCGCCCAACATGATGGCATACCCGCCCAGGTCAGTCGCTAGCCCCAAGGCCTGGCGTCCCTCGGGATCGCGCGGCTCGGACAATACGCGAGGCAAATAGGCCAACACCAACCGGACCGTTTCGGCCGCAACCTCGGCTGCGGTTCCGTACTCGGGCTTGCCGACCGCGGAATACAGGACCTCGACGGCGTGCGAGATGCCGTCGAGCGCTCCATCGGCTGTCAGCGAGGGCGGCGCGCCAAACGTCGTCGTGTAATCAAAGACCGAGAAGGAAGGAACGATCGCCGTGTCGACGACCAGTTTCTTTTGCCCGGTCTTGACGTCGGTGATATTCGAGTATTTCGTCAGATGCGCGCCCGAGCTTGCCGCCGCCTGGATTGCGACGTGCGGCGCTAGCGTCTTGCCGCTCTGCGTCAGAGCCTGCGTGACCAATCCCGTGCCGAAGTAGTCGTCGATCGTTCCGCGGAGCGTGTGCACCACGTTCGCCGCCTTGGCCGAATCGATGGTGCTGCCGCCTCCAAAGCTCACGATCAAGTCATACCTTGTGCTGTCCAGGCCGGCCTTGATCCGATCCAGGTCTTGCCGGGGCGCGTTCGGCGCCGCGCCGTCCAGCTCGGCGACGACCTCCACCGACGCATCGCGGAGCGAGTCCCGTATCGTCTTGATGAACGGTTCAGAGCCGGGGAAGCAATCGCGAACCAGCACGGCCCGTTTGCCAAAGCGCGCCGCGTTGGGACCGAGCGCTGGCAGCACGTTCAGCCCGTTGAGATAGCGGTCACCTTTGAACTGCTTCAGGAGCTTGGCGGCTATCGGGAATTCGGGCATCATCGCACCTCCAATGGGCTGAGTGACTCGCGTATCGTGTGAATTGACGGATCCGTTCATCGATTTGGCGATTCTCTTACCGGGGCAGCGCGGCCTCGTACTGCTCGCTCTGTCTTCGTCTTTTGGTTCTCGGGCGGCTCCAGAGACAACTCCTGGATCTTGCGGGCGTGCTCCAGGTGGCCCTGCATCGCCCGACGGGCGCCGCGCTCGTCGCGCGCGGCGATGCGGTCTACGATCGCATAGTGGTCCGGCATCACGGTATTGTAGAGGAGAGGATAGCGCGAGACGGA
Source organism: Chloroflexota bacterium (assembly GCA_023380675.1). The sequence continues at coordinate 4,338 of JAMCRS010000323.1, forward strand.
GATACGGACGTTCTGCATCAGATCGCGAATGGAATCGAGCAGAACGATCAAAAGTGGATTGTGCGTCGTCTTGGCGATTGCGGTATGGAACTCGGCGTCCAGGTCTGCGAATGCCTTGGCGTCGCTCGCGGCCGCATCCAGCTCGCCGAGGAGCCGGCGGAGGTCTTGAATATCGGCCGCGCTCGCTTGACTGGCGGCCAGGCTGGCGATCTCCACTTCCAGGATCGAACGGACCTGATGCAGGTTGTCCAGCGAGATACCGTGCATCCGCAGCATCAAGCTGAGGCTTTCGACGATATTGGCCGTGCTCGCATCCTTGACAATCGTTCCGATCCCGTGTTTTGTTTCGAGCAGGCCTTTGGTCACGAGAATATGTTCGGCTTCGCGAACAACCGTTCTGCTGACCTCGAGCTTTTCAGCCAAATCCCGTTCGGGCGGCAGCTTGGTCCCCGCCGGCAACTTGCCGACGATAATGGACTGCTCCAGCTCATTGACGACTTTGTACACGAGCCGTTCCCCTGCCCCAAGAGTGGGGAAGAGATCGTCATCATGCATTTCTCGCGAATCTCCTCGCTGCCTGGATGCCTTGTGAGAAAAAGTACTTGACAAATAGAGTTACTAGTAGTATGTTATAGGAGGTCATACCTCATACCACGATTATATCACAGATTGGGCCGTTGTCAACACATTCGTACGTAATCTGACCTATTCGTGGCAAATGACCATGGCTGCCGGCCCTGACGCCGACTGCGTCTGCTTTCGTCGAACAGATCACTCCAATGGCGGGGGGCGTGTGGTCGTCGAGGACGCCGACTATCGAGCGCGTCACGCGCTCGCTCTCAATCAACGCACGGCAGCGCCGTGCCATTTCGATTTTCCCTCTTGGCTCGGGCGCTCGCAACCCGGGTCCATATCGAGCCGTGCAGATCGACTCCCCTCCCCTGGATCGAAGCTCAGTCTTACCCGCCTATCGAGTATACATCGGCGGCATCCGCGCAGCAAGCGCGAACTCGCGCGGCGCTCCCCCTCGCCACGTGAAGAGCGCTCTTGCTCTGACCTTGGTCGGAGCTTGGTCCGTTACAAGCCTGCATGGCGCTCTCTTCGAAAGAGACAATCGCCGGCATGAGCGCGCCGATGTTGTCTGGACGGTTTAGCTTGCGGCTGGCGTGGCTGGCTTTCGATCTTTAGGTATAGAGGCATGTCGGGGAATTGATCGTGGGCGTAGAGCCATTCGAAAAGGAGGTGGAGTCAGCGACATTAGGGACCCGACGCAAGACGAACACTGAGCGCAGACCGACAGGCAAGCCTGGCCGGGGTGAAATTCCCACCGCACCCCGGGCCATCATCGACACCTCGTGTCACTTCAGAGTCGAAGGAGAATTCGCGATGGACGGACAACCAACCAAAGATCAGCAGGGCAAGATCAGTCGCCGTCGTTTCTTGACAGTGGCGGCCACCACAGTCTCCATGGCGGCCGCGGGTTCGGTTCTCAGCGCCTGCCAGGGAGCCGGCGCTCCCGCCAGCGCCCCCGCCGCGGGCGTGGCCACGCCTTCATCGAGCCAAAAGAAAGACAAGTACAAGATGGTCTTTATCCAGCAGCTGGCGCACACCGTTCCGACGGCGTGGGGTCAGGGCATCAAAGAGACCACCGACATTCAGCAGAACATCGAGTATCAACTGCTTGACGGACAAAGCAAAGCCGACGTTCAGCTCAGCCTGCTGGACACCTCCATCAGCCAGGGCGTCGACGCGATCTTTCTCCAGCCCATCGACAGCGTCGCCGTCGGACCGTCGCTCAAGAAGGCTCGCGCCGCCGGCATCCCAGTGATCACCCTGAACATCGACGCGACCGAGCCGCACGCCGTGCACGTCGAGATGAACCACTATTACGGCGCCATGGACATCGCCGCAAAGATGGGCGAGATGATGGGTGGCAAAGGCAGCGTTGCCATCATCAACGCTGCGCCGGGAATGATCATCCGCGACCAGCGGACCAACGGGTTTGTGGACGGGATGAAGGCCAAGTACCCGAACATCAAGGTCGTCGCCGATCAGGTCGCCGACTGGGACCGCAAAAAGGCGCAGGACGTTTTCTCCTCGATCCTCGCCGGCAACCCGGACATCCAGGGCGTTTACGGCGTGAACGACTCGATGGCCCTCGGCGCCGTCGACGTCGCCAAGGCCAAAGGCCTCCTCGGCAAGATCGTCATTTTTGGCAATGATGGCGAAAAGGACGCGCTCGAATCCATCCAGGCCGGCGAGCTGAGCGGCACTCAGTACACCGACGTGTGGCAGCAAGGACGCTACGCCGCCGCGGTCGCGATCGCTCTGGCGACCGGCGGCATATCCGCGCAGCTCTTCAACTATCAGGCGCGCATCTTGATGCCATACGTCATCGCAACCAAAGACAACGTGGCTCAGATTCCGCCCGAAAAGCGCTGGTAAGAACTGGCGCATCGCCAAGCGGGTGTGGGGAGATGGTCCACGTTGCCGTGGACCATCCTTCCACCCGGCGGGCCGCGACGCCCCGCTGCGCCGGCGCGGCTTGTGGTTTGAAAGCGATTGGGCTGCGCTCCGGTCTCGCACCGAAGGTGGTATGGACATGCTCAAGAAGCTGAGCTCACCCAGGCTGGGATTAGCCGGTTTCTACCTTGTGATCGTGCTCGTCTTTTCGCTGCTTTCGCCGACCTTTCGTACGACTGACAACCTGGGCAATCTGCTGACCGGCTTTTCGCACATCGGCATCATGGCCATCGGCATGACGTTTGCGATTCTGCTCGGCGGAATCGATCTGAGCGTAGGCGCGATCGTCAGTCTCGTCGGCATGACGATGTTCGACCTGCTCTTGATCTTTGACCTGCCCGGCTGGCTCGCCATTCCGATCGGGCTGCTCGTCGGAGCTTTGGCCGGGCTCGTGAACGGGCTGCTCGTCGTGCGGCTGAAACTCAATCCGTTCGTCGCGACATTGGCGACCATGGCTTCTTATCGCGGCCTCACGTACGCGATCTCGGGACGCCAGTTGAATCCCGAGCTAACCGTGCGGGCGATCTCCGATCCGGTTTACCTGGCGATCGACGGGCGTCTTGGGCCGATTCCGCTCGCATTCGTCTACTTGCTCGTGACAATCGGGGTCGCGTTCTTCATTCTGAAATACACCAAGTTGGGAATCGATATGTATGCGGTAGGGGGCAACGAAAAGGCTGCTCACCTGGCGGGGATCAACATCGGCCAGGTCAAGCTGTGGGGCTATATCTTTTCCGGCCTCTGCGCGGCGATCGCGGCGCTCGTCTTGACCTCTCGCATGAACACGTCCACGGAAGGGCTGGGTCTTGGCTTTGAGCTCTCTGCCATTGCGGCGGCTGTCATCGGCGGCACCAGCATGCAGGGCGGGGTCGGCAATCCGTTTGGACCGTCGCTGGGTGCGTTTCTGATCGGCACCCTTTACATCGGCATGACGCTGTTGGGCGTGACGACCTACGCGCAGCCTGTCGTCGCCGGCGTGATCCTGTTTAGCGCGATCGGCTACGACCGGTTCACCAAGATCCGTCAGGAACAAGAGCTGCTGCGGCGCCAGCACGTTCAATTCGGGGAGACGCGGGGGTAACGGCATGGACGAACCGCAGGTGCTGGTGCAAGCGCGTCATCTCTCCAAACACTATTACGCCATCAAGGCGCTAGACGACGTCAGCATCGATATCCGGGCCGGCGAGGTTCACGCGCTCGTCGGAAGCAACGGCGCCGGTAAATCGACCCTCATCAAGATCTTGACCGGGGCGATCGTACCTGACGCGGGCCAGGTCGTGGTCCAGGGCCAGCCGATGATGACGGGCGATCCCAAAGTGGCACTGGACACCGGCATTGCCTGCATCTATCAAGAGTCCAACCTCGTGCCGGCTCTGTCGGTCCTGGACAACATCATACTCGGCCGTCACTCGACCCACCAGTTCGGGACCTTTGACCGCAAAGCGCATAGGTCCGTCGTCCAGCAACTGCTCGCCAAGCACAGCTTGAACCTCGACCCGGAACTGCCGGTGCAGACGCTCCCCTCCGTACAGCAAAAAGAGGTCGAGATCGCCAAGGCGCTGTCGCTCAACGCCCGAGTGATCCTAATGGACGAGCCGACCGCCTGGCTCTCCCAATCGGAGGTCGAGAACCTTTTCCGTTCGATCCGAAACCTCACCCGCGAAGGCGTGGGCGTTCTCTACATTTCGCACGTGCTCGACGAGATCTTCGCCATCGCCGATCGCGTCAGCGTGCTGCGGGACGGCAAGGTGCTCGGCACTACGCCGACCGCGCAGACGACCAAGTCGCAGTTGGTAGAGATGATGCTCGGCCGGCAGCTTTCGGCGGAGGCGAACGAGCTCCAATCAGAGCGTCCGGCCGACCAGGCTCGAACCGTCGCTCTGGAATGCCGTGGACTGAGCCGCGCCGGCCTGTTCAAGGACGTCAACCTTTCCGTCTGCAAAGGCGAGATCGTCTGTATCACGGGGCTGGTCGGTGCTAAGCGTTCCGAGCTCGTCCGCACCTTGTTCGGAGCCGAGCAGCCGGACGAGGGCGAGATCTGGGTGCACGGCCGACCGGTCACCGTCGATCGACCGCTGGACGCGATCCAACTCGGCATCGGTCTGGTACCCGAAGACCGCCGCCGCGACGGACTGCTCATGGGGTTGACGATGAGCGACAATCTGGCGACGGCGCACCTGTCGCTGGTGACTCGCTTTGGCTTGATCTCCGATAGCCGCCTCAAGAACCTCGGCCGAAATCAAATGGAGCAGCTCGGAATCGTTCCGCCACGACTCGAGATGATGGTCCGCAATCTGAGCGGCGGCAATCAGCAAAAGGTGCTCGTCGGCCGCTGGCTCGCCGGCAAAACGGACGTCTTTATTCTGGACGAGCCTACGGTCGGGATCGACGTCGGCGCCAAGGCGGATATCTACCGGATCCTGAGACGGCTCGCGAACGCGGGCGCCGCGATCCTGGCGGTTTCGTCTGACATCGAAGAGGTCATGACCATCGCCGATCGAATACTCGTGATGGCCAAAGGCCGGCTGGTGCGGGATTTCTCCCGGGGCGAGGTCACGCAGGCAGAGATCCTGAGGGCCGCGAGCGGAGAAACCGTGAAATGAAAACCACTAGCGTCAGTTCAAGAGCGCTGATGCCCCGCGTGCTCGCGGATTCGCTCAAAGACTATGGCCTGATCGGCGTCATGATCGTCGTCATCCTGTTCTTTTCGCTTCTCACACCTTCCTTTCTGACGATCAACAATGCCGTAGGCATCATCTATCAGGTTTCCATCATTGGCATCATGGCGGTCTGTTCGACGTTCGTCGTGATCACGGGCGGGATCGACCTGTCCGTCGGATCGATCATGGCGCTGTCCGGTCTTTTCGCCTATTTCACGCTCGAAGCGACCGGGCAAGCCGTCGTGCCGGCGCTGGCCGCCGGCGCGGCCATCGGAATACTCGTCGGCCTCGTGAACGGGATCATGGTCGCGCAGTTCAAGCTTCCGCCGATCGTCGTCACGCTGGCGATGATGAGCATCGCCCGCGGTCTGGCGCTCCTCATCGGCGAAGCGTCTCTTCATTTGATCCGCGGGCCGGCCTCGTTTCTGTTCATCGGCAGCGGGCAGGTGCTTGGCCTGCCGCTCCCGATCTATATCTTTGCGGCCGCCGCCTTGATCGTAGTCTTTGTGCAGGTCAGGACGCCGTTGGGATTCGCGGTTTTTGCTATCGGCGAGAACGAGGCTGCTGCGCGCCTGGCCGGCATAGGCCTGCTGCGGACCAAGATCTGGGTCTATGCGCTGTCGGGCGTCGGCGCCGCGGTCGCCGGCATCATTCTGGCGTCCCAAGTCCACACCGCCTCTGCCGTCTACGGCGATGGCTACGAGCTCGACGTGATCGCCTCGATCGTCCTGGGCGGCACCAGCCTCATGGGTGGAAGCGGCTCGGCGCATCGCTCGGTGATCGGCGCGCTGCTGATGGGCATCATCAATAACGGATTGAGCGTCCTCAACGTCGACGTGTCGCAGCAGTTGATCGTCAAAGGCCTGATCATCGTCGTCGCGTTGGCACTGGACCACTGGCTGCAGCGCGACAAGTAATTCGCCGCTCTGCGGCAAAAAGGGACATCATGGACTCGTTCGAGCATTCGGTAGAGCCCGGCCGATTCAACGCCTACGGCGTTTACGCCCCTCCTGTGCTGACGCCGGAGCTGCTCTCGCTCGTCAAAACCGGAACCGTATACAGCCTTTCCCTCATCTATCGCGAGGGCATTCCGGTCCCCGGCCCCATGGTGCCGTACACGCTCACGCCGCGCATTCGACACGGGGACCTGGATGACTTGCGCCCGGCGTCCGCCGCGGCCGAGGTGATCACGATGGCGGTTCACACCGCGACGCACATCGACGCGCTCTGCCATATCGGCGAGCGGCAGGACGATGCGGGTGAACCCAGCTTGGACGGACCGGTCCGGTTATATGACAGCGCGGGCAGAACGGTGGATGCGGCCGACCACGTGACGTATCAGGGACAGAAGCATTTCAGCATCGCCGAGATGCCACCCATATTGACACGCGGAATCGTGCTCGACGTCGCCGGATTCAAGGGCGTGCCCGTTCTTCCGCCGGCCTATCCGATCACCGTTCGAGACATCCAGGGCACGTTGGAAAAACAGGGCTGTCAGATGCTGCCCGGCACCGCCGTTCTCGTCCGGACCGGTTACTACAAGCATCTGCAGGAACGTAATACCGCCTACGAGAACGCGATCGCAGGAATTGATCTCGACGCGGCGCATTGGCTCGTGGAACAGGGCATGACCCTGGCCGGGGCGGATACGATGACGGTCGAGGCATTGCCGCCGATGGACCACCGGGTGCACCGCTATTTGATCGTGCACAACGGGATGACGCTGCTCGAGAATCTGTTCCTGGAGAAATTGGTCGTCCAGTCCGTTTCGGAATTCCTCCTCATCGTCACGCCGCTTCGCTTGGTGGGAGCGACCGGCTCGTGGGTTCATCCCATCGCGATCGCTTGAGATCGGTACGCCGACAATAGGAGACGTTCATGCAGGGATTGATGAAGACGCGCGCGGGGCCCGGGAACGTGGAACTGGCGGAGGTGCCGGAGCCGCGGCCGGGACCGGGGCAGGTCAAGATCAAGGTCATGGCCGCGGGAATCTGCGGCTCCGACCTTCACATCCTTCACGACGATATCAAGCTCAACCTGCGCCCGCCGGTGATCATGGGTCACGAGTTTAGCGGTATCATCGCCGAGGTCGGCGAGGGCGTCCAGGATTGGAAACCCGGCGACCGGGTCAGCAGCGAGACCGCGTTCAGCGTGTGCGGCGAATGCCTGTGCTGCCGGACGGGCAACTATAATCTGTGCGACAAGAAATACTTGATTGGCTACGTCTACGACGGCTGTTTCACAGACTATGTCGTCGTTCCGCAGCACCGGCTCCACCGGCTGCCCGAGCGCCTGTCCTGGTCGGAAGGAGCAGTCTGCGAACCGCTCGCCTGCTGCGTGCACGGCGCGCTCGAGCTGGCCCACGTGGGTCCGCAGGAGGTGGTCGTCGTCGCCGGACCGGGCGCCATCGGCCAGTTGACGATGCAGGTCGCGCGGGCCGCCGGGGCAACCGTGATCGTGACCGGCGCTGCCGGCGATGAAGAGCGACTCGCCACCGCACGCGAGCTAGGCGCCAATGTCACCGTGCAGATTCAGCAGAAATCGATGGAGGACATCGTTTTGGAGCTGACTCAGGGCCGCGGCGCCGACGCCTATCTGGAATGTTCCGGCGCGCCCGCGGCCGCGCGGGCCGGTCTCGCGATCACTCGCAAAGGCGGCCGTTACCTGCAAATGGGCCTCTCGTCCGGCGCATTCCCGATCGAGTTCTCCCTGATCGCCTACCGCGAGCTGGAGGTCACCGGCTCGATCGGCTCCAAGTGGACTTCGTGGGTGACGGCGCTCAAGCTTCTCGACTCGGGCGCGGTCGACGTCGCTCCGCTGGTCAAGACGGTCTATTCCCTGCCTCAATGGCAGCAAGCGTTCGAGGCGTTCGAGAACCGGTCCGCGTTCAAAGTCCTTTTTCTGCCCGAATCGCCCTGACGGGATCCGGTCAACCGAAAGCATCTCACCAGTCCCTATCCCGTTCTTGGGAGGCTACAGGAATGACTCGTGTCTATCCGCACGGCTCTCCGCACTGCGCTGATATGATCGCCGATCTCTCGCGGCGCGCCTACGAGTACCGCATTCAGGTTCTCAACATGGTGTACGCGCACCAGACCGGTCACATCGGCGGCGCCTTTTCGATCGCCGAGGCGCTCGTCGCGCTCTACTTTCACCATTTGCGGATCGACCCGCAGCAGCCGCAGTGGCCGGACCGCGATCGGCTGGTCTTTTCCAAAGGACACGCGTGCGCGATGCTCTATACCGTTCTGGCCCATCGGGGCTTTTTCCCCGTCGCCGAGCTGGCGACCTTTCGCGAGCTGAACAGTCATTTGCAGGGGCATCCCGAGCGTCAAAAGACGCCCGGCGTCGAAGTGCCGGCCGGCCCGCTCGGGCACGGCGTCGCCATAGGAGCCGGTATGGCGCTGGCGGCCCGCATGGACCGTTCGCGCCGCCGCACCTACGCGATCTTGGGAGATGGCGAGATCAACGCCGGCGTCGTCTGGGAAGGGGCGCTTGTCGCCGCCAAATATCAGCTCGACAACCTGACCGTAATCCTGGATTACAACGGCGTGCAGCAGACCGGCACGACCGCTCAGGTCCTTTCCACCGAACCCATCACGGCGAAATGGGCCGCGTTCGGCTGGCACGTGATCGAAATCCACGGGCACAATATGGCGCAGATGCTCGACGCGCTCGATCAGGCCGACGAAGTTCACGCCAAGCCGGTCATTATCATTGCGAGGACGACCAAGGGCAAAGGGGTGAGCTTTATGGAGAATAACCCCTACTGGCACGGCAATCCGCCGACCGAGCCGCAGTTTCAAGCGGCGCTCGCCGAGCTGCGGGAAGGAGCCGCAAAATGGCAGAACTAGTCCGGGGCACGTTCGGCGCGCCCGTCTCGATGCGTAAAGCGTACGGCGAAGCGTTGGTCAAGCTCGGCGAGACGCATCCCGACGTGGTGGTGCTGAGCGCCGATGTCTCCAACTCCGACCACAGTGGCATGTTCCAGGCGAAATATCCCGACCGGTTCTTCAACGTCGGCATTGCCGAGCCCGCACTCGTCGACGTGTCCGTCGGCCTCGCCAATGCGGGCCGCGTGCCTATCGCCAATACGTTCTCCTTCTTGTTCGCCACGCGAGCGTTGGAGCAGGTCCGCACGCACCTCTGCTATGGCCAGGCGAACGTCAAGCTCGCCGGCGCCTACAGCGGCCTGTCCGATTCGTTCGACGGCCCCACCCACCACGCTATCACCGACCTGGCGGTGATGCGTGCCCTGCCCAACATGACCGTGGTCGTCGTTGCCGACGCCACCGAGACTAAACAAGCGGTGCC
>JAMCRS010000323.1:13844-21584 GCA_023380675.1 Chloroflexota bacterium
GATGCTGCAGTCGCTGGCCGTCGCCAAGCTGCTGCCTCAGGTCGCCGACTGGCGCGGGCCGGTCTTTATGCGGCTGTGCCGCAACGAGGTGCCCCAGATCTTTACCGAGGCGTATGCGCCCGTCATCGGCAAGGCGGTGCAACTCCGCGGCGGCTCGGACGTAACGCTCGTCTGCTGCGGCGTCATGGTCGCACGCACGCTCGTGGCGGCCGCCGAGCTCGCGCAGTCAGGCGTCAACGCGCGCGTCGTCGAAGTCCACACGATCAAGCCGCTCGACCGCGAATCGATCGTCCGCTGCGCGGCGGAAACGGGCGCGCTCGTGACCGTGGAAGAGCACTCGGTCATCGGCGGGCTCGGAGGCGCCGTCGCCGAAACGCTCGCCGACAATCGTCCGACGCCGGTCGTCCGCGTCGGTATCGCCGACACGTTCGCGGAGAGCGGGCCGTACGCAGAGCTCCTGGACAAGTACGGCCTGGCCGTAGCCGACATCGTGCGCGCGGCGCAGCGCGCCGTCGAGCTCAAGACCGGCATCCAGCGGGCGCTGGCGCCGGCTTGATTCGTTCGCCTTCCTTAGGACGCTGTAAAAGCCGGCAAGCCCGACTGATGGAGAATGCCCATCTCGTCTTCATTCAGCCAGTGTTCGACGATCTTGCCGTCTTGCCGGCGAAGAATGCTGATCGCGCCGATGACGAATCGCTTGCCGCTCGGCGCCGCGCCCAGGAACGCGGCGCCGGTGTGGATTCCGCGCGGCCAAATTGATATCGTTTCAGATTCGGACTCATAACCCGAAGGTCCCCAGTTCGAGTCTGAAACAAGCCACAATCAAAGACCGCTTACTATCCGGTGAAGGATAGCCAAGCGGTCTTTCGATTTCCTGCGGGGTTGAAACGACCTTGGCCGGCATCGACCGAAGCCAGCTCGACTTCTACAACCCCATCCGGTCTACCGGGCTCGCGCGCTCGTGAGTCCTCTCGATATCCTCTTGCTCGAGTTGAATGTATATGCGCGTCGTCGCAAGGTCCTCGTGGCCGAGTATTTGCTGCAACGACATGACGTCACCGCCATTTCTCAGGTAGAGGCGCGCCGCGGTATGTCGGAAACGATGAGGATGACATCCTTCCACGCCGGCGCGTTTTCCCAGTTCCCAGAGTATGTGAGCAAGGCTCGTGCCGTTCAACGGTTTGTCATGCCGGGTCATGAAGACGAGATTCGTCGCGACTCTGGGGTTACGGTGCAGATTGACGTATTCCCATAACACTTGGCGAGCTCGCGCTCCGATGGGGACATACCTGTCTTTCATCCCTTTGCCCGTAACGTGGCCACATAGTTCGCTCGCGCGCATTCCTGTGTCGAGAAGCAGCAATAGAATAGCTCGATTACGCGCGGCCAAAGCTCCGGGGCTCTCTCGGCATGCCTTGAGGAGTTTTTCAAGGTCTGCCTTCTAAGCGCGGTTTAATAAATTTGGGAAGCTTCGGCCGTGGAATGTTCTCCATCGGATACCGCTCAAGCAATCGTTCGCGAACTGCCCAGTGGAAGAATGCCGCGAGTGAGCGCACGTTGGCGTGAATGGTGAACGGCGACAACTTGCGCTGAATCGGTTTCCTGTGGGCATGACCAAGATACATAGTTTCGCGGCTCTGGAGATCCACAATGAACGCTCGGATGTCGTTGGGTTGAATGCTTCCAAGCCGTGGCGTCTCGCCCGGCTGCGCTGAAACAAGATAAGCCTCGAAGCCTGCGAGAGTCCTGTCATACCATGCAATTGTTCGTTTGGCGAGGTTCGCCGTTTGGCAGTAGAACTTGAATCCTTGGCGTGCTTTTGAGAGCGTAATCGAAGTCGACACAGCTTTTCCTCCCGGCGAAGGTCGTGGACCTACACCAAAATGAACGGGATTTTTAATCGAGGATTCACCAGCCGGGAAGTAGGAAACGAAAAGGACAGACGAGCATACCCAGGTCGCTGCCGCCAAACCCATTACGCCGCGAAAGATAACTAACCAAAAAGGATTCGGCGCGAGGGCCAACCCCACCGCCGAGAGGCTACATACGATCATGCCGCCTGAGACGAAGATACGTCGTTTGCCGATGGCATCCGACCAAATGCCAACTGGAATACGCGTCAGCAGTTGGGTTAGTCCGTACGCCCCAACTGCCAGACCCACGACATCGAGTGGAGCACCTAATAATTCAGTGTAGACCGGAAACACGGGCACGTATACGTACATCGCTGCCCATAAACACAGCATGGCAACGGTGAACATCGCGGCCGCACGGTAGTTTACACGACCTTCTGCTACCCGTCTCTGCGACACATTTCCTTTCGATAGAGAGCCGCCATCGGCGAGGTTATGGCGACACTGGGCCAAGTGAGGCGCGTTCGTCGATCGCCCGATTCTCGGCGTTGGCGGCGATTCGCTGGCCGAAATCCAAGAGCGCACGACTCGATGATGGTGAAAGGCTGCGATGCTGGATTCATCCCGAAGCTGATTGAGCGCATCGATATCTAGGGTAGTGCGGTGCGGATTACGAGACAAGTAGTCTGACGATGTGATACTGAGTAGTTGTCATACCAAGGAGCGCTTTTGGCGACGAAGCATCTCGCATTGCGGAACCGGGAGATTCTTCGCCTTCGCTCAGCTCGGCTCAGAATGACAACACCGCATCTTCAGTGTGACAGAGTACTGGGTTGATCTGCGGCGCGAAGATGGGGAAAGCGGGCACGAAGACGCTCATGGATGACCAGCAACTCGACGCCTCGGCGAGAACTGCGAAGACGGCTCGGCGGTATGCGAATCCAGACGCATTTTGCTTCAGCGACACCACGCTATTTCATACGAGGTGCTCCCACGACATGAAATGCGGCGAGGCACATTGGCTCGCCGCACGCGCTGACTCACTTGACTCGCATCGGGTGACGCCCGAACTCAACGGTGTGAAGGTCTATGTGATCTGAGCGTGGAGAACGGATCGCGTCTTTATCCTCACGCTCGCAAAAGATGTTCGCCGGCGCATATCGGTTCGTTTGCCGGTATGATTCTCGGCCAAGGGTGTCTCGCAATCTTCGCTAGGCCCGGCAATTCTATGAGCGCCTGACTAGCATCGGCTGGACTCTATGGGTGACTCGCCTTGAACTGTAGGGTTTGAATGATGAACTCGTCCCGCAGCTGTTTGAGCGCGTCGATATCTCGCCGGGTCCAATCGTAATAACCCTTGCCGCTCTTGACCCCAAGATCGCCCTGTTTCACCTTATCGGCGAAGAGCTGCACGGCATGCGGTTCGTTGTTCAGCGCCGGCAGCACGCTGTCTTGGACCGCCAGGGCCAGGTCCAATCCCACGGCGTCGATGTGCTCGAGAATACCCCAAACGGGAAGCCGAATGCCCAACCCGTTCTTGATCGCGCTGTCGACGTCTTCAGAACTCGCCACGCCGTCTTGCACCAGACTCGTCGCCTCGCGGATCATCGCCTGCAGGATCCGGTTCGCCAATTGGCCGGGGAGATCTTTGCGCACGAGGACCGGCTGTTTGCCGCAGCTACGCAGAAAATCCAGCAAGGCCTGCGCGGTGCGCTCCGAGGTGTGCGGACTCATGACAACTTCGACGAGCGGCACGAGATGCGGCGGCATCCAAAAATGGGTGGTGACGATCCGTTCGCGGTGCTTCGCCCGCTCTGAAATAGCCGTGACGCTCAAGCCCGAGGTATTTGTGGCCAGGAGCGTGTCGAGCGGCGTGACCCGGTCAAGGCGCTCGAACAAGTTCTGCTTGGCCTCGAGGTTCTCGTAGATCGCCTCGACGACGAGCTCGGCGTTGCGGACACCTGCATCCAGATCGTCCGTGCCGCCCAAACCGAGCTTGGCGGACGCGACGGCGGTTCCGCTGGCCAGGTTGTGCTGAAACAACTGGTCCATCAGCGCACGGGCCTTGTCGAGTCCGTCGTCCACCCAGTCCGGCCTCTCGCCAACGAGCATTACTTTATACCCGGCGAGCGCGACCACGGCCGCGATGCCCGGCCCCATCATGCCGGTGCCGATGACGGCAACCTGCTTGATGTTCATATCCACTCCTGCTCGAGCTCGCGGAATGCAAGCCTGCGGTTTGCGTTCATTTACGAGTCCATCCTTTGGGGGAACGGACACAAGTTGTCACACCCGCTCTCCGTAACCGCCAAATTCTCTTCGAGCCGCACGCCGCCAAAACCAGGGATGTAGATCGCCGGCTCGATCGCAAAGACCATCCCTTGTTCAAGAACGTCGTCGCTCGCCGGGTGGAGGGTCGGCGGCTCGTGGAACTGCAGTCCGACGCCGTGTCCAAGCTGATGGTTAAAGTACTCGCCCAGGCCGGCGCGGTCGATCACCTTGCGCGCCAGCGCGTCGAGGTCGGCGCAGCGCGCCCCGGGGCGGACGGCGGCGATCACCGTATTCACGGCCTCCTGCACGGTGTCAAAGACCTTTTTGGCTCGCGCGTCCGGCGTGCCCACAAAAAAAGTGCGAGTCAAGTCGTTGAAGTAACCGTTTGTCATCGCGTCCAATTCGACGAGGACCGGCTCGCCCCACGCAAGGCGCTTGTCGGTCGAGACACAGAACGGCCGCCACGAATTGACCGAATTCTCGCCGGACATGACAAAGCAATAACCGCGCGAGCGGGTGACGTTCTTGTAGCCGACGCCGCTGCCGTAGATGCGCCCTTCCACCGCCCCGGCGACCTCCGCCTCGCGGACGCCGGCCGTTATCATCTCACGCGCGACCTGGTAACCCATCGACGCGACTTCGTTCGTGATCCGAATCTGGTCGATCTCTTGTTTCGATTTGACCATCCGCGATCGCTTGATCGCGTTCGTCGCGTCCACCCACTTGGCGCGCGGCAGCGTTTCTTTCAGCGCGTTGAGCGTCGATTCGGCGACGACGCGCGCTTCCGCCGCCACGTTGTTACCGCCGACCAATTCAAAGCTCCCTTCGTAACCGACGACGGCTTTCGAAAAGCCTTTCTCGAACGCCAAGTCTTTCAGGAGCGCCTGCGTCTGTGCGGTCGGATTCGCGATCGCCTGCATGTTGATGAATCGAAAAGTGCGTTTGTCGGCCACCCATCCCGCCGCCGCATAGTCCAATTCCGAATACGGCATGATGAGAGTCGCATCCCCATCCAAGGGAAAGACGGCGAGAGACGCGCCGATGACGGGCCAGTAGCCGGTCGCGTAAAGGACGTTTTCCGGCAGGCGGCACAGGAGAACGTCGATGCCGGCTTCCCCCATGATCCTCTTGAGACGATTGACGCGTTCAGTATCCATGATGGCTCCTCTGGCACGGGTGATTCAGGCGCCGATGCTGATGCCCGGCGCGGACGGTCCGGCGACCACGAAAGGGGTCGAGCGCTACACCGCCACCGTCACGCCCCTGATTCTTCCGGGCCGTTCGGTTCGACTACGACTTTGATCGCGTTCTCTCGGCGATGCACGAAACAGTCCAGCGCCGTCGCAAACTCTTCCAGCGGAAAAGCGTGGGTGACGAGATCGGACACGACCAGTTGTTTCGCCGCGATCAACGCGATCACCTTGCGGGACGAGTTCGGGTTGGCGCGCGAGCCGTAGATCGCGATTTCGTTGTGGACGATGTACTTGAAGGGCAAAGGCTCGATCACGCTGTCTGGCGGGACGCCGAGGAGCGCCACGCGGCCGCCCTTGCGCACCATCTCGACGGCCTGGCGGAACGTCCCGGCTGCGCCCGAACACTCGACGACTTCGTCGACCCCTTCGCCGGCCGTTGCGTCACGCACGGCTTTCACGGGGTCCGCTTTCTGAAAATCGACGAGCACGTCGGCGCCGGCCTTGAGTGAAGCCTGCAGCCGTGTACCCCGGCCCACCGCGAGGATACGCGCTGCGCCCCGCGCGCGCGCAAAGCGCATCGCGATCAAGCCGATCGGGCCGGGTCCGATCACCGCGACGGTGCCGCCGGGCGTGATCCCGCTCAGCGCAAGACCGTGCTCGACCACGCCGGCCGTATCGACCATGGCGCCTTCACGAAACGTAATCGTATCCGGCATCTTGTCGACGCTCTTGACCGAGACCGCGATGTACTGGGCGTACGCGCCTTGAGTCGTAAAACCGTAATGCCGCTGCCCGGAATCCGGGCGGCCGTAGTTCTCGCAGATGGTGTAGCGTCCTTCGAGGCAATTCCTGCAGACGCCGCAGCCCTTGTGCGCCTGCCCGGCAACCCGATCGCCCACGTGCAGATTCGCCACGTCGAGGGCAACGGCGACCACTTGACCCGCCCATTCGTGACCGGGGATGAATGGATAACTTGGAGGCCAAATCCCGGCAAGGTCGCCGCGCAGGATCTCCGGATCGCTCCCGCAGATCGCCACGGCGCGCACCTTGCACAGCACTTCGCCGGCGGCGGGAGTGGGCACCGGAACGGTCTCGACTTGAAACTTGCCCGGCGACGGCAGCACCAAGGCTCGCATCTGTGCCGGAAGTGTGTCACGCATGCCAAGACTCCTCATAACCCCTGAATCAAATCCATCTATCGTGTGAGGACGATCCGACCGACCAGATCGCCATTCGTCAGCCGTTCAGTCGCCGTCCGGATTTGCTCAAGCGAACAATGTGCCCCAATCACCGGGCTCAATTTCCCCTGCTGCACCAGACGTACGACTTCGATCAAGTCTTGCTTCGTGCTACCGCGGCAGCCGATGATTTCCAGCTCGGTCTTGAAGACCGGGATTGAAGGGAATTCGAGCATCTCGTCGAGGTAAGCTACGACCAGGAACTTACCGCCAGGCCGCAGCAGGCTCAAGCCTTCCAGCACACTGGCGCGGTTGCCGATATTGTCCACGACCACGTCAACCCCTTCGTGATACGTGAGCTCTGCGACCAGGTCTTTTAGCGACTGCCGAGTCGGATTCACCGGCACGGCGCCGTACTGCTCGGCCAGTTTGAGCCGTTCTTCCCTTCGGCTGGTCGCCATCACCTGCGCGCCGGCCAGGCGCGCGATCTGGACGCCGTGGATCCCGAGTCCTCCGACGCCGAGAATCAGAACCTTTTGTCCGATGCCGACTTTGCCCTGACAGATCAGGCTGTGGTACATGCACGCGACCGCGTCCGGCAGTATCGCCGCCGCGGCGTAATCGAGTTCCGGGGGAATCGCGACCAGGTTCGCCGCTGGCAGCGCGAGGTACTCGGCGTGCCCGCCGTCGCGCTCGAACCCGATGCGCGTCATGGCGGTGCAGCGCTGCGTTTGCCCGGTCAGGCAATGCCGGCAGACGCCGCATACCACGTCGATCGCGACCGTCGCCCGGTCGCCGATCTTCCAGTCGCGTACGCCCTCGCCGAGCGCGACGATTTCGCCTGCAGATTCGTGCCCGACGATGCGCGGCAGCTCGCCAAGCGGCATCCGGCCCTGGAGGAGGTGCAGATCGGTGCTGCACAAGCCGCTCGCGCACACACGGAGCAGCACTTCGCCCGGCGCGGGGCGCGGCACTGGCCGGCTCATCACTTGCAGCTCGCCGTGGTAGCGCGGTACGACGACCGCTCGCATGGTCTCTGTCACGGCTATTCCTTCCGCCCCGTGATCGCGATCCCCTGGATAAACGAGCGCTGCAGGAAGAAAAAGAGCAGGATCATAGGCAAGGTGCCGATGGCCGCCACTGCCATCAGTTGGTTCCAATTCGTGCCGTTTTCGCCCATGAAGAGCGAGATACCCAAGGGGAGCGGACGCAGCGAATCCTTGGAGATGATAACGGCCGGCGTCC